>NZ_CP108036.1:7869665-8184098 GCF_036170895.1 Streptomyces erythrochromogenes | reverse complement strand
GTTCCCCCTGGCCTGCGCGAGCGAGGTGTTCGGCGACCACGGCCCGGCGGTCCCCGCCCGCTACGCGTTCGAGGTCTGTACCGAGCTTCCCGGTCCGGTGCGGACCGAGGCCGGCTACGACATGCTGGTCACGACCGGCCTGGACGCGTTGGAGCGCGCCGACACCGTCCTGGTCCCCGGCCGGCGGCAGCCGGCCTGCACGGAGGTGCCGTCGGCGGTGGTCTCGGCGGTCCGCCGGGCGCATGCGCGCGGCGCGCGGGTCGTCGGCCTCTGCTCGGGCGCCTTCGTGCTCGCCGCCGCGGGACTGCTGGACGGCCGGCGGGCAGCCACCCACTGGGCCCAGGCCGCCGAACTGTCCGCCCGGTTCCCGCGGGTCCGCGTCGACCCCGCCGTGCTCTACGTCGACCACGGCGACGTCGCCACCAGCGCCGGGTCCGCAGCCGGTGTGGACCTCTGCCTGCACCTGGTGAGGGTCGATCAGGGCGCCGCGTACGCGATGCGGATCGCCCGTCAGATGGTGATGCCGCCGCACCGCGAGGGCTGCCAGCTGCAGTACGCCGAGCTGCCCGCCTCCGGCCCGGTCACCGATTCGCTGGCACCGCTGCTGGAGTGGCTGGACGGGCGGCTGGACCGACCCGTCAGCGTCGCCGAGATGGCGGCCCGCTCGCAGGTATCGGCCCGCACGCTGACCCGGCGCTTCACCGAGCAGCTGGGCATCAGTCCCGGACGGTGGCTGCTGGACCGGCGGATCGCCGCCACCCGGGCGCTGTTGGAGGAGACCGACCTGCCCGTGGAGACCATCGCGCGGCGGGTCGGTCTCTCCTCTGCCGTCAACCTGCGACGGCGCTTCCACGAGGCCCTGCGCACGACGCCGGCCGCGTACCGGCGCACGTTCCGTGCGGACAGGGCCGTCGGGTAGCCGGGGCCGGGCGGCTCACTGCCGGCCCAGCGCCATCCACCGCTCGGGCGCCTCCAGCGGGGCGAAGCCGATCTTGGCGTAGATCTCGTGCGCGTCCGCGGTGGCCAGCAGGATGCGGCGCAGGTTGTACGGGGCGAGGTGGTCGCGCACCGCGGTCACGAGCGCGGTTCCGATTCCCTTGCCGCGCACCTGCGGGGAGATGTACACGTCGCAGAGCCAGGCGAAGTCGGCCTTGTCGGTCACGACGCGGGCATAGCCGACCTGCTGACCGGAGGCCCGCTCGTAGACGCCGAAGTTCAGGGAACCGGCGATGGCCCGGTCCTGCTTCTCCCGGGACCGGTCACGGGCCCAGTAAGCGTCCTGCGACAGCCATCGGTGGACCAGGGCGGCATCGATCCTGGCGGAGTCGGCGGATATCTCGTATTCAGCGGGAAGATCAGTGGTCATGGCTGCATCCAAGCAGTCCGGCCGCTCCCCCACCGCTGATTTTCGTCCCGCGAAATGATCACCTCACGGGGCTGCGTGCGAGGATCCACACCATGGATCATGAGATCGCCTGGACGCACGGAACGGCGGGTGAGCCCTCCGCAGGCCCCGAGGACGTACTGCGCCTGCTGCGGGATGCCGTCCGCCCGGAACCGGGCGGACGCGTCGAGATCCTGGTCGCCGAGTGCGAGACGTGCGGTCCCGGGGAAGAGTTCGAGGTCGCCAAGGGCGAGTGCTTCTGCGTGGGTTGCTGCATTCCGCTCGGCATCACCGACGGGTACGCGCACCCCGCCGCCGACTACCCGTGGCGACTGGAGGCCTCCGAGGTCCCGCTGCCGCCCGCCTCGCCGGGCCCGGGCTTCGAACCGCCGGACCTGCCCCGCTGCCCCGCGGGACACGACGTGTTCCACGTGGCGGTCGCCCTGGCCTTCGCCGCGGACGGGGCGCTGCGGGGCGTCTCGGTCGGCCTGCGGTGCCCCGAGGACGGGGCGCTGTGCCTGTACGTCGACAACGCGCGCGTGGTGCCGTGCGCGGCCTGACCCGGCCCCGCCCGGCCGGGAGTCAGGACTGCGCCGGGGCGGGCGGCTCGGGGGCCTCCCAGGCGAACCCGTCCGGGTCGGTGAAGGCGTCGGGAGTGCCGCCGAGGACGATGCGGTGCGAGCCCGTGCCGTCGGCGGGGACGCCGAGGTCCTTGGCCAGGGCGCGGCGCTTGTACAGCGCCAGCTTGACGGGGCCGGACTCGCCGGCTGCGAACTCGGCGTACTTGCCGCCGAAGCTCTTGGCCACGGTCAGGCCGCGCCCGACGTAGAACTGCCGGGTGGCCTTGACGTCCTCGACGCCGATCAGCAGGACGACCTCGTCGATCTCGCGGGTGGCGGGACCGGTGTCCTTCCTCGCCGAGGTGGCGATCTTCCAGATCGTCCCGTCGGGGGCCTGGACGACGCCGCCGTAGCCCCACAGGGACTTCGCGGCGGGCTTCAGCACCGCGGCGCCGGCGTCCACCGCGGCCGCGACGAAGCCGTCGACGGTGGCGGGGCCGGACACGGTGAGCCCCAGGGTGAATCCGCGGAATCCGGTGGAGTGCGCGTCGGAGGCCCGCAGGCGTACGTACGCCTCGACGCCGAAGGCGCCGTAGAAGCGGCGGGCGGCCTCCAGGTCGGCCACTTCGAGGGTGACGGACGCGAGGGAGGCGGGGGACGTGTGGGCCGCGGTGTGCGTGGTGGTTGTCATGTCCCTCACGCTAGGCGGCGCACGGCGGCCGTGGCTTCTCCATTCCTGACCGGTCTCGGGCAACCCCGCGGCCGGCACGTCCCCGGTCAGGAATCCGGGCGCATCGCGCGCAGCCGGTCGGCAACGTCGTACACGTTCAGCCGCAGGCCGCGGATGTCGGTGATCAGGTCCCGCCACGGCTCGAAGGCCGTGTCCACGTCCTTGCCCGAGGCCCTGATGTAGGCCACGGCGACGCCGTAGCCGAAGTACTCGTTCCTGGCGGGCAGCGGGCGCAGCAGCACGATCTGCTCCAGCAGTGCCGCTGCCCGCCAGTACGCGTCGGGTGGGTCGGTCGCCAGCGCGGGCGTGTTCACGCGGTGCCGTGCGACGGCGGCGACCAGGCCCGAGTAGTCGAGCACGCCGAGGTCCTGGCCGAGGAGTTCTTCCTGCCGGTCCAGGAGCCACCGGATGTCGATGTGCAGCTCCAAGATCAGGCCGCCCGGTCCGCGCGGGCGGACGGCGGCAGCCCGCCGAACTCACGGTCGAACGCCTCCGCGATGCCCGGCCGGCCGACGACCTCGCGGAACACGGCCGTCGCCCTCCCCAGTGCGAGCTGGTTCTCCTCCTCGATGGCCAGCTCCGCCAGATAGGCGCGGACGCTCATGCCCCGGGCGGCGGCCACCGCGGCGAACCGGTCCCGGGTCGCCGAGTCGATCTTCACAGTCGTGTCTGCCATGACCCGAGTATGCACCCGTGAATACCTTCATGAATACGGTACGGGGATACCGGGTCCGGCGTCACGACCGGGGAGCGGGGGCCGGAGCCGAATCCACCGGCGCCGGGGCCGAGGGCGCCGGGAGGGACGAGGCAGCCGGGGCGCCCGGGGCGGAACGGCGACCGGCGAACACGATGGCGGTCACGCCCAGCACGGCCCACACGGACAGGACCAGCGCGGGCCCGGCCGCGGCGGCGCCGTCGAAGAAGGCGACCGAGCGGAGCAGGGAGCTGCCCGCGCCGGGCGGCAGCCACTGACCGATGAGCCCGGCGGGCTCGGGCAGCAGCTGCGGCGCCCCCGCGGCGCCGGAGAACGGATTGCCGAGCAGGACGATCAGCAGGACGCCGAGGCCGATGCCCGCCTTGCCGAGAAGGGCGTGGAGCCCCGCGACGCCGCCGGCGATGGCCGCGACGGTCAGGGCGAGGACCCCCGCCTCGGCCCACCAGTTGCCGGTGAGGACGCCCAGCCAGCTGTGCGCGAGCGCGGCTCCGGTCAGGCCGACGAGGGTCGCTGCGCCGAGTACGGCGGTGGCGGCGCGGCCGCCGCGCAGTCCGCTGAGGGAGACGAGGGCTCCGGCCGCGACCCCGGCGAGGGCGAGGGGCAGGACGCTGGCGCCGAAGCCGGTGCCGCGGGCGTCGGCGGCGGGCGCCGGCACCACGTCGGTGACGGGCACGGCCTGCGCCCCGGCCGGCGCCCGGGAGGTGAGGGCCTGCGTCAGCAGCTGCGCAACCGCGGGGCTCGCGGCGGACGCGGTCAGCAGGTGCGGCCCCTGCGGGGTGGCGACGACCGCGCCGTAGACCTCGCGGTTCTCCAGGGCGGTGCGGGCGGCGGCCTCGTCGGCGTACCGGTGGATCTCGAAGGCCCCCTCGTGGGAGGCGAGCCGCTGCTCCAGCGGTGCGGCCGCGGCAGCGGGTCCGGCGACGCCGACGGGCAGGTCGCGGGGGGCCATCCGGGTGGCGGGCCAGGCGAAGGCCCAGAGGGCCACCGCGGCAAGGAGCGGGACCATCACCATCACGGCCAGGACGCGGCGCGAGGCCGGGACCGCGTGGCGGGAGGTGGGTGTCACTGGCATGGCGGGGACTCGATTCAAAGAGAAGGATCGTTCGTTTTACGTCCTGGGCCCACTGTGCGCCGACCGCCCCTCCTTGTCAAGAATGAATGTTCGTTTTAGCGTGGGGGCATGGCACGTGTATCCCAGGCGCACCTCGACGCCCGCCGCCGGCAGATCCTCGACGGCGCAACCCGCTGCTTCACGCGCAACGGCTTCCACGCCACGTCCATGCAGGACGTGCTGAAGGAGGCGGACCTGTCCGCCGGCGCCGTCTACCGCTACTTCCGCAGCAAGGAGGAACTGATCGCCGCGATCGCCGAGGAGACGTTCGTGCTGATCCGCGGCGCGTTCGAGGCGGCGGCGGAACAGGACCCGCCGCCCGGCCCGGACCTCCTGATCTCCGAGGTCCTCGGCACGATCCTGGACGTGCGGGCCGAAGAGCCCGGAGCCGGCCCCCGGGACTTCCCCCGCCTGATGCTCCAGGTCTGGACCGAGACCCTGCGCAACGAGGACCTCGCCGCCCTGCTGCGCCGCGGGTACGAGGAGATCAGCGGGGCGTGGGTGGGGCTCGTGGAGAGCTACCGGAAGGCGGGCATGCTTCCCTCCGACGTCCCCGCGGAACACATCGCGCGGACCCTCATCGCGGCGGCCCAGGGGTACATCACCCAGCAGGCGCTGTTCGGCGGGATCGATCCCGGGATGCTCCGTGACGGACTGCGCGGCCTGATGTCCATGGGCGACGGCGCCCCGGCGCACCGTTGACCCCGGCGGGAGCGGCTCCCGCCGGAGCCGACGGCGGCCGCAGGTCCGTCAGGTGCCGAGCGGAAGCTCCAGCAGTTCCTCCGGGGGCAGGAATCCGAGGCGCTGGTAGAGCGGGGCGCTGCGCTCCGACGGCC
The DNA here is from genome assembly GCF_036170895.1 of Streptomyces erythrochromogenes. NCBI lineage: Bacteria > Bacillati > Actinomycetota > Actinomycetes > Kitasatosporales > Streptomycetaceae > Streptomyces > Streptomyces erythrochromogenes. The sequence goes on along the minus strand of NZ_CP108036.1, from coordinate 8,178,762 downwards.
AGACGATCAGACCGTCGAGGCCGGCGCCGCGTGCATGCTCCCGGAGCGCCGCGAGGAGGGCCGAGCCGACCCCCTTGTTCCGGTACGCCGGCATGACGAAGAAGTTCGTGACGTAGCCGACCGCGTTGTTGTCCTCGTAGGGCTCCGGCATCCGCTCCACCAGGCAGAGGAACACGTGACCGCGGATTCCACCCCCGCCCTCCGCGACCCAGGCCAGCCAACGGCCGTCGCCGAGCCGGTCGCGGATCCACCGCTCGGCCTCTGCCACGTCCCGGGCGGGGGTCGGCGCTCGCCCTCCGAAGTCCTCCTGCTTGAACGTCCAGCGCAGCTCGGCCAAGGCACGGGCATCGGCCGGCCGGGCCGGACGCACGACAGGGTCTGTGGTCATGGGGGCGAGCTTCACGCCTGCGACAGGGCGGTGCAAGCCGGTTTCCGCTCCCGTCACCACCCGCGGCCGTCCCGAGCACGTCATCGGGATCCTGACGGACGCGTACGGCCTCACCTTGCGCGAACAGCAGGTCGCCCAACTGGTCACCTGCGGGGTGTCCGACACCGACAGCGACCGCACCATGGGACGGCACGGCTGGTTCCGTACTGCTCAGGTCTGAGTAGCGGCCGCCGGAAATCATCATCCCGGCGCACCGGCCGAAGGATCGGCGCCGCGATGATGTTCGTCATGGCACAAGAACTCGGAACCCTCGCCCAGCAGACCGCGGACCGGCTGGCCGAGAAGCACGTCGGCGTGGTGGTGGCCGCGGTGGCGGAAGACGTCGTGGAGATCCGGGGCGCCGGGAGCACCGGCGCGGACGACGGCCGCACCCCCGGGCCCGACACCCTGTTCGAGATCGGTTCGGTGACGAAGCCGTTCACGGCCCTGGCCCTGGCACGGCTGGCGTCCACCGGCCGGGCGGGGCTGGACGAGCCGCTCGCCGATCTGCTGCCCGCCGGGACGTCCGTACCGTCGCGCGACGGCCGGCAGATCTCCCTGCAGCACCTGGCCACCCACACCTCCGGCCTGCCGCGACTGCCCCGGGGCATGCTGCTCCCGGCCCTGCTTCACCCGTCCAAGCCGGATCCGTACGCCGACTGCACGGCCGACGCCCTGCTGGCCGGACTAGCCAGGACGCGCCTCGGGGCCGTGCCGGGCAAGCGCTTCCGCTACTCCAATCTCGGAGCCGGACTGCTGGGGCTTGCCCTCGCGCGCCGGGCCGGTACGGACTACGAGTCGCTCATCACCCTGGAGATCTGCGCCCCGTTGGGCATGACGGACACCGTCGTGACGTTGGGCGGGGCCCGTTCGCGACGCAGCGCGCAGGGCCACGCGCGGCGCGGGCGGCCCGTCTCACCGTGGCACCTCGCCGATCTGGCGGGCGCCGGCGCCCTGCGGTCGACCGCGACCGACCTGGTGGCCTTCGTACGGGCCCAGTTGGACGGCGGCCCCGAAGAGCTCGCCGAGGCGATCCGCCTGAGCCGCTCGGTGGAGCACCGCACGAGCCCCTTCGCCCGGGTGCACCTCGGGTGGATGGCGCACCGCCTCCACCCCCGGCAGGGCGCCCACCTCCAGATCTGGCACAACGGCGGGACGGGGGGCTTCTCCTCCTTCGTGGGCTTCGACCCGGAGAAGCGGCTCGCCGTCATCGCCCTCGGCAACACCAGCGGCCGCCCGGTGGACCGCCCCGCCTTCGACCTCCTGCGCACGCTGCAGCAGGAGCGTGCGTCCGAGCCGAACTGACCCGGCGCGAATCCGGCAGCCCGGGCGGGACAGCCCCGGTCGAACCGGCGCCGCGGTCTCCCCCGTCGGGCTCCACTACCGCTTCAGGTAGGCCAGGACCGCCAGGACGCGGCGGTTGTCGTCCGCGGACGGTTCGATCCGGAGCTTGGTGAAGATGGCCGCGGTGTGCTTGGCGACCGCGCTCTCGCTGATGAACAGGGCCCCCGCGACGGCCGCGTTGGAGCGGCCCTCGGCCATGAGGCGCAGCACGTCCAGCTCGCGCGGCGTGAGCTCCGCCGTGGTGCCGCGGGCATCGCTGCGGGCCAGCAGCCGTGCGATGACCTGCGGGTCCATCACCGTGCCGCCCGCGGCCACGGTGCGTACCGCGTCGACGAACTGGGTGGTGTGCGTGATCCGGTCCTTGAGGAGGTAGCCGATGGCTCCCTCACCTCCGGCGAGCAGTTCGTGCGCGTAGAGCTGGTCCACGTACTGGGACAGGACGAGGACCGGCAGCGCCGGCCGGGACCGGCGGGCTTCCAAGGCCGCCTGGAGGCCTTCGTCGGTGAAGGTGGGTGGCAGCCGGATGTCGACCACGGCCACGTCCGGCTCCTCCTGGAGGAGCGTCCTGAGCAGGGCGGGTCCGTTGTCGACGGCTGCGATGACGTCGAAGCCGTGGTCCTGGAGGGTGCGCGTCAACCCGTCCCGGAGGAGGAAGAGGTCTTCGGCAAGGACGACGCGCACGGTATCTCCAAGGTCGCGGTGGTCGGGCCGCCCCGCGGGCTGTGCAGGACGAGGGTTCCGTCGAAGGGTTCGATGCGGCGCCGCAGGCCCCGCAGGCCGCTTCCGTCGGGGTCGGCGCCGCCGCGGCCTTCGTCGGCCACCGTCACGCGCAGGACGCCGGCGGTGTGGCCCAGGCGGATGCGGACCTCGGGGGCGCCGGAGTGCTTGGCGGCGTTGGCGAGCAGCTCCGCGACGGCGAAGTAGCCGGCCGACTCGACGGGGGCCGGGAGCCGGCCGGGCAGGGCCGCCTCCACGTGCACGTCGAGGTGGCTGTCGAGGGCCAGCGAGCGCACCGCGTCGCCGAGGCCCCGGTCGGCGAGGATCGGCGGCAGCACGCCGTGGACGAGCTCGCGCAGGTCCTGGAGGGCCCGCTGGGAGGTGGCCCGTACCTCCTGCAGCAGGGCGCGGGCGGCCGGCAGGTCGTGGTCGAGGAGGCGGGTGGCCTCGTCCAGGGTCATGCCCAGGGCGACGAGCCGGGCCTGCGCGCCGTCGTGCAGGTCCCGTTCGATGCGCCGCAGTTCGGCGGCCTGGACATCGAGGACGTCGGCGCGGGATCCGGCGAGGTGCTCGATGCGGCGGACGAGTTCGGTGGTGTACGGGGCGGCCAGCAGCCGCCCGCTCCAGCGCGCGTGCAGCCGCAGGACGGCGGGGGCCAGACGCAGTCCGGCGGCCGTGAACCCGAGGCCGAGGACGAGCGCGGCGAGCATCCCCGTCGTGGAGTCGACCAGGACGAAGGCGTACCAGTTGCCCTCGCCCAGGCGCCGCCAGACGAAGGGCTGGACGGCCGCGCCGAAGAGCCCGTACCAGACGAGGGCCGGCGGCCCGGCGGCGAGCAGCGCGCCCGTCCACGGCTCCGCCCAGGCCCAGCGCAGGTCGTGCCAGAACCCGGCGTCGCCGAGGAGCGCGAGGGCCCGCCGGCCGCGGCCTCCTGGACCGGTGGGCAGGGGTGGGAGCGGTCGCGGCGGGCTGATCACCGTCCCCGTCCGGCGGGCGGCCCGGTCGCGGTAGCGGTCGGACATCCGGCGCAGGACCGTCGCGGCGGGAGGCAGCAGGAGGAAGCCGACGCCGACGGGCAGGAGCAGCAGGGCCCCGATCACGAGGGCGCCGGCCCCGGACACGGCGAACGCGGCGAGGGACAGCAGCTGGCAGCGGCCGATGTCGGCCGGCACACCCCGGATGCCGGGCCGCCGCCTGGTCCCCTGCGCCGCCATTCCCACCTGTCGCCTCGTCATGTCAGCGCGCTCCGGGCGCCGTTGCGACAATGATCTTATCCGGCGCCGTGTGCGCCGTCCGGCGGGCGGCGGCGATCCACGGGAGCGCGGCGGCCAGGCTCGCGGCTCCGAGGATCAGCATGGGCGCCGTCGCCGCGGCCGTCTCGTCGGTCACGTACAGCATGCCGAGGTTGATCAGGGTGTGGAAGCCGCCCGCGAGCAGCAGGCGGTTGCTCCGTACGCCTTCCAGGGCCAGGCCGAGGATGACGGACATCGCGGTGGTGGCCAGCAGGAACCCGGCGGCGAAGGCGGGCTCCTGCGCGAGGACCGGTACGTGCCACAGGCCCCAGACGACCCCGACCAGCGCGGAGGCGGTGACCGGGCCGAAGCGGGTGCGCAGCAGCGGCTGGAGGTAGCAGCGCCATCCGATCTCCTCGGCGCAGGCGCCGAGGAGTTGGGCGGCCACGACCAGGGCGAGGGGGTGGGCGAAGGCCCGGGGGCTGGTGACGGGGAGCGAGCCGGATGTGAGGAGGCCGCCGCCTACGCACAGGGCGGTGATCAGGACGGGGGTGAGCAGCAGGGCGGCGCGGCGCCCGGTCGTTGCGCCGGCCCGGTCGCGGGTGGGCAGGGTGCCCCCGAGCCGGTCCCTGATCCGGCCCGGCCACAGCAGCGCCACGGCGGCCACGGCGACGGCGGGCCCGAACTGCGTCAGTTGCACCACCTCGGGCGGGATGCCGGTCGCGGGCTGGAGGGCTCCGCACATCCCCGCCGCAAGGAAGGCGACCGCGAGGAACACCCCTGCTTGCGCCGCCCATGCCGTCCGCGGCGGCCGCCGACGCCCCTGCTCGTGTGCCTGCTGCTGGTGCTGTTCGTGCTCCGGCATGCCGTCTGGCCTCCCCGTGGTCCGGTGCGGGGCGTGCTCGTCACGCCCCGCACCGACTCTGCCGTCAGGGGTCCGGCCGGTCCTTGTACGTGGCTGCCGAAGCGGGGTGTACCCAGGTACACCTTCCGCCGGGCGCCACCGGACCGTGTGCCCGTTTCATGCCTTCGGGGCCGGCCGCTGCCGGTCGGCCAGGGCGTCAGGCCCGTGACGACGGCGCCGCGGCGGCGCTTGGCCTCGACGGTCGTCATTCCTGCGTGCAGGGCCGTCGAGCCGTGGGCGTAGGCGTCCTGGATGGGCAGGTAGTACATGAGGTTGAAGTACAGGTGGGGTGCGGCGCGGGTGCGGTCGACGGCGACCGCGCGGATCCACGTGGTGGACGCGTAGTTGTAGTACAGGCAGAAGCCGGCCATGCGCGGGCCGTCGCAGGCGGCCACCACGCGTGCGGCGCTGCCCATCGCCGCCGCCTGGCGTTTGAGCAGGGCGGTCATCGCGTCGATGCCGTCCTGGTCGTGGCCGTGGTCCTGCTGGTGGCCGGCGAGCAGGACCCCGGCGTCCTCGGCGCAGTCCGCGAGGGCCAGGTGGCGTACGTCCGGGCCGTTCGCGGTGAACTCGCGGTGTTCGCGGCGCACGCCGACGCGGCGCACGCCGAGGAGTTCGAGCCGATCCTGGACGCCGCCGAGGACAACGGCCTCCTGCACCGGCTCGGCCGCCGCATCCGGCTCACCCCCAGGGGCTTCAAGTACCGCGACGTCCTGTCCTGGATGTTCTACTCCGGGACCGTCAAGGGGCTCGACCGCGCGTACTACGAGAACCTGCACGCGGCGAACGTCCGCGCCCGCAGGAACATGGGGGCCACTCCCGTGCGGATCACGGCGTCGACCTGCGCGAGGGCGTGGCGTGAGCGACCTGTACGTCGCGGCGGGCGGGGGCGGGGACCCCCTCGGCACCCTGATCGCCGCTCGCACCCTCACCGCGGCCCCGGAGGCGGCGCTGATCGCCACGTACGCGTGGGAGCGCCCCGAGGTCGATCCCACGCACGGCCCGCTCGGGGAGGAGCATTTCACCGGGCTCGTCCGTGATGCGGGCGGCGCCCCGGCCTTCAGCCCTGCCACGCGTGCCCGACGCCCGGCCGGATCCACCCTTCCCGCTCTGGCCCGGGACCTCCCGGCCCGGCTGCTGCTGCTCGACCCCTCCCGGGGGCTGCAGGCCCTGGCCGGGCAGATCGGCGCTGCGGCCGCGGCATCGGGCGGCCGCATCCGCATCGTGGACATCGGCGGCGACATCCTCACGCACGGCGACGAGCCCGGTCTGTGCAGCCCGTTCGGGGACGCCCTCACCCTCGCCGCCTGCCACCTCACCGGACTCCCGACGACCGTTCATGTCGCGGGCCCCGGCCTCGACGGGGAGATCGACGAGCGGTCCCTGCTCGGGCGCCTCGCCGGACGCCACCCCCACATCCCGGGGCCGGCCGCGGTCTCGGCGGCCGGCCGTGCGCTGGCCTGGCACCCCTCCGAGGCATCGGCCCTGTGGGCCGCCGCCGTCCTGGGCGCCCGCGGCTCCGTCCGTACCGTCAACCACGCGGGTCGTTGCGCCACCTGAGGTGGTGTTCCGCGTCCTGCGCGCGCAGTGCGCGCAGCCTCACCAGCTTTCCTTCGATCATGCACATGATCGTAGGGGGTGACCCGCTGTCGGTGATCTTGAGTTTCGGTGGCCGGCAGGAGCCGGGGGGACGGCCCGGCTCACCCGCCGGTGAGGGCGGCGCTCAGCCGGCGGGCCTCGGCGACCACTGCGGACGTGCCGCGCCGGGCCGCGGCCACCGCCACTGCTTCGGGAACCGGGCCCGTGGCTCCGGAGCGTTCCGCGCAGGAGGCGGCGACGGCCAGTACCTCGCCCGCGCCGCGTACCGACGGCAGGAGGGCCGGGAGTACTTCGGCGAGGACGGTCCACACGGTCGCGTGCGCACCCGCTGCCGCGGCGGAACGGGCCGCGTCCGCAAGCCGGTTGGGCTTGACCGTGCCCAGCGCCGTCATGGCGGCGAGCTCGCGGCCGAGCAGCGGGGCGTCGAGCTCGCCCCGGGCGGCCAGCGCCAGCAGTGCCTCCACCGCCGGGCGGCGGCTGTCCGCGTACCGGCCGCCCAGTCCCGCCGCCACGGCGGCGTGCAGGGCCGGCCCCGCGGGCCCGCCCAGCAGGGCGAGGTGCGGCAGCATCCACGCGCCGCCGTGGTCGTCGGCGGTCGCGGCCAGTGTGATGTGCGGCAGGAGCCACGCGGCCTGGGTGTCCCGGTCCTCGGGCAGCACCGACGCCCGTACGGCGTGGCCCTGGTGCCAGTGGTAGCACTGGGTGAATCCCTCGTGCGGGCGGCCCAGCCAGTGGAAGGATTCCGGGAACTCCCGCTGCAGGGCCGGCCGTTCACCGGTGAGAAAGGCGACCTGTGCGGCGGTGGTGCCGATCCGCTGCCAGGCCCTGTGTACCTGTGGGTCGGGTTCGACGACGCGGCGCAGCGCCGGGGCCGGTGCGCCGTCCGGCCCGAGCCAGGCGGCGAGCCGGGCGCCTTCGGCGGTGCCGAGGCGGGCCGCGGCTTCGGCGGCCGCCCCGGCCGCGGGGTCGCCGCGGCGTATGCGCAGCAGCGCCTGCCCGAAGTCGGCCGGGCCGGGCCGGACGCCCAGCCGCCGGTACTCGGTGAGCCGTTCGACCAGTTCAGCCGCCTCCAGCGCGCCCGTGTCCCAGGTGGGCGTGGACAGCAGGAACGGCAGCGGGTCCTTGGACATGAGCGTGTACCCGACCTCGCGCAGCCGCGCGGCGATCACCAGCTCCAGGCCTTCCTGCGCGCACTCCTCGTGCCCCCGATGGCGGCGCACGTACTCGGGCTTGAGGCTGTAACCCGGGACCAGCCACAACAGCGAGGCCACCACGGCGTCCACGCCGCCCAGGCGCTGCGCCTCGATCTCCTGCTCCTTGTAGCGGTGGCCCAGGGCGGAGGAGAGGGCGCGCGCGAGCGGGTAGCGGTCGCGGTGGGCGTGCCGTACCAGCCCGTCGAGGGAGCGCTCGAAGTCCTCAACGGTGTGAGCACGGGAGTCGAGGTGGGCCGCCGTCAGCCCGACGGTCTCGGCGAGCCCCTCGGGCGCGGCGTCGAGCCGCCGCGCGGGAGGCACGGGCGGGAGGGTGTCCTCGATGGCGGTCCAGATCATGGCGCAACGCTAGACGCACCCACTGACAGGGGCTGCGCGCGGTGTGCGTAACAGCCTCGTCGCCTGCGGCAACACGGTGTTCACCGCATCGCGCACCCGGGGTAACAACCGCTTCCTACCGTGACCGTCCGTAGGACCAACGCCTTGAACCGGGTCGTCGGAGACCCCTCATGACGGCCCGTCACTCCCCGTCCTGCCAATGGCGTCACACGGGGCTCCGCACGTCGTCGCAGCACCTGCACCCAGCCCCACCGGGAGGCGTGGCATGAGCACCACCGAGTCACCACGGCCGAGAACGGACAAGGCCGACACGGCCGGCGCAGCCGACGCGGCCGGCAGGGCCGAGACCACTGCCGACCAGGCGGTCAAGGAGACGCTGGAGGACTACACCCTCCGCTTCGCACCCCGCAGTTACCGCCGCTGGACCCCCATGGTCGTGGCCACCACGGCCCTCGGCGGCATCGCCTACATGGCCGACTTCTCCATCGGCGCCGGCATCGGCCTGGCCCACGGGACCAGCAACGCGCTCCTGGCCATCGCGCTCGCAGCGGTCGTCATCTTCGTCACCGGCTTCCCCCTCGCCTACTACGGCGCGCGCTACAACATCGACCTGGACCTGATCACCCGCGGCTCGGGATTCGGCTACTACGGCTCGGTCCTGACCAGCATCATCTTCGCCAGCTTCACCTTCATCTTCTTCGCCCTCGAAGGCTCGATCATGGCGCAGGGCCTCGAAATCGGCCTCGGACTGCCGCTGTGGCTGGGCTACGCCGTCTCCACGCTCATGGTGATCCCGCTGGTCGTGTACGGCATGAAGGCGCTCAGCAAGCTCCAGGTGTGGACCACCCCGATCTGGCTGCTGCTCATGGTCGCTCCGCTGGTCTACCTGATCGCCAACGACCCCGGCACGGTCGACCGCTTCCTGGCCTACCCCGGCACGGACGGCGACGGCGCCGTCAACACCGCCTCCGTCATGCTCGGAGCGGGTGTCTGCCTGTCCTTGATCGCGCAGATCGGCGAACAGATCGACTACCTGCGCTTCATGCCGCCCAGGACCGAGGCGAACAAGCGCGCCTGGTGGACCGCCGTGGTCATGGCCGGACCGGGCTGGGTCGTCCTCGGTGCGCTCAAGCAGGCCATCGGCGTCTTCCTCGCCGTCTACATCCTCGCCGAGGTCGGGCCGGTCGCCGCTCCGGAGCCCATCCAGCAGTTCCGCGGCGCCTTCGAGGCGATGATGCCGTCCTGGCTGGTCATCCCGCTGGCCGTGGTCCTGGTGGTCATCAGTCAGATCAAGATCAACGTGACGAACGCGTACTCCGGATCGCTGGCCTGGACGAACTCCTTCACCCGCGTCACCGGGCACTACCCCGGCCGCATGGTCTTCGTCCTGGTCAACCTGGCCTTCGCACTCGTGCTGATGGAGGCCGACATGTTCAGCTTCCTCAACGGCGTCCTGGGCTTCTACTCGAACTGCGCGATCGCGTGGGTGGTCACCGTGGCCACCGACATCGGCGTCAACAAGTACGTGCTGAAGCTGTCCCCGCTCCAGCCGGAGTTCCGCCGCGGCATGCTGCACGCGGTCAATCCGGTCGGGGTCGTGGCCTTCGTCGCCGCGTCGGGCCTGTCGATCGCCATGTACTTCCACCTCCTCGGCGACACCCTCCAGCCGTACTCGCCCGTGGCCGCGGCGGTCATCGCCTTCGTGCTCACCCCGTTGATGGCCGTGGTCACCCGGGGCCGCTACTACCTGCGCCGCACCGACGACGGCATCGCCGAGCCCCTGCTGGACGCCGACGGCAACCCGAGCGGGGCCACCCTCGACTGCCACGTCTGCCACCAGTCCTACGAGCGTCCCGACCTCACGGCCTGCGTCACCCACGAGGCGGTGGTCTGCTCGCTGTGCCTGAGCACCGACAAGACCGGCGACCACGTCCTGCCGGCCGGCGTGTAGACCCTGCGGGAGGGGTGACGCGCCCGTGCGCGCCACCCCCGGGGGTCACTTCGTCTGGTAGACGCCGAAGACGTCGAGCACCAGGTCGGCGTCCTCGTGGCCCTGGTTCCAGAAGTCGATGACGCCGTGGTCGCCGTCGCTCGCCTGCACCAGGTTCGGCACGGTCGTGCCGGCCGTCCAGTTCAGGGTGGAGGAGCCGGGGCGCGCCGCGGCGGGTGCGGCCGGCCCGCCCTCCGCCGGCAGCGCGTAGGGGCTCGGCGCCACCGAGAGGAATCCGGTGCCGCCGGTCTCGGTGACGGTGGCGTTCAGCACGTAGGCCTCGACACCCGTCGGGGTCTCGCTGTCGGGGGTGAAGCCCTGCGTGATGTACTCCCGGGCCCGGAACCTGCCGCCGGGCCATCCGTACGCCTCCTCCCGGGTGTCCAGCGTCCGGAACGGGGTGAAGGGCAGGAAGGCGGCCTTGCTCTCCTTGCTGTAGTAGCCGACGACGTCGACCACCACGTGGGTCGGCGACCAGGCCCCGTTGAAGATCTTGATCGTTCCGTCCGCGGCCACCGGCACGATCACGGCGTTGGCCACCGTCTGGCCGGGCACGAAGTTCAGGTTCGACGCCGTCGGGACGGGGCCGGTGCCGGAGAAGGCGGTCAGGTGGCCCGGCCCCTGGGGTTCGGTCACCGTGACGTTCAGTGCCACGGCCGTGATGTTCTCGGGCACTCCTTGCAGGCCGCCGATGCGGGTCGTGAAGGCGCTGCGGGAGGCGAGCATGCCCTTGGACGTGCCCGTGCCCTCACGGGTGTCCACGAAGCGGGCGGGCGTCATCGAGGTGTAGCCGCTGTCCGAGGCCCGGGTGAAGTAGCCCGTGACGTCGGCGATGAGGTCCACCGAGCTCCAGCCGCCGTTGAAGAGCTCCACGTAGCCGTCCTCGCCCACCGGCACGATCACCAGGTTCGGGACGGAGTGGCCGGCCGTGTAGTTCAGGTTCGAGGTGATCGGGCGCTCGTAGCCCGCTCCGGGCCACGCGGTCACGTGCCCGCTGTCGACGGTCTCGGTGACGGTGACGTTGAGGGCGACCGCGGTGACGCCGGCCGGGACGGAGGCGTTGCCGGCCACCTTGACCCGGGCGGAGCCCTGGCCGGCGACCTTGCCCACGGGCGAGCCGGTGCCGTTGCGGGTGTCGAGGAGCCGGGTCGGGGCGTGCGGGGTGAAGTCGGCGCCGGGGGTGAGGAAGGCCCCGCCGTTGGTGGCCTGGACGGCGTTGGCGGTGTCGGTCACCGTCACCTTCACCTGGTACTCGCCGGACTTGTCGTACGTGTGCGAGTGGTGCAGTTCGGCGTTGCCCTGGGCGGTGACCGTGTCGGTCTTCCCGTCGCCCCAGTCGATGGCGACGTCGAGCGCGAAGTCGGCGCTCGTGATCAGGGTGGTGAGCTCGATCCCGTGCGCGGTGTAGCTGGTGCCGCTGACGTCCACCGCGAGGGTGGGGTTGGCTCCCGCGTCGAGTGCGGCCTGCTCGGCCGCCGCGGCCCCAGCGGTCTGTGGTGCGGCGCTCTTGGCGCCGACCCCGGCTTTCCCCTTGGCGGCAGCGGGCAGGGTGGTGCGGATCGTGCGGTCCGCGGGGCTGTGGAAGCCCTCGGACGTGGATGCTTCGGCGATCGCCTCGGCCACGCCGGCCGCGACGGGTACGGGATCAGCCGCCTGCGCGGTGCCCGGAATGATGCCGAGACCGGCCGCCACGAAGGCAGCGGTCATTACGAGTCGGTGGTTGCGCACCGGCCCCCCAGGTGTGGTGATGAGCGAAGAGGGGCCACCGTATGGAAGGTTCCGGCCAAGGGTCACGAGGTTCTGGCACGATTCACTCCATAGGGGCCAACGCTTTACCGGCTGTGCGGTTTGCGATCGACCGGAGGTCGTCTGCCGTTCCGTCGAGATGTCGGGCCCGCACCGTCGGCTCCACGGCCTGTTCGAACGCGACCAAGGGCCGCCACCCGTGAGGGTGACGGCCCCTGTGGTGCAGGCGTGCGACGGCGAACCCGGTCAGCCCTTCGCGCCGGCCCGGCGCATGCGGGCGGCGAGCAGGAGACCGGCGCCGGCGACGAGGGCGGTGCCCGCGCCGCCCGCCATCAGGGTCGTGTTGACGCCCGCGCCCGTGGTGGCGAGGGGCGCGCCGTTGCCGCCCTGGGCGGTGACGGCGGTGTTGCCGGAGCCCTGGCCGGAGCCGTTGCCCTGGCCCTGGCCCTGGTCCTTGCCGTCCTGGCCCGGGCCGGTCTTGTCCTTGTCCTTGGCCTTGTCCTTCTCCTTGTCCGCCTGGTCCTTGGCCGCCTGGTCCTTCGCCCGGGCTTCGTGCTGGCCCGTCTTCAGGAACTCGACCCGGTCGGCGGGCGTGCCCTTGAGCGCGGCGCGGCCCGCCTTGACGAGCTCGGGACCGCCACCGTGGATGATCTGGGCGATCGCGACGCTGTTGTCCTGGTCGCGCAGCTCGTGCTGGGTCACCTCCAGGAAGTGACGCAGCTCGGCCGGGGTCGGCGACCCGTTGAGGAGCTTGCTGATCGCCTCGCTCAGGATCGGGCCGTCCCAGCCCTCGTCGATGCGGGACAGTTCGACGCGGTCGTCCGACGCCTGGGCGAGGTACCGGCCGGTCTTCAGGAAGGCGGTGCGGTCGGCGGGGGTGCCCTGGAGCGCCTTCTTCCCGGCCTCCTTGACCGCCGAGCCGCCGGTGCCGATCAGCCTGGAGATCTCGACCTTGTTGTCCTCGTCGCGCAGCTCGTGCTGGGTCACCTCGTAGAAGTGGCGCAGCTGCTCCAGGGTCTCCCCGCCCTGGAAGACCTTCTCGATGCCCGCCTTCAGGGCGGGGCCCGCATCGTGGCTGAGCCGCATGATGGCCACGCGGTAGTCGTCGATGCGGATCTTGTGCTGGTCTACCTCGATGAACTTCCTCATGGCCTGCGGGCCGTCGGCGATGGCCTTGCGGCCGGCTTCCTTCATGTACTCGCTGGCCATCGGGTGAGCGATGATCGCGAGGATGGTCTTGCGGTCCTCTTCGGCCTGGTCGGGCACGGACTGGTCCGGCGTGGTCGGAGCCGGCTGGTTGCCGGCGGCCGGAGCGTCCGAACCGGCGGCGAACGCCGGTGACGCGATGAGGACGGCCGGAGCAAGAGCAGCAGTGGTGACCGCTGCGGCGATCCGGGACAACTTCACAGACAAAACCCCCTGGAAACGTTTCTTCGCCACAGCAGACGCTCGAACTGCGCAGATGGTTGCATCGGTACATCACTTCCGGCGCATCCATTCACGCGGGCCACCGCCGACGCGGGCGTGACCTTCGTCGAGCCCTTGATCAGCGCTGGACGCCGTCTTCCGTCCCGGGGTTCTCCGTCCCCACCCACTCCCGCAGGAGGGCTTCGCGCTCGGGCGGTCTCGGCGTACCGCCGTGGTCCCGGCTCCAGGCCATGAGGGTCCCTGGGTCTGCCGCGCCCTCCCGGAACCGGGTCAGGAGGCGCTGGGACAGGGCGATCTCCTGCGAGGTGTAGCCCTTGGCCGCCGCCCAGACCCGCACCTCCTCCGTGCCGTCGTCCGATTCGAGGACCAGGAGCATCTGCGGCGGTGTCCCACCGCCGTAGCTCGATCCCAGCGTGACCACCGCTTCCAGCACCGCTGCCAGAAAGCGCCCGCCGCCTCCCGCCTCGCCCTCCACGGGCGCGGCCTCCACCACCGCGGAACGCAGTCCCGACCACGGCCACGCCCGAGTGCCGTCCCCGTCGCGCGCCTGCACCCCCTCGGAGGTGATGCGGACGTAGTGCTCCTCGGCATCCGGTGGGGAACCCAGGTGCACGGATTCTTCGGTGATCCAGAACAGTCCTACCATCGCCACGACTGACCCCTGATGTGCGTGCCCGTCGATCCCGGGCGGCTGCGCCCGTCCTCCTGTGCACGGCGCCGCCCGATTCCAGTAGGCCCCGCCGTGCCGGACGGGGCACGTCCCCGCATCCCGTGGCTTGACAACCATTGACAGTCGGGGTGCCCACCACGCACCCTTTCACCACTTCCTTAGTGAAAGGAGGATGAGCAGGCGTGATCGAGTACCGCATCGACCGGCGCAGTGGTGTGGCCACGTATCTCCAGATCGTCCAGCAGACCAAACAGGCTCTGCGTCTGGGCCTGCTGGAGACCGGGGACCGGCTGCCCACCGCCCGTGAGGTGGTCGAGGCACTCGCCATCAACCCCAACACCGTGCTCAAGGCCTACCGCGAGCTCGAACGCGAGGGCCTGGTGGAGGGCCGCAGGGGGCTCGGCACCTTCGTCCGGCGGACGCTGGGCGAGGGCAGGGCCGCAGACGCCGCGCTGCGCACCGAACTCGCCCAGTGGCTCGCACGGGCGCGCCAAGCCGGCCTGGAGCAGGACGACATCACCGCACTGTTCACCTCTGTACTGAGCGGATCCGACAGTGAACCGAACCGGGGGGACGAAGGATGACCGCAGCCATCGAAGCGCACGGCCTGAAACGGAGGTTCCGCCGCGGCAGATGGACCCTGAAGGACTGTTCCTTCAGGCTCCCCGCCGGCCGCGTGTGCGGCCCGAGCGGCCCCGACGGAGCCGGCAGGTCCACCCTGCCGGCCCTGGCCGCGGGTGTGCTGAAGCCCACCGAAGGCACCCTGACGGCCCCGGCCCGCGAGGCCATCGCCCACGTCCCCCAGGGCGAGCCGCTCCACCCGCAGCCGACGATCGCCGAGACCCTGCGCACGGGCGCCGACGTGGATCCCGGCCGCTGGGACCGGGACCAGGTCGCCGCGGGCACGCTCATGGAGGCCGGCGGCCCCGATCCGGCCCGACGCGGCCGCGCTCTGTCCCGCGGCCGGCGTTCCCGGCCGGCTCCGGCCCTGGCCCTCGGCAAGCGGCCGACGCTGTTACTCCTCGACGAAGCCGTTTCCGGTGTGGACCCGCTCGGCGGCCCGGTCGGCGACCTGGAGGCAGCGGCATGACGCCCTCCGATCTGCATGGCCCCTTCCGGGTCACGGTCCGCCTGCACCGCCACGCGCTGTGGGCCGCGGTCGCCCTGGTGCTGCTCGCCGCCCTCGCCCTGCCCGCCGGCCGCTGGTACGTCCAGTCATGGGCCGAGGAACTCGCTGCGACCGGCTGCACGGTGGAGCGGACGGTCCCCGGCTGCGGCATCCAGGTCCGCGGCTTCCTCTCCCGCAGCCTGTACTTCCAGAAGGTGTTCCACTTCGTCGCGCTCGCCGTTACGGCGCTGCCCCTGCTCCTCGCCGCGTTCGCGGCGGGCCCACTGATCGGGCGCGAGCTGGAATCCGGAACATACCGACTCCAGTGGACCCAGTCGGTCAGCCCGGCCCGCTGGCTCGCCGCCAGGCTGGCGGTGCCGGTCGCCGCCGTGCTGCTCCTGCTGCCCGCATTCGCGGTGCTGGCGGCTTGGATCCGGCGCGGAACCCTGGACACCTGGTACCCCATCCACTGGTACGCCTTTCCCTTCTACGGGGCGATCGGACCGGTGGCGGTGGCCTACGCCCTCCTCGGCATCGCCGTCGGCGCGCTGGCCGGCCTGGTGATCGGTCGCACGGTCCCCGCCATGGCCGCGGCCCTGGCCCTGGTCGGGACCGTCGGGGTGACCCTCACCGTGCTCCGCCCCCGCTTCTGGCCCGCCCTCGACGGGCCCGTGCGCGGCGGGAACGTCTGGGACTTCTCCGGTCCGGTCGACCGCATCGGGATCCGCCACCACCCCGAATCCCACTTCTGGCCGCTGCAACTGGTCGAGAGCGCGATCCTGCTGACCCTCGCCGCCGTCGCGATCCTCACGGCCTTCGCGCTCCTGCGCCGCCGGCACCGCTGAGGCCTGTCACCCGCCCGCGGGCAGGGCTCCCCCCTGCCCGCGGCTCCACCAGGGGCCACCGCCGCGGCGAGAACGCCCGGCGCGGAGGAACAGCGGGGTGACCGCCGCACACACGGCCACCGGCCGGGGGCTACGTCGCGGCCCAGCGCTCCGTGATCAAGGCGGCCTGTTCCTGCAGGGCCGCGATCAGCTCCTGCGCGGCGGCGGCCGAGGTGGAGCGCAGTAAGGCGACGCTGATCTCGCGGGCGAGGTCGGGGTGGGCAAGGGACCGTACCGCGAGGTCGGGCCGGGGGTGTCCCAGGGCGAGCCGCGGTACGAGGGCCACGCCCGTCCCCGCCGCGACGAGGCCCTGGACCACCGCGTAGTCGTCGGTGCGCATCGCATGCAGGGGCTCGTACCCCTCTTGGGCACACGCCCAGGCGAGCACGCGGTCGCACGGGTCGTGGGGATCGGCCGCGCCCACCCACGCGGTGTCCCGCAGCTCGCCGAGGGGTACCCGGTCCAGCGATGCACACGGGTGGTCCTCCGGCATGACCAGGAGGAGCGGATCGGCCAGCAGCGGGTGGACCTCGAAGTCCTCGTCGAGGTCGAGGCGGTCGCCGGGCTGCGAGAAGACGAGGGCTGCATCGAGCTCGCGGGCTTTCAACCCGCGCAGCAGCAGCGGGAGTTCGCCCTCGGTGAGCGAGATGTGCACCCCTTGGCGGTGGAGGCGCTTGACCGCGGGCGCGAGCAGCAGTGCGCCCGCCGTGGGAAACGTACCGATGTGCAGCGTACGCGCGCCGCGCTCGGCGAGGCTGCGCACCTCCAGCTCGGCCTGACGCAGTCGCTCCAGTACGGCCTCGGCGTGCGGCAGCAGGGCTTCGCCGAGTTCGGTCAGCGTGGCCCCGCGCGGCCCGCGCTGGACGAGCCGGGCACTGAAGTGGGCTTCCAGGGCTGAGAGGTGGTGGGTGATCGTGGGCTGGCTGTAGTGCAGTGCGCGGCCGGCCGCGGCGAGCGAGCCCTCCTGCGCGATGGACCGCAGGACCTGGAGATGCCTGACGTCGAGCATATAGACATCCTATGGAGGGGTAACGAAAAGCCCATCCTTCTTCGATGGGGCGAAGGCTGTCACGCTCCCACCGTGAACATGAGAACGACCGATCAGCACACCCCTTACTCCCCCACCTCCATCCCCTCCGGCACCGCCGCCGGCCAGCTGGACGCCCCGTACGCCGAGGCCGTGCTGCGCCATGCCGGACGGGACTGGCTGAGGCTGAACGTCCCCGGGCACGCCGCGACCCCCGGCTCGGACCTCGCCGGCTTCTTCGGGGCGAGGATCACGGCGCTGGACTTCCCTCCGCTGCTCGACGGCATCGACCTCGGCCCGGGCACCCCGCTGGACCGGGCCCTGGAGCTGGCGGCCGAGGCCTGGGGGGCGCACCGCACGTGGTTCCTGACGAACGGCGCCTCGCAGGGCAACCAGATCGCCTCGATGGTCGCCCCCGCCCTGGGGCGCACGCTCGTCGTGCAGCGCAGCGTGCACTCCAGCGTGATCGACGGGCTGGTGCTGTCCGGCATGGACGCCGTCTTCGTCCAGCCGTCCGTCGACCCCGAGCAGGGCATCGCCCACGGTGTGACCGCCGTGGACGTGGCGGCGGCGCTGGAGCGGACGCCGGACGCGGCCGCCGTGTACATCGTCTCGCCGAGCTACTTCGGCGCGGTCGCCGACGTCCGCGCCATCGCGGACGCCGCCCATGCCGCGGGGGTCCCGCTGATCGTCGACGAGGCGTGGGGATCGCACTTCGGTTTCCATCCGGCCCTTCCCGGGCGTGCGCTGTCCCTGGGCGCGGACCTGGTGACCTCCAGTACGCACAAACTGGCGGGCAGCCTGACGCAGTCGGCGATGCTCCACCTGGCGGAGGGCCCCTTCGCGGACCGGCTCGAACCGCTCGTGGACCGGGCGTTCCGGCTGGTCCAGTCCACCAGCGCGAGTGCCCTGCTGACGGCGTCGCTGGATCTCGCCCGGAGGAGTCTGGTCGCCGACGCCGAGGCGACGGGCGGCAGTGTCGGGGCCGCGGACCGGGTGCGGAGCGCCGTCCGCGCGCTGGGCCGCTTCACGGTGGTGAGCGACGGATTCCACGTCTTCCCCGACATCGTCGGCGCCGATCCGCTGCGGATCGCGATCGACACCCGAGCCGGCGGGATCACGGGCCACGAGGCCCGGCGCCGACTCTTCCGGGACCACCAGATCATGGTCGAGGTGGCAACCGACGCGGCGATCGTCGCCGTGATCGGTGCGGGATCCGCCCCCGACACCGACCGGTTCGTCGAGGCACTGCACACCCTGCCCTCCCCGCTCACCGACCCGGACGGCGCCGGCGGCATGCTGCGGCTGCCGGAGCCCGGCCTCACGAAGCTCACCGCCCGCGAGGCGTTCCTGAGTCCCACCCGCGTCGTGGCCGCCGAGGAGGCCGTCGGCCGGATCTCCGCGGACACGCTGGCCGCGTACCCGCCGGGCATCCCCAACGTCCTGCCGGGCGAGGTCATCACCGCCGAGGTCGTCCGGTTCCTCCAGCGGACCGCGGCCGCGCCGAACGGCCACGTACGCGGTGCGCTCGACCCGGGCGTGACGCGCCTGCGCGTCGTCGCCTGAGACCGCGGGGCCGACCGACCGCCCGGCGTCCCGCACCGCCCCCTCCCCACCCTTCCCCCCGACGGACGCCGAGGCGCAGACGCGCGTGAAGGCGGGCGGCGCCGTCGCAGGGATCAACGACTACCCCGTGGCCGCCTACCTGGCCCTCAAGGCCGACGGCGGAAACGCCTTCGAGGTCGTCGGCAACCAGATCCGGGCCGGCCCCTTCGGAATCGCCGTGGCCAAGGACGACCCCGAACTGCGCGACGCCCTCAAGGCCGCCCTGGCGGCGAGCATCGCGGACGGTTCGTACCAGAAGGCACTCGACAAGTGGGGTGCGGGCACGGGGGCGGTCGCCACGGCGAACGTCAACACCGGCTCCTGAACCCCAGCACACCGAAGGGCAGTCGTAAGGACTGACGTCATCGACCCGTCGTCCCCCCTTGGGAGCGGCGCCCGCTCCGGCCGGGGTCCCCCCACGGGCCATCCCGGCCGTTCCGGTCCGCCACCACGGACGCTGGGCAAAGGGGGCGCGGACAACACTCCGCGCCCCCTTCCGTGCGACGTCCGGCCTCTCAGCCCTGGGGGGAAGCCGGATGGACGTCCTTGGACAGCGGCACCTCTCCGGTGTTGTCGACGTGGCGCGCCGCGACCCAGACGGCCTCGTCACGCAGCAGGTACCAGATGCTGTTGCCGTCGATGGTCTGGGCGTGCACCTTGCTGTGCAGACCGATCTCGGTACCGTGGGTCAGGTTGCCGACGACGGAGGAGTCCGTGCTCGGATACTGCCGCAGGTTGACGCCGGCGGTGCTGACGACCGTGCCGAACGGCTGTGATGGGCGGGACATCATGACCTCCAAGGGAACGCCGGAGCGGTGGGACGCAGTCCGGCATGTGGACGGGTTGCTGGCACGGTAGAGCCACTGCCCGCCGAGGGGGCGCAGGCGTGCGGCGCTCAGCCCGACTGGCGCCCGGGCATCATCATTTCGATGGTCGCTCCGCCCGGTCCGGCGCGTTCCGCCGAAAAAGTCATGGCCGGGATGTCGAGAAGCGGTTTCCTGCTCCGTCCCCGGTGTGAAGGCGACCAGAATGGGTCGCACCAGCACCGAGGAGATGCACCATGGCGAAGTACCTGCTGCTCAAGCACTACCGAGGCGCCCCCGCTGCGGTCAACGACGTGCCCATGGACCGGTGGACGCAGGACGAGATCTCCGACCACGTGCAGTACATGAACGACTTCGCGGCGCGGCTCGAGAAGACCGGCGAGTTCGTCGACGGACAGGCGCTGGCGCCCGAGGGGGCGTGGGTCCGGTACGACGGTGAGGGGCGGCCGCCTGTCACCGACGGGCCGTTCGCCGAGACCAAGGACCTGATCGCCGGCTGGATGGTGATCGACGTCGACGGCTACGAGCGCGCCGTAGAGCTGGCCGGGGAGCTGTCGGCCGCTCCGGGGGCGGGCGGGAAGCCGATCCACGAGTGGCTCGAGGTGCGCCCGTTCCTGTCCGCGCCGCCCACCATCACGGAGTGACCCCGGGATGAACGAGGTCCTCCTGCGGAGCCTCACGCCCGGCGTGCTCGCCGTCCTCGTCCGCCGCGGAGCCGATTTCGCGGCGGCCGGCGCCGCCGTCCAGGACGCGCTGGTCGAGGCGGTCCGCGTCTGGCCCGACGACCCGCCGCGGGACGCGAAGGGCTGGCTGGTCACCGTGGCGTGGCGCCGGTTCCTCGACGCGACCCGGGCGGACGCCTCCCGCCGCCGGCGGGAGGACCTCGTCGACCGGGAGCCGACGCCCGGCCCCGCACCCGCGGCGGACGACACGCTCCAGCTCTACTTCCTGTGCGCGCACCCGTCGCTGACGCCGTCGTCCGCGGTCGCGCTCACGCTGCGGGCCGTCGGCGGGCTCAGCACCCGCCAGATCGCCCAGGCTTATCTGGTGCCCGAGGCGACCATGGCGCAGCGGATCAGCCGGGCCAAGCGCACCGTCTCCGGAGTGCGGTTCGACCAGCCCGGTGACGTCGCCACCGTGCTGCGCGTCCTGTACCTGGTGTTCAACGAGGGCTACTCCGGCGACGTCGACCTCGCTGCGGAGGCCATCCGGCTCACCCGGCAGCTGGCGGCCCGCGTGGACCATCCCGAGGTGGCGGGGCTGCTCGCGCTCATGCTGCTCCACCATGCCCGGCGGGCCGCTCGCACCGCGGCCGACGGCGGCCTGGTGCCGCTCGCCGGGCAGGACCGGGGCCGGTGGGACACGAGGATGATCGCCGAGGGCGTCGCGGTGCTGCAGGGGGCGCTGGCCCGCGACCGGCTGGGTGAGTTCCAGGCCCAGGCCGCCATCGCGGCGCTCCATGCGGACGCGCCCACCGCCGGGGAGACCGACTGGCCGCAGATCGTCGAGTGGTACGACGAGCTCGCACGCCTGACCGACAGCCCGGTCGTACGGCTCAACCGCGCGGTGGCCGTCGGCGAGGCCGACGGGCCGCGGGCCGGCCTGGCGGCGCTCGCGGCGGTGGACGGCACGCTGCCCCGCCACACCGCGGTGGCTGCGTACCTCCACGAGCGCGACGGTGACCCGGCGACGGCGGCGCGGCTGTACGCGGAAGCGGCCCTGAAGGCTCCGAACCTCGCCGAACGCGACCATCTGACGCGTCAGGCCGCCCGGATCAACGCCCGGCTGAACGCCGGCCCGTCCGGGTGAGTCGAGGGGTGGGCTTGCTCAGAAGGTCCACCGGGTGTGGCTGTAGACGCCGCCGTCGCGGCCGAACCCGTACGCCGTGGTCGGGGCCACCGCGAACACCACCGCGGTTCCCTGCCGGAACGCGTCGTCGATGCCGTGGAAGGTGCCCTCGGGGGAGGTGATGTGCGCACCGTACTTCGTCTCGTACGCCGTGATCACCTCCTCCAGCCGGGCAGGATCCGAGATCTGCTGCGCCCTGCCCTCGACCACGAGGTCCAGGCCTTCGGTGAGCGAGTTCCCCCCGGTGGTCAGCGCGCAGTGGCCGTCGTGCGCCAGGTTCTTCGCCTTCTGCTCCTCCGGTCCGGTGGAGAAGTACATGACCCCGTCGTGCCAGGCGGCGATCACGGGGGTGACGTGGAGGCGGCCGTCGGGCCGTACCGTGGACAGCCAGAAGATCTCGGCGGCGCCCAGCTGCCGCTCGGCCTCGGACCAGTCGGTGGCGGTGACGTCGGAGGCACCCGGGCGCGGGTTGAGCGCGGAGCTGTAGCGGGCGTCGAGTTCGGTCGTGGGCTGCTTGGCGGTTCCCTGCGACGGCATCGTGGGTCTCCTCCCTCTCCCCCGCGTCGGCGGCCGGCGCGGTCGGCGGGTATCGGCGTCGGCTCGCTGCCGAGAGGAACGAGCTCGTGCATCCTCGCCCGCGAGCGTGCCCGGCGGCGCCGTACGCGGCCGTCGGACCGGCCGGGGTCACCCGGCCGGTCGCGGGCTCGACCTGTTCGTGTGTGCGGTCATGGTCATTCCGGGGTGGCGGCGCACATCGCCGTCCGGTACAGCGTCGAGAGTGCGTCGTCGATGGGGTGGTGTTGCGGCCGGCCGGAAGAGTCCGGCCTGTTCCACCTCTCCAGATTGACGCCCACGGACATCTGGCGCTTGCCGTCGGCCCGGGTCAGGGACATCGTCCGCGCTCCCCACACCGTGCCGTCGTGGCCCCAGAAGGTGCCGCAGCCCGGGACGGTGACCTTGTGCAGGCCGAGGCCGTACTGGATGGTCGATCCGTCCAGGGCGCGGACCGGGATCGTGCGCTGCATCTCCGCCAGCGACCGCTGGTTGACGAGCCTGCCGTCGAGCAGCTTGGCGTAGAAGCGGTTGAGGTCCTCCATGGTCGATACGAGGGCGGCTCCCGTGCCCGTCCAGGACATGTCGTAGACGCTGTAGTCGCGCGGCGGGTCGAGCACGCCGTAGAGGGCTTCGTACATCCGTGAGTGCGGTCCGTCGATGCGCGTCCCGGACGGGAACTCGGTGTTCCGTAGCCCGGCGCGTTCGATGACGTGGTGGGTGATGTACTCCTCGGCCGTGGTTCCGGTCGCGTGTTCGAGGAGTTGGCCGAGGAGGAGGTAGTTGGTGTTGGAGTAGACCCCGGTGGCGGCTCCCGGTTCGCCGGCGGGAGGGGCCGCGAGTCCGAGCGCGATGAGCTCGGCCGGGCGGAACTGCCTGAACCGGTTGTCGTCGAGGCTCTTGGCCGAAGAAGGCGAGGGGAACGTCTGGAGGGACGGGAACGCGTAGGGGATGTAATCCGGAATGCCGCTGGTGTTGTTGAGCAGCATCCGGACTGTGATCTTCCTGCCGCGCTCTCCCGGCACGAGGGCCGGCAGGTAGTCGCCGATCGGGGCGTCGAGCCGGATCCGGCCCTGTTCGGCCTGCTGCATGACGGCGACGGCGGTGAAGGTCTTGGTGACGCTGCCGACGCGGTGGCGCATGTCGGGCCGTACGGGGCGGCCGGTGTCGAGATCGGCGACCCCGGAGGCGCCGCGCCAGGTCCGGCCCGTGTCCCCGCCGAAGACGCCGCCGCCGGAGGCGCGTACTTCTGCGTACAGTCCCGGCACCCCTGCCTGCCGGACCCCTTCCATGGCGGACTTCAGCGCCGCCCGGTCGGGGCCGGTCGAGGGGGTGGGGGCTGCGGCCAGCGTGCCCGCGCAGGCGGTCAGTACGGCCAGGGTCGCGCACAGTGCCGTTCGGATCTTCATGGTGTCCGTCCCTTCGTGATCGATGCGGGTGCTCACTCGGCGAGCGCGCGGCGCAGGGCCGCGGTGAGGTCGGCATTCTGGCGCTGGGACACGGCCGCGGAGAGGATCGCCTGCGAGCCGTGGAAGGTTCCGGGGTACTGGTGCAGTTCCACCGGTACGCCGGCCTGGAGCAGCCGCAGCGCGTAGGCGATGCCGTCGTCGCGGTTCGGGTCGAACTCCGAGGTGGCGATGTAGGCGGGCGGCAGGCCGGACAGGTCGGCGGCCCGGGCCGGGGCGGCGTACGGGGTGGCGGGCCGCGGGCCGAGGTAGTGCCGCCACGCCTGGGCGATCTTGCCGCGGTCCAGCCAGGGGGTGTCGGTGAAGTGCCGGGCCGACCAGGTCTCCTGACGGTCGTCGAGGCCGGCCTCGTTGAGCAGCTGGAAGCGGATCGGCGGCCCCTGCTCGTCGCGCGCCCGCAGGGCCGCCGCGGCCGCGAGCCCGGCGCCGGCGCTGTGCCCTGCGACCGCGATCCGTTCGGGGTCGATGCCGAGCTCGGCGGCGTGCTCGGCCGTCCAGGCCAATACGGCGTACGCGTCGTCCAGGGCGGCCGGGAAGCGGTGCTCGGGAGCCGCGCGGTAGTCGACCGAGATCACCACCGCGTCCGTGCTGTCGGCGATCCGGGCGGCCCACGGGTGCTCGGTCTCCAGGTCGCCCATGATGAGCCCGCCGCCGCGGAGCCATACGACGGCGCCGCCACGGGCGCGGTGCGGGCGGTAGATCCGTACGGGCACGGCGGGTTCACCGGGGACCGTGCGGTCCTCGATCTCCAGGCCGGCGAGGTCCGGGGCGGGGCGCGAGGCGGCCAGCCCGGCGTAGATCTTGCGGGCGGCGGCCGGGTCGGCCCAGTCGGTCTCGGGGAGGAAGGGGACGAAGGCTTCGAGTTCGGGATCCATGACGACCATCCTCACGGCCGCCGCCCGGTACATCACCCGTCAACTGTCTGACGTCCGGGGCCGATCGGCCGCCGATCGGCGCACGGGGTTGTGGGCGCACCACACGGTGCGCGGGGAACTCGGGCGTCGGTCCCTTCGACCCCCTGTGGGAGACGCGGGACACCGGTCGGCCGCCGTCCCGACCCCACGGACCGGGCGGTCGAGGTCCGGTACGTCACCACCTCCCGCCCCCGCTTCGTGCGGGCGTCGTACGGGACGCGGGTCGGCGTCGAACACGGCTGGGCCCCGCAGGAGGCCGACGTCGTCGTCGTACCGGGCGGCGGCTACGCCCGCCGCGAGAACCCCGGGGTGTGGGCGGAGATCCGGCGGGGCACCCTTCCGCGCGCGCTGGTTGCGGCGCCACGCTGCGGCCTCACCGTCGCCGCGCTGTGCACGGGCGTGATGCTGCTGGCGGCCGCCGGGCTGACCCGGGGCCGCCCCTGCACCACCCACCACACGGCGCGCCCGGACCTGGAGCGGGAGGGCGGCGTGCTGAAGAACGCGCGCGTGGTGGACGACGGCGATCTGGTGACGGCCGGAGGCATCACCTCCGGCCTGGAGCTCGCACTGTGGCTCGTGCGCCGCGAACTCGGCGCCGACGCGGCGACCGGCATCGAGGCCATGCTGGAGTACGAGGCCCGCGGCACGGTGTGGACCCGCACCCGGATCTGACCTCTCGGATCTCCGGCATCCGGAACGCCGCTCGGCGGTTCGACCGGAGGTCCGGGCTGGCGTCCGGCGCGCTGCTTCGACCCGACGTCCGTTCTGCCTGCGGATCGGAGCCTGCTCGTGACCGAAGCGGTCGGCGACGATCCATGAGCCGGCTCCAAGAGCGGCGAGACCTTCTCGCCCACTGGCGAGTGGGGCATCCGCTGCCGGCGGGGTCGCCGCACGTAGGCGGCGGGCCGAGGGCCGTTGCCGGGGCCGGCTCCGCCTCCTGCGGGGGGCACCGCGGGGCACGGGGGCTCAGGCGCGGTCGCCGGGCGCGGGAGGGTCCAGGAGCAGGCGCTTCTGGGGCTTGCCCATGGCGTTGCGCGGGATCGCCCCGACGAAGCGGACCTCGCGGGGGCGTTTGTGGACCGACAGGTGGGCGGCGACGAAGTCGGTGAGCTCGGCTCCCGTGACGCCCTCGGCGACGACGAACGCGACGATCCGCTGGCCGAGGTCCGCGTCGGGGACACCGACCACGGCCGCCTCCCGCACCCGGGGGTGGTCCAGGAGGGCGTTCTCGATCTCGCCCGCGCCGATCCGGTAGCCGCCCGACTTGATCATGTCGGTGGAGGCGCGGCCCACGATCCGGTGGACGCCGTCCTTCTCGTCGACGGCCGCGATGTCGCCCGTACGGAACCAGCCGTCCTCGGTGTACGCGGCGGCGGTCGCCTCGGGCCGGCCGAGGTAGCCGGAGAACAAGGTGGGTCCGGTCAGCTGGAGTTCGCCGATCTCCGCACCGTCCTCGGCCGCGATGCGGGTGGCGATGCCCGGCAGCGGGGTGCCGACGGTACCCGGGTGGAGGTCGCCGCCGGCCCGGCCGCTGACGGTGATCAGCGTCTCCGTCATCCCGTACCGCTCGACGATGCGGTGTCCGCTCGCGCCCTCGATGTCCCGGAAGACCGGCGCGGGCAGCGCCGCACTGCCCGACACCAGGAGCCGGGCCCCCGACAGGGCGGCAGCGGCGTGCGGCTCGCGGGCGATACGGGACCACACGGTCGGCACGCCGAAGTACAGGCTCCCGCCCGCGGCCGCGTACGCCTCGGGCGTCGGCCGGCCGGTGTGCACGAGGCGGCTGCCGGTGCGCAGGGCGCCGAGGACTCCGAGGACGAGACCGTGGACGTGGAACAGCGGGAGTCCGTGGACCAGGGTGTCGTCGGCGGTCCACTGCCAGGCCTCGGCGAGGGCGTCCAGGTCGGCGGTGATCGCGGCGCTGCTGAGGACCACGCCCTTGGGGGCGCCGGTGGTACCGGAGGTGTAGAGGATCAGCGCGGGATCGTCGGGGGTGCGCACGGCGGCGGGGGCGGGGGTCCTGTCCGAGCGGCGGGCGAAGTCGACCTCGATGGTGCGGGCCCCGGAGTCGCGCAGGATGTGGCCGAGCTCGGCCGGACCCGCGTCGGGCGGCAGCGGAACGCACGGCACGCCGGCGAGCAGCGCGCCGACCACGGCGGCCACCGTCTCCAGGGAGGCCGTCGCGGTCACCGCGAACGCGGGGACCCCCGATGCGGCGAGATCGGCGGCCACCTGGCGGGCGGCCGCCAGGAGTTCCTCGTAGGAGGCGGTACGGCCGGCGACGGTGACGGCGTCCGCGCGGTCCCCGTGGACACCGGTGAGGGCGGTCAGCATGGCGGGCGGCTCCGTTCGGCGGTGGTGTGGGGTGCTGGGAGTGCTGGGAGGTCGAGGCGCTGGGAGGTGACGCGAAGGCCGGGCCAGCCTACGCGGGCTCGAACCGGTCCCCCGCACCCTATGATCGGCGGGACTTGACCGTTCGAAGACCAGTTCTCGACCTGATTCTCGATCCGGGGGAGCCCCACGTGGAAACGGCACGGTTGGCGACGATGATCGCCGCGACGATCACCATCGGCTGGATGAGCGGCCTCTTCTACGGCTTCTCCGTATCCGTGATGCCGGGGCTCCGGGTGGCCGGCGACCGCACCGTCATCGAGACCATGCAGCGGATCAACGTGGCGATCCTCAACGGCTGGTTCCTGCTGGGTTACGTCGGCGCGCTCGTCTTCAGCGCGGCCGCGGTGGTGCTCCACGCCGTCGGCAGCGGCGGTCGGGACGCGCTGGGGCCGCTGATCGGCGCACTCGTCGCGTACCTCGCGGCGATGGTCGTGACGGCCAGGATCAACATCCCGCTGAACAACGCCCTGGAACAGGCCGGCCCGGTCGACCGCATCGGCGACCCCCCGGCGGTCCGCCGCGCCTTCGAAGGGCCGTGGGTACGCGCCAACGTGTGGCGGGCCGTGCTGTGCACGATCGCCCTCGGCCTCCTCGCCTGGGCGCTGGTCCTGCACTGACGCGCCGGGGAGGGTGCCGGGGCCGGCCGGGCCGGGCGGGCGTTCAGCGGGTGGTGCGGCCGTGGAGGAGCAGGGCGCGGGCGAGGGCGGCCAGGGCGGTGGTGCACAGCAGCGTGCGGATGATGTTGGTGGTCACCCAGGTCGTCCTGAACCGCTCGACGATCTCGAAGTCCTTCATCCCGGCGACGTCGCCGGCGTCCGCGAGCTCGTTGTTGAGGGGGATGTTCACGGTGAAGGTGACCAGCAGGACGACGAGGTAGGCCGCGGCGGCCGCGCCCACCCACAGGGCGGCCGCCCGCCGCCCGCCGCGGAACTCCAGGACCGCCGACAGCACGGCGGCCACCAGCGCCAGCAGGAACACCATCCCGAAGAGCGGGTTGCCGTCGATGGCCTTGTTGAAGGCACGCATCGCCGTGACGTACGTCTGCTCGTCCCCCGCCGCGAGCCCGGGCATCACGGAGACGTCGAACGCGAAGAACAGCCCGGCCATCAGGCCCACCAGGACCGTGGCGACGGTCAGCACGGCGCCGGCCAGTCGGTTGCCCCTCGCGGGCGGAGCAGGCTGGCTGGACTGTGCGGGCGGTACGAACGGCGACGGACCGGCAGACATGCGATGTACGTCCTCTCCCCGAGCAATGGCGCGCAACGACGGCGCGTTCCGGACGCGAAGGACCGATCTTGACATCAACTGATCACAATTCCGAGTGAGTTGGGACGACGTTTGAGCGAATCTTTAGGCACCTCGCAGCGGTGGCGCCGACGGCACCGCCGGCCGTGGTGCACGCCAGGTCCATCCGTCCGGGCATGGAAACCGCCTCTCTGTGCCGGGAGCACGCTGACCGCATGCGTGTCGCATCGCACCGCACCGCAACCTCCGAGCGCCGGCGGGCCGCCGAACCCGGGAAACCGCGATCACGCGCGACGCGGCGCGCCGCGTGGAACTGCGGACCGTCGCGGGCGCCTCCACAATGGGACGAGGGCGCGCGTGCGGCCGTCGGCCGTGCCGCCGCGACCGCGTCGGCCGAGAGGAACGCCCTCATGCGCGCTGAGTCTTCGCCGACCGCGCGGAGGAAGGGGGCCTTCGTCGCGGTCGCCCTCGCCCTGTTCTGCATCCAGCTCGACTTCTTCGCGCTCAACCTCGCCATTCCCGGCATCTCGGCGGAGCTCGGCATCACGGTCTCGGCCGCGCAGTGGACCCTGTCCGCGTACATGCTCGCCATCGGCTGCTTCTTCATCGTCGGCGGCCGGGTGGGGGACGTCTTCGGCCGGCGCGGCACTCTGCTGGCCGGGACGGCCCTGTTCGCGGCCGGTTCCGTCGGCTGCGCGCTGGCTCCCGGCCTCGGGCCGCTGGTGGCGGCCCGGGTCGCGCAGGGGGTGGGCGCGGCCTTCGTCTTCCCCGTGTCCGTGGCCGTGATCACCAACACCTTTCCGGAGGAGACCCGGGCCAAGGCCCTGGGCGCGGTGTTCGGAGTCGCCAACATAGGGACCGCGCTCGGGCCCTTCGTGGGTGGGGGCCTCACCGAGGGTCCCGGCTGGCGATGGATCTTCTGGCTGATGGCGCCGCTGAGCGCGCTCTCGCTGCTGATCGCCCTCGTCTGCGTACCGGACTCGCGCGACGCGTCGGCGCCGCGCCAGCTCGACCTCCTCGGCTGCGCCCTGATCGTGTGCTCGCTGGCGGCCCTGACGCTGGCCGTGGAGCGCGGTGACGCCTGGGGCTGGGAGAGCGCCCGCACCCTCGCCTTCTTCGCCGTGGCCGTGGCGGCCGGCGGGCTGTTCGTCGTACGGGAGCGGCGCGCCCGGCACCCGCTGGTCGATCTGCGGCTGTTCCGCAACATCCCGTACGTGCTGGTCACGGCGATGGGATCGCTCACGAACATGGGCTACGGCGTCACCGTCTTCCTCGCCACGCTCTACCTCCAGGGCGTACGCGGGCTCTCGCCGCTCGTGGCGGGCACGGTGTTCCTGGCCCCGGCCCTGCTGGTGGCGCTCAGCGGGCCGCTCGGTGTGCGGCTGGGCCGGCACATGCGGGCGACCGCGGTGATGGCACTGGCGGGGGCCGTAGCGGGGACGGGAATGTACGCGCTGGCCGGGGTCGGCGCGTGGTGGCTTTACGTGCCGGTGTTCGCGTGGTGCGGCCTGGGCCTGGGGCTGGGCTGGACCTACTCCAGCGTGGCGACGCAGCAGGTCGTCGCACCGGCCAGGGCGGGCGAGGCGTCGGGCGTCCTGCTGACGTTCCTGGTCACGCTGGGCGCGATTGCCCTGGCGGGGGCGGCTGCGGCGATCTCGGCCATGACCCCGCAGCGGCCGCCCGAGGAGGCCTACGACGCGATCCTGCGCCTGGGCGGGGTGGTCGTCGTCGCGGCGGCGGCGGTCGTCATGGTCGTACGCCACCGGCTCGTGGCACTGGGCAAGGTGCCACCGCTGTCGATGCGGGTCGGTGACGGACCGCGACCGCGCCACGAGGAGGACCGGCGGCCCTGAGCCGGGCCGCCGTCAGGGGCCGGGCTGTCAGGGCCGGGCTCGGTCAGGGCAGCGCGGTCGGGCCGCCCGGGGTCACGAGGGCGGTCTCGTACGCGAAGACGACGACCTGGGCACGGCTGGAGAGGCCGAGCTTGGCCATCGCGCGGTTGAGGTGGGTCTTCACGGTGGCTTCGCTGATGAAGAGCTGCTGGGCGACGTCCGTGTTGGTCGCTCCCGTGGCCACGAGCCGCAGCACGTCGCGTTCACGGCTGGTGACGGTGTCCCATTCCGGGGCGATCGTCCTCGGCGACGCCGGTCCCGGGTGGTACGCCTCGATCAGGCGCCTGGTGACGGTCGGCGCGAAGAGCATGTCGCCCGAGGCTACGGTGTGGATGGCGGCGACCAGCCGCTCCGGGGGCGTCTCCTTGAGGAGGAACCCGCAGGCGCCCGCGCGCAGGGCGTTGTAGACGTATTCGTCCAGGTCGAAGGTGGTCAGGACGAGGATCCTCGGAGCACTGTCACCCGCCGCGGCCCTGCCGAGGATGTGTTCCATCGCGGTGATGCCGTCGGTACCCGGCATCCGCAGGTCCATGAGGATGACGTCGGGTGCGGTGGTCTCGGCCAGTCGGACGGCTTCGTCCCCGTCGCACGCCTCGCCGACCACGGTCAGGCCGGGCGCGGCGTTGAGCAGGGAGACGAGTCCGGCGCGGATCAGTACCTGATCGTCGACCACCAGTACCGTGGGCATCGGGAAATCCTCATCGGGAACGGGCGTCCCCGGAACCCGGGGCCGGGCGACCGTCCGGCCGGTCACCGGCGGTGGGTGCCGGAAGGACGAGTCGCACCTCGAATCCACCGGGGGCGCGGCGGCCGGCGGTGACCGACCCGCCGTAGATCTTCGCGCGTTCCCGCATCCCGATCAAGCCGTGACCAGCTGTGATCACGGTTTTTGGCCGGAACGCGCCGCTTCCTTCGTCGCCGCTTCCTTCGTCGGCGCTACCCTCGTCGGCGCTTCCCTCGTCGGTGACGGTCACGACGACGGTGCGGCTCTCGTAGCGGATGATGACGGCGGCGCTGGTGGGCCCCGCGTGCTTGAGCACGTTGGTCAGTGCCTCCTGGATCACCCGGTAGACGCAGAGTGCCATGCCCTGCGGGAGGCGCACGGGGGAACCGACGACCTCCATGGTGACCTGGACCCCCGCGCCCCGCACCCGGTCGAGGAGTCTGTCGAGCAGGTCCAGCCCGGGGGCGGGGGCATAGGCGCCGCCCCCGGGCTCCAACGCTCCGGGGTCGTCCGGATCCGCCCGCCCTTCCGACTGGTCCTCCTGGCCGACACGCAGCAGGAAGAGCATGCGGCGCATCTCCTCCAGCGCTTCCCTGCTGGTGCCGGCGATGGTGTCGAGGGCCTGCCGGCTGGACGCCGGGTCGGTGGGGAACACGTACGAGGCCATCCCGGCCTGCAACGAGATCACGGACATGTGGTGCGCGACCACGTCGTGGAGTTCGCGCGCTATGCGTACCCGTTCCTCGGTGAGGGCCCGGCGGGCGTTCTCCTCCTGCTGCCGGCGCAGTTGGAAGGTGAGCTCGGCGAACTGCCGGTTGCGTTCGGCGAGTCGGCCCGAGCCGCGACCGACGACGAACACCACCGCCGGGAACAGGACGGCCTGGGCGAGGACGGTGGGCATGGAGCTGTTCTCCGCGTTGGCCAGCCCGGCGTACACCCAGGTACCGGTCACGACCGCCGCGCACGCGACGGACGTACGCAGGGTGCGGGTCGCCGCCACCGTGTACAGGCCCAGGAGCGGTGGCATCGAATTGACCACGGGCCAGTACCCGCAGGTGATGAACACGACCCACAGCGCGCTGCTGGCGGCGAATGCCGCGACGGGCGCGATCCGACGGGCGAGCAGCACCAGACCCACCAGAACGGTCAGGACCGCGCCCAGCTCGTCCAACGGCTGCCATCCCACCGGCGGTTGCTCCCGGCCCAGCAGAAGTCCCGCGCCGGCATAGCCCAGCGCGAGCGCCGAGTCGATGGCCAGGGACCGGTACCGGACCGGAAACGGGAACGGGAACGGGAACCGATGTCTGTGGCCTTCCGCGAGCCTGTCGCGCAACCCCAATCCAGCGTGCATCGGCGCAGCCTACGGGTCGTGGCCCGGCCTGGGCCATGGGCCCCGGGCACGACGGGCTCTACCGCGTCCGCATGCCCCTGCTACCGCGGGAGTTGCAGGCCCGGCGGCCGCCACCCGCACCGGGTGGAGATCCGGATCATCCCGGTGCGTGCCGCGCGGCGGCCCGCAACCAGCCTAGTTTTCTGTCTCGCCGGGCCGCAGGAACACACGGCGGCGGCACCTCAATCGATCCTCTGCATCCCCCGGAAAGGGAGACACAGCCATGACCATCGTCGTGAAGCGCGCGCTCTTCGGAGCCTCAGCCCTTGCCTCCGCCCTCGTCGTCGGGCTGGCCGGCACGGCCAGCGCCGCCACCATCGGCTTCAACAAGACCTCCACCAGCGGTAAGGCCGAGGTCGGCGGCACGTACGAGTACCACGTGGCGGGCTCGATCCCCGGTTCGCAGGAGAAGCTCTACGCCGGGTCGTTCCAGGGCGCCTACGCCAAGGACAAGGTGGCGGGCGACGGGTACGAGGCCGTGCTCGCCCTGTCCTACCAGGACTGGGTGGGCGGTGCCTGGGTGCCGGTGAAGAACAAGGTGGCGGTGGTCAACGGCTCGAAGAGCTGGACCTTCAAGAACAAGAAGGACGTGAAGGCGTACGCCTGCGACCGCAAGGTGGGCACCACGAAGCTCGTGAACTGCCGCGCGGCCTTCTAGGCCGTCTCTTTCGGATCTTGCCACCGCGAGGGGGTGGGCGCGGCCGCGGCCGCGCCCACCCCCTCTTGGCCTGCTTGAATGACCGGATGGATCTTGAGACGCTCCGGGCCCTGCTGGCCGATGAAGGCCAGCAGGTGCTGGCCGCCCTGCAGGCCGACGACCCGGTCGGGGAGGCCGCGACGGTGGCCGGCCTGCTGCGCGAACATCCTGCCGCACTGGTGTCCGCCGCCCGGGAGCAGGTCCGGTTGCGTCGGCGGGCCGCGGCGAAGTACGGGGAGTACGCGGCCCGCCTGTACTTCACCCCCGACAGCGTCGAGCTGTCGTCCCACCTCGCCGTGTCCGAGTACAAGCTGGACCGCGTCCTGCACGAGGTCGGCGTCGTGCTGATCGACGCGATGTGCCTCGGCAGCGGCGCCGACGCCCTCGTACTGGGCTGGTCGCACCACACCGACGCCGTCGACGCGGACCCGCTGACCGTCGAGATCGCCAGGGCGAACCTGCCGGGAATGCACGACGCGAACCTCTACCCGACCTGCGAGGACGTCACGGAGTTCGACAGCCGGGGCGAAGCCGTGTTCATCGACCTGATGCGGCGGGACGGGCCGGACGGGGTACCGGATGCCGAAACCTACGATCCGCCGCTGTCCTGGGCGTTGGACCGGGTGCGGACGACCGGTTACGGCTGGGTCAGGCTCGCGCCGGATCTTCCGGGCCAGGTCCCGCCGACCGGCCTCGCAGGGGCCGACGAGGTGGAGTGGATCTCCCATGAGGGACGGATCCAGGAAGCGGTGGTGTGGTTCGGCCTTGACGTGCAGCGGACGCCCTCGCCCGTCCCGGTGCGCAGGGCCACCGTGCTGCCCTCCGGTGCGTCGCTCATGGAGCGCCGCAACCTGTCGGCGCCGGACGTGCGGCCGATCGGCCGCTACCTGTACGTGCCCGACCCCGCCGTCGTCCACGCCCGCCTGGTCGGCGAGCTCGCCCGCGAAGTCGCCGGCGGTCTCGTCGAAGGGGGCGGGTCCCTCCTCACCTCCGACGAGTTGCACCGCACGCCCTTCGCCGCCGTGTACGAGGTCGGCGCCGCGCTGCCCCTCGACGGCACGCGCATCCCCTGAAGGTGACGACCGGGCCCGCCCGAATTCGTCGCCCGCAAGGCGTTGTCCGGCGCAGCGCGGGCAGGCGCGGGACATGACGACTGTGAGTACGACTGCGAGTGCGAGTGTCGTGGACGCCCCGGTCTGGGTCCACCTGGCCGTGATGGCGGCGGCGATCCTCATCCTGGTCTACAACCTGGCGAGGGACAGCCGGTAGCCGGTGTCGCGCAGAGCCGGCGCTGTGGCGAAGACGATCTTCGCCATCACCGCGTCGGTGCCGTGCTCGGCGGAAGGTCATGCGGCCCAACGTACCGAGGCCTGCCCGGTCATGATCGACCGGACAGGCCCGATTCGGCCACCTCGTGGTCTACCAATAATGGCGTCGGCCGCCGACCGCGTGCCCGACCGAGCCCAGGATCCACAGCGCCGCGCCCACCACGAGCAGGATGACCCCGAGGGTCCACAGGAAGGAGACCCCGGTCAGGAATCCGATGAGCAGGAGGATCAACCCGACGGCAATCATGAGTACCTCATTCTCGCGTTGGAAATGTCGGCGGAACGGTCGGAACCGCCGTGGCGCTTCAGACGCCGTCTGCCCTCGAAAACCGCGCGTATCCGTGCCCCTCCCGATCCGCCGCGACTGATTGGAACGCGTCCGGCCGGGCAGACGCAGAAGCGCGCGTACGGCGCACGACCACCCTCGAGGGCGAAAGAGACCGAGGTGAACCGTATGGACCGGAAGGCGTCCGAAACAGAATCCGAAGGCTCCGGGCCGACGCCCCGGAAGCCCGACCCGACTCCCCGGGACCCCGCGCACGCGCAACGCGGCCCTCGGCCGGGCGAGCCGCGTCCCGCTCCCGCCCAGCCGTCTCCCAGCGAGCGGCCGGCGGCCGCCGAGCCGCCCGACTAGGACGGCGAGCCGGACGGTCCACCGCGCGTTGCGGGGCACTCCCTGCGGACGCATGGTGGGCAGTGCATTCCCCCTTCACTCAAGGAGCACCTCGTCATGAGCAAGGCAAAGGGCAAGACCAAGCAGATCAAGGGCAAGCTCAAGGAGACCGCGGGCGACGCGATGGACGACAAGCGCATGCAGGCGGAAGGCAGCGCCGAGCGGATGACCGGCAAGGCGGAGGAGATGGCCTCGGAGGCCGCGGACAGGACCAAGAAGGGCATGCGCAAGTCCTGACCGGCGCACCTCCGCACGACAGACCGAGGAGGGGGCCGGGCCGTCGTCCCGACGGGCCCGGCCCCCTCCCCTGTCACCCCGACGGTGGATTCCGGGGCACCGGAGTCCTAGCGTGGGAGCAACAGCTGGAGCGGCCATGCTCGCCACATCGCCCTCGCCCGAACCCGCCCGCTCGACATGACGGGGTTGCCGTGCCGAGCCGGCCGTCGCCCTTCGGGCGCATACGCAGTACCTACCGCCGGGCCCGGGCCGGGCGCCGCTGGGTGCGCGTCCGTGAGGCCGAGCTGTGGCAGCGTTCGCTGGGGTTCGCCGCGCTCGGATTCCTGACGCTGGTACCGCTGCTGGTCGTCGTGTCCGCGGCGAACACGGCCGGCGGGGAGGAATTCGCCCAATGGCTGGGCGACGGGCTCGGCGTGTCGCCGGCCGCCCGGGCTCAGATCGCCGACCTCTTCGCTCTGCCGGGACAGGCATGGCGTACCACGACGGCCTTCGGCCTCGCTCTGCTCGCCGTGTTCGGGCTGTCCTTCGGCACCATGCTGCAGGCCGGGTACGAGAAGATCTGGGACCTGCCGCCGACCCGCTGGTGGGCCAAGTGGCGGCACGTGGTGTGGCTCGCCGCGCTGGTCGGCTTCCTGTACCTGTCGGCCATCACCCCGCCGTGGCGGGAGTCCTCCGCCCGCGGCGTCGTCACGGTGGCGATCGGCACGCTGTTCTTCTGGTGGTCGCAGCGGCTGCTGCTGGGCGGGCGGGTCGCGTGGACCGCGCTCCTGCCCGGGGCCGTGGCCACCATGCTCGGGCTGCTGGGCCTGCGGGTCTTCTCCCGTTTCGTCTTCTCCCCGCTGATCGCGTCCAGCGCCGTCACGTACGGTCCCTTCGGCACCGTCCTCGTCATCCAGAGCTGGCTCGTCGGCGTGGGAGTCGTCGTCTTCGGCGGGGCGCTCGCGGGCCGGCTGGTCCACGACGAGCTGCTGCGCCGGACCCCGCCGGACGGGTGAGGCACGGCAACATGGCCGGTTCATGTCTGGCGGACGACGGAAACGGAAAAAGTTTTCCGCCGACGCCCATCGAATGGCCGTTCGCTGGGAATGCTGCGTGTGATCTCCCGCCCCTGCCCGACGCCCCGTCCGAGCGTCGCCGGGGCGGGCCTTCCGTTCTGCGCCCTCGGGAGGTAACACGTCATGCATTCCACCCCCACCCCGCCCGCGCCCCCCAGCCGGCGCGATCTCCTCACCGGCCTCGGCCTGGCCGCTGCCGCGCCGCTCCTCCTCGGTGTCACCGCCCGCCGCACGGCCCCGGACCCCCTGCCCGGCCGGCCCGCGCCGGCCGGCGGGACGGTCCTGCTGCGTGGGGCGTCCCTCGTCCTCACCATGGACCCCGCCGTCGGCAGCGGGCCTCTCGGGGCCCTTGAGAACGCCGACGTCCTGATGCGGGGCGGCGCCATCGCCGCCGTCGGCACGGCTCTCCAACGGCCGCCCGGAGCCCGGGTGGTGGAGGCCTCGGGCAAGCTGGTCATGCCGGGGTTCGTCGACACCCACACGCACCTCTGGCAGGCGGTGATCCGCGGCGGCTGTACCGACCGCGACCTGTTCGGCTGGTTCGCGGGGTGTACCGACCCCCAGCGCGGACGGCTCACCCCCGCGGCCCTCCACAGCTTCGTGCGGCTCGCCGCCCTCGACGCCGTCCAGTCGGGCGTCACCACGCTGGTGGACTGGGTCGACATCTTCGCCTACGACCTCGTGGAGAGTTACGTACGCGCCCTGGCCGGCACCGGGGTCCGCTTCACCTACGCGATGTTCCCGCCCAAGCCGGACGCGGTGCTGGTCTCGAAGGTGAAGAAGGAACTCGTCGATCCGGTGCCACTGGGTTCCTTCCAGGTGGCCACGCACGCGGCGCGGGCCGTCCAGGACCTCAACCGGGCGCACTGGGAGGCCGCCCAGGAGCTGGGCGTCATGCTCAACTCCCATGTGCTGGAACGCCCCGAGCAGCGCGCGGACGACCCCATCGGGGTCCTCGGCGACATCGGCGCGCTGGGCCCGCGGCTCCTGATCAACCACGCCGTCCACCTGACCGACGCCGAGATCGCCGCCGTCGCCGAACACGACGTACGGGCGGCCCACTGCCCCCTGAGCAACATGCGGCTGGCCTCCGGCATCATGCGGCTGGCCGAATTCGGACGTCGTGGTGTGAAGGTCGGGCTCGGCCTGGACGGCGGGACCAACGACAGTTCGGACTTCCACGCGCTGATGAAGACGGCCGTCGGCCTGCAGCGCGCCCGGGCCACGGACGCCGGGGTGTTCCCGCAGGTGCAGGACGTCTTACGGATGGCCACGCTGGGCGGCGCCGAAGCGCTCGGCATCGCCGACCGGGTGGGCTCGCTGACGCCGGGCAAGCGGGCCGACGTCGTCGTCATCGACCCGGCCGCCCTGAACTTCGCACCGCGCTTCGACTGGGTCGGCCAGATCGTCTTCAACGGGCGGCCCGAGAACATAGAAGCGGTGTTCGTGGACGGACGGGCGCTGAAGTTCGACGGCCGGCTGGTCGACATCGACACGGGCCGTGTCGTCCGCGAGGCGGAGGCGGCCGCCACCCGCCTCCGGGCGGCCGGATAGCACGAGGGCCGGGCCCCGCTCCCTGGTGGACCGCACTCCCTAGGAGGCCGCCCGCCGGTTCCTGCGGGCGGTGAGCTGTCCCTGGACGTAGGCGTCGGTCTCCGGTGCGTAGGGGCCGCCGTGGTCGAAGAGCACGTCGGTGATGCGTCGCCATTCGGCCACTTCCGCACGGGTTCGGCTGTCCGCCTCGTCCAGGTCGCCCGCGGATTCCTCGGCGGCCTCCAGCGCGTCCGCGGTCTGGTGGTGCGTCATGCCCGTGGCCCGTCGGCGTACCCTGTCGCGGGCCGCGCGCTCCTCGGGGGTCGGCTCGTGCGGTTCGTTCGTCGCGGTCGCGGCGTCCTGGGGCATGGATGGTTCGCCTTCCGTCACGGGCCCGTTGACGGCCCCTCGCTCACCATCCGACTACCCGCGGCGGCCCGTTTCATCTCAAGGTGGTCCGGGCCGACCCGGCCACCCTCCTCCAGGAGTCATGCATGGCACGCTCGCTCGACGGCCTCGTCTTCGTCCCGGCTGCCGACCAGGCCCCAGGCCAGGTCGGCCGCCGGACCCGGTTCGAGTACCACGAACGCGACGGTCTCGTCTGGGCCGACTACGCGGGCGGAGACGTGGTCAAGGGGCACCTGATCGGTACCCGGGCGGCCGACACCGTCGACTTCCGCTACGTCCAGCTCCGCATCGACGGCACGACCGCGTCCGGGCACTGCACCTCGCTCGTGACCGAACTCCCCGACGGCCGAGTGCGCTTGGAGGAGAACTGGACCTGGGAATCCCAAGAGGGCAGCGGCACCAGCACGGTGGAACAGTCGCTGGACTGACCTCGCGGCAGCCCCAGGCCAGTGCGTCTCTTTTCCCAAGACGGATCTGTCCACGATGCGGGCGCGGTCTTGCTGAGGGGGCCGCCTTCCGCGAGTATCCCTATCAATCCGATAGGGAAGGTGGGATTGAGTTGCCGCGCGGTTTCCTGCCACGACGCTGTTGCTGTCGGCGCTCGCCGAACTCCCAGCGCCGCTCCTGGCTTGCCGCTCCCGGCCGGGCGGGCTCGTCGCCCGCACGCGTGCCACCGCATCGCCTCCCCCTCCCCCGGTCCCCCCGTTCCCGTGCTCCACACACCGCCCGGCACCAGGCCGCGGCCGTCCGACAACGTTCCGGAGTAGCCCCCATGCCCACCGCCGTTCCGCATGGCCCCGCCGTCCGCCCAGTCCCCGCGCCCCGCCACGGCACCCCGGCCTGTCGGTGAAGTCCGTGGCGACGACACCGAGCACGGCCGTCGCCCGGCCGGGCGACGAGCAGCGTGCGCTGATGCGTACCGCCCGCGACGTGGCGGACGACCTCGCCGCGGACGCCATCGCCCGCGAGCGGGCGGGCCGGCCGCCGACGGACGAGAGGACCCGGCTGCGCGAGGCCGGGCTGCTCGCCGCCCTCACCCCGCCCGCGCCCGGCCGCGGCACGGACTGGCGTACCGGATGCACCGTCATACGGGAGGTCGCCGCGGCGGACAGCTCCGTCGGCGACGTGCTCGCGCGCCACTACGTGCACACCTGGAGCGGCCGGTTCTACGCGAGTCACCACCACGCGGCCACCCTTGAGGAGGCGTCGGTGCGCGAACAGTGGCTGTGGACCGGGGCGGTGCGCGCGCCCGTACCCGACGAGGACGGCGGCGACGGGCCGGACCTCACGCTGAGGCCCCGCAACACCGGCTACGTGCTGAACGGGCGCCGGTCCGTCGACACGGCGGTGGCCGTAGCCGACCAGATCGTGCTGGACGCCGTCTGCGCCGTGACCGGTGACGTCCTGGTCGTACGGGTCTCGCCGCGCACGCGGGGCGTGACCGTCGAGGCCGCGCACGACCGCCTCGGGCAGCGCGTCGCCGGCGCGGGCGAGGTCGTCCTCGACCGGGTCACCGTCGCACCGGGCCAGGTGCTGGGCCGCCGCCCGGACGACGAGGAGTCGACCGCGCCCTTCACCGCGCTGGCGGAGCCGGCGCTCCGGCTCGCCCTGTGCCACGTCGTCCTCGGCATCGTCGAGGGCGCGCTCACCGAAGCGCGCGACCTCAGCAGGGGCGGCCGCGCACACCGGCTGCCCGGCGAGGACCCCGACCTCCTGCTGACGTACGGGGAGCTCGCCTCCGCCGCCCACACCGCCACCGCCGTGGTCGATCGGGCGACCGAGGCGATGGCGCGGGCCCTCGACGCGGGTACGCACCTCGACGCCGAAGAGCCCGCGGGCGTCGCCGCCCTCGTGGCCACGGCCGAGACCGTGACGTCGCGGGCCGCCCTGCACGTCACCACGCGGGTGCTGGAGCTCGCCGACGCGCCCGGCCTGGACCGGTTCTGGCGCAACGCCCGCGTCCTGACCGCCCACCGCCCGGCCGCGCACCGCCTGCGCTCCATCGGCGAGCACTACCTCAACGGCTCGCACCGCGCGGTGGCGGCGGCCTTCCACTGACGCGGGGTGGGCGGCGGCGGACCGCCGCCGCCCACCCGCAGGACGTGGACCGGAGCCGTACGGGATAATGTGCGCATGCGGATCTCAGCCAGGGCGGACTACGCGGTACGTGCCGCACTGCAGCTCGCGGTGTCACAGGACGACGGGCCCCTGAAGGCCGAAGCCATCGCAGACGCCCAGGACATCCCGCACAAGTTCCTCGAGGGCATCCTGAACGACATGCGCCGGGGCGGTCTCGTCCTCAGCCAGCGGGGCGGCAACGGCGGCTACCGGCTGGCCAAGCCCGCCGGGGCGATCAGCATCGCGGACGTCATCCGCGTCGTGGACGGCCCCCTGGTCTCGGTGCGCGGCGTCCGCCCGCCGGACCTGTCCTACACCGGCCCCGCCGAATCGCTGCTCCCCCTGTGGATCGCACTGCGGTCCAACGTGCGCGAGATCCTCGAGGGCGTGTCCCTCGCCGACGTGGCGGCTTCCGACCTGCCGGCCGACGTCTCCGCGCTGACCGACGTACCCGATGCCTGGACCAATCCCTGAGTCAGGGCCCTCCAGCCAGGCCGCTCACCTGCACGTTCTCGCAGATCGAGACAAGCTCGTCCACTATATGGGCAACCCCTTGGGGTGTGTGGCGCCGTCTGCCAATATGCCTACCAGCCAGGTAGGAAAACTAGGGATTCGGGGGTGAGGTGACCGTGCGCACGCTGCATCACGCAGGCCTTCTGCTGCCCCGTCTCACCACCCGCCGGCACATCGATCTGGTCCGTACCTCCAGCGCCATCTGTCAGCCTGCCTGACACCGTGCGCGGAGCCCCGCTCCGCGCACAGAGCACCGCTCTGCGCTGCACCGTCCCGCTCCCAGTCGGCCGGATGGAACCTCTGGGCCGACCTCGCCGCCCGCAGCACCTTCGAGCGCGGCGTGCGATGTACGGCGGCTCGACATCCGCCCCGTCGGCATTCGCGACACCTTCGGCCCCCCGCCCCCGACGGCGGTCCACCACCGGCAGTGGGCGCCGCGCGTGCCGACGACCTCGCACGGCACACCTCCGTTTCCGCGTATCTCCACAGCTCCGCATCTCCACAGCTTCCCGAAGACCCTCCCCGTGAAAGGACACCTCCGTGTCTGCCGCCAGACCGCTCACCACCCTGCGCGCCATCGCCGTCACCGCCACGCTCCCCCTCCTCCTGACGGCCTGCGGCTACGGTTCCGAGGCGAAGAAGGAAGACGACAAGGCCAACGTCGCGGCCACCGACGGCAGGAAGCTGTCGGCGTCCGAGGTCCGTATCGGGTACTTCCCCAACCTGACCCACGCCACCGCCCTGGTCGGCATCCAGGAGGGCCTGATCGAGAAGGAGCTGAACGGCACCAAGATCAAGCCGCAGACCTTCAACGCCGGTCCGTCGGAGATCGAGGCGCTCAACGGCGGTTCGCTCGACATCGGTTTCATCGGCCCCTCGCCGTCGATCAACGGCTATGTGAAGTCCAAGGGCTCCAACCTGCGGATCATCTCCGGCTCCGCCTCGGGCGGCGTGAAGCTGGTGGTGAACCCGGACAAGATCAAGACCCTGGACGACCTCAAGGGCAAGAAGATCGCCACCCCGCAGAAGGGGAACACGCAGGACGTCGCGTTCCTCAACTGGATCTCCGAGAAGGGCTGGACGGTCGACCCGGAGTCCGGCAAGGGTGACGTCTCCGTCGTCCGCACCGACAACAAGGTCACCCCGGACGCCTTCAAGCAGGGTTCCATCGACGGCGCCTGGGTGCCGGAGCCGACGGCTTCCAAGCTCGTCTCCGACGGCGGTTCCGTCCTCCTCGACGAGACCGCCCTGTGGCCCGAAAAGAAGTTCGTGATCACGAACATCATCGTGTCGCAGAAGTTCCTCAAGGAGCACCCGGACGTCGTCGAGGCCGTGCTCAAGGGCACGGTGAAGACGAACGAGTGGATCCACGCCAACCAGGACAAGGCCAAGGCCTCCGCCAACGCGGCGCTCAAGGCCCTGAACGGCAAGGAACTCGAGAACGCCGTCATCGACCCGGCGTGGCCGAGCATCCAGATCACCGACGACCCGCTGGCCTCGACGCTGAAGACCCAGTCGGACTGGGCGGTCAAGGCCAAGCTCATCGAGCAGCCCGACCTGGCCGGCATCTACGACCTGACGCTCCTGAACAAGGTCCTGAAGGCCGCCGGCAAGCCCGAGGTCTCCGACGCCGGCCTCGGCGCCAAGTAAGCGTACGAGCGCTTCAGTTCCCCAGGAGGTGACGACCATGGCCACCACTCTCGCCAAGGCTGCCGAAGGCGCCGCTCACACGGCGGCGCACGCCGCCCGTATCGAGCACGTCTCGAAGTCCTTCTCCGGCCCGGCCGGATCGCAGCTCGTCCTGGACGACATCAGCCTCGATGTCGCTCCCGGAGAGTTCGTCACCATCCTGGGGGCCTCCGGCTGCGGAAAGTCCACCCTGCTCAACCTGGTCGCCGGCCTCGACAAGCCGACCGCGGGATCCGTCGAGACCCCCGGCGGCCGCCCCGCGCTCATGTTCCAGGAACACGCCCTCTTCCCCTGGCTGACCGCCGGCAAGAACATCGAACTCGCCCTGCGCCTGCGCGGGGTCGCCAAGGCCGACCGCAAGCCCGAGGCCGAACGCCTGCTGGACCTCGTCCGCCTCGGCGGCGCCCACGGCAAGCGCGTCCACGAACTCTCCGGCGGCATGCGCCAGCGCGTCGCCCTGGCCCGCGCCCTCGCCCAGGACAGCCGCCTGCTGCTCATGGACGAACCCTTCGCGGCCCTCGACGCCATCACCCGCGACGTCCTCCACGGCGAACTCACCCGCATCTGGGAAGAGACGGGCCTCTCGGTCCTGTTCGTCACCCACAACGTGCGCGAGGCCGTCCGCCTCGCCCAGCGCGTGGTCCTGCTCTCCTCCCGCCCCGGACGGGTCGCCAAGGAATGGACCGTGGACATCCCGCAGCCGCGCCGCATCGAGGACGCGGACGTCGCGGAACTGTCCCTCGAGATCACCGAACACCTGCGTGGGGAGATCCGCCGCCATGGCCAGCACTGAAACGAAGGCGACCAGGGACGACCTCGCGGGACTGGAGGCCGGCCTCGACGCCCTGGACGCCGTCGACGTCCGCCGCTCCCCCGTCAGGGAGATCCTGGTCAAGAAGACCCTTCCGCCGGTCCTGGCCGTCGCCCTGGTGCTCGCCGTCTGGCAGCTCCTCGTCTCCGCGGGGGTCACCGAGGAGAACAAGCTGCCTCCGCTGACCGCAGTGTGGGACAGCCTGTCCGACATGTGGGTCAAGGGCACGCTCGTGGAGGTCATCTGGACCTCCGTCTCCCGCGGTCTGCTCGGCTTCCTGCTGGCCCTGGCCATCGGCACCCCGCTCGGTCTGCTGGTCGCCCGGGTGAAGTTCGTGCGCGCCGCGATCGGCCCGATCCTCCAGGGCCTGCAGTCCCTGCCGTCGGTGGCGTGGGTGCCGCCGGCCGTGCTCTGGTTCGGCCTCAACGACGCCATGATGTTCACGGTGATCCTGCTCGGCGCCGTCCCCTCGATCGCCAACGGGCTTGTCTCCGGCATCGACCAGGTCCCGCCCTTGTACCTGCGGGCCGGCCGCACGCTCGGCGCCACCGGCATCAAGGGGGTGTGGCACGTCGTCGTTCCGGCCGCGCTGCCCGGCTACGTCGCCGGCCTCAAGCAGGGCTGGGCCTTCTCCTGGCGCTCACTGATGGCCGCCGAGATCATCGCCTCCTCCCCCGACCTGGGCCTGGGCCTGGGCCAGCTCCTGGAGAACGGCCGCAACAACATCGACCTGCCCGGCGTGTTCCTCGCGATCATCCTGATCCTCGTCGTCGGCATCGCCATCGACCTGCTGATCTTCAGCCCCCTCGAACGGTACGTCCTGCGCAGCCGCGGCCTCCTGGTCACGAGCTGAACGGGCTGAACCGCCATGCCTTCATGCTGCACGCCCGGACACGGTGACGCCGGCGCCGTCGTGCTCTCACCTGCGCTGCCGGGGCCGCGTACCGAAGCCGCCCGGCGGGCCGCTCGCCGGCTGGTCGACCTGGCGGGCGGGCGACTCCTCATGGGCACCGACGACCCGGACGGGTTCCCCGCCGACGGCGAGGGGCCGGTGCGGGAGGTGACCGCCAGTCCGTTCCGCCTCGCCGCCACGACGGTGACGAACGCCCAGTTCGCCACCTTCGTCAAGGCCACCGGCCATGTCACCGAGGCCGAGGAGTTCGGGTTCTCCTTCGTCTTCGGCGGCTCCCCCGGCCGCCACATGTGCAACATCTGGCAGGGCGACTTCCCGGCCCTCAACACCGCGGAGGACGGTTGGGAAGGCACGGCTCCGGTGACGTGACCGCTACCGCGTCGCGGCCCGCAGCTCCAACACGCCCGACAGTTCCACCGGCAACATCGGCTTCCGCGTGGCCGCGGACGGCAGCAGGCCCTCTTGACAGCACCCAGGCGCGGATCGACACTCCAGTTCGGCGAATCCTGGTGAACTGGTAGGGAATCATGGGGCGTTCAGCGCTGGGCCGCGGGACCGACGGCGTGCGTGCCGTCGCCTCCCTGCCGCTGCCGCTGCTGACCTCCCGCCGCCACATCGACCTGCTCCGCGTGTGCAGTGCGGCGAGTCCCCTGCACCACGGCGGCCCCGTGCCCGCCCGCTCCTGACCCGTCGCGCACACACCCCAGCGCGCACGCATCCACCGCGCACTCACCCACCGGGTCCCCCCGCGCCGAAGCCGTCGCGGGCCGTCGCCGTATGTCCGTGCCCGAGCAATCCCAGGGAGACGCATGTCAGCCACGTACCCGAAAGCCGTGCCGTCCTTCCAGAGCAGGATCGGGCGTGACGCGCGCAGCGGCTTCCCCGCCGTTCCGCACCGCTACCGGCTCCACCTGACGCCGTCCTGTCCGAGCTGCCTGCGGATCGCCGTCACGCACAGCCTGCTGGGCCTGCGGGACGTACTCCCGGTGACATCGCTGCCCGCCGTACCGGACGCGTCCGACGGCGGGTACCTGGCGTTGCGCCCGCTGTACGAGGCCAGTTCGCACCTGTATCCCGGACCGGCCCTGGCGCCGGTCCTCAGCGACGGCTGGACCGGACGGATCGTCAGCACCCACGCCCCCGACATCGTGCAGGACCTGACGCGGCGGTTCGGGGTCTCCGGACCCCGCCTGTACCCGGACGGCGCCGACGCACGCATCGAGGAGATCGGCCGGCTCTGCGAGCAGGGCGTCAACGCGGCGGCGCAGCGCGCCGGCCAGTACGGTGCCGACGCGGCGGCCCGCGACGTCGCGCTGGCCGCGCTGCTGCGCGGGCTGGGTGTGCTGGAGCGGCGGCTGGCCTCGGCCGACTACCTGCTGGGCGAGCACCTCACCGCCGCCGACGTGCAGTTGTGGGTGACGTTGGTGCAGCTGGACACGGTGCACCGCTGGCACCTGGACGCCGCG
This sequence comes from Streptomyces erythrochromogenes, assembly GCF_036170895.1. Lineage (NCBI taxonomy): Bacteria > Bacillati > Actinomycetota > Actinomycetes > Kitasatosporales > Streptomycetaceae > Streptomyces > Streptomyces erythrochromogenes. The sequence continues at coordinate 8,133,841 of NZ_CP108036.1, read as the reverse complement.
GCGGTGTACCGGATCACCGACCACCCCCGTCTCTGGTCGTACGCGCGGCGGCTGGCGGCCCATCCCGCTTTCGGGCCGCACCTCGACCTGGACGGAATCGCACGCCGGCACCACGCCCACTGCCGGGGCCAGGAGGCCGCCGGCGCGGCGGTACGGATCGTGGACTGGACGCGATGCGCCGCGAGCACCGACACGGACGCCGGTACCGGCGCCGCTACCGGCACCGGCGCGGTCGTGAAGACGACCGGGAGCTGACTGCGGGGCTCCGGCTCAGCGGACGGTCACCCGGGCGAGGGCCCAGGAGGTGTGGTCCAGGGCCGTGTTGGCGTTGGCCTCCTCGACGACCAGGTGCAGCAGCTTCACTCCGCGCACGTCGAGGTCCACCTGCACCGGGCCGCCCGCTCCGGTCAGCTTGCCGCTGGTGAAGAGGACCTTGCCGTCGCCCCGCACCGAGGCCTTCGTCGCGCCGGTGGCGCCCTGGTTCGTGGAGAAGTCGTCGATGCCGACGAGGGCGGTGAAGCGGTCCGCGGTGCCGCCGAGGTGGTAGACGACCTCGGAGGGTGCGTGGACGCCGAGGTCCTTGCCGTAGGTCACTCCGCCGAAGGAGATGGGGGTGCCGTCCCCGGCCGCCTTGCCGGCCGTTGGAGCGGTCACGTTCCACCGGGCCCCAGCCGTTGGTGGCCGACACCCAGTCGAGATCGCTCAGGTAGGCGTCGGAGGCGGGCGCCGGCGGCACCGTGGAGACCCGTTCCCGGGCGGAGTAGCGCACCGGCCCGGTGGGGGTCTGCGCGGTGCCTTCGACGGTCAGCGGCCACTGCGTGCCCGGGGTCGACCCCGCCCTCCTCGTGCGGGCCGTTGTCGCTGGTGATCAGGACGACGGTGTTCTCTGCGGTGCCGAGCGCGCGTAGGCGCCCTTCGCGCCGTTGGCGTTGGCGGCGACGGTCTCCTTCGCGCCGTTGTGCCACAGGTACTGCGGGTAGTACTCGTGGGCGTGGCCGTGGTCGATGTACCCGTAGAACTCCTCGAAGCCGCGGGAGTTGGGGTGGCTGGGCTGGTCGCCGTCCTCCGGGCCGAAGCCCCACTTCCCGATCACCGCGGTGCGGTAGCCGCGGGCGCGCAGGACTTCGGCGAAGGTGGTGTCCCCGGCCTTCAGCGAGCCCGCGACACCGCCCGGGTTGGCCCGGACGGCGGAGTGGCCGGTGTGCAGGCCGGTCAGCAGGGAGCAGCGGGAGGGGGCGCAGACGGCGGCCGTGGAGTAGGCGTCGGTGAACCTCAGGCCCTCGGCGGCGAGCCGGTCGATGCGCGGTGTGGTGATCAGCTGCTGGCCGTACGCGCCGAGGTCGCCGTAGCCGAGGTCGTCGGCGAGGATCACGACGAGGTTCGGGCCGACCGTGCCGGAGGTCGCCGAGGCCGGGGCAGGGGCTGCCGCCGTCGCCCGGGCCTCCGGTGCGGCGGAGAGCGGGGCGAGGCCGATGGCGGCCGCGGAACCGGCGAGGAAGTGGCGACGGGTGGGCATCAGGTGGACTCCTTGGCTCTCGCGTACGGAGTCCGATCATGCGGAGGGCACCGGCCCGGCGGCCATGCACACGGTATGAACAACGTGTGACGGCCCTCGTCGGTCAGGTTTGCGCGGATGCCCGAGGGAGTGTCGGTCGGAGGTCAGGCCGTCGTACCCAGCCAGGGGATCTGGTCGGCGGAGTAGCGGTGGGCGCGGAAGACGGAGTTCTGGGCGCCGGCCGAGGACTCCAGGCCCACGCCGTCACCGAACGCGCGGAACTGCGGCACCACGAACTCCCACACCACGTGGCCTTCGGGGGTGACCTCGAAGAGCCGCCCGAAGGAGCCCTCGGCGATGAAGGTGTTGCCGTTGGGCAGGCGCTGGGCGCTGGACATGTACGGGCTGTAGAAGTTCTGCGGCGGGTTGTCCTGGTAGGACCACACCTCCTTGCCGGTGCGCGGGTCCAGCTCCAGGACCCGCGAGTACGGCACGGAGGTGGTGTCGCGGTAGGTGCCGTTGTCGAAGACGAGGATGTTGCCGTTCGGCAGCTCGTGCGGATGGTGCTGCTGGGCCAGGACGTCGGGGCCGATGTGCCACAGGACGGACCCGTCCGCGCGGTCGACGGCCACGGCGCAGGAGGCGCTGCGGAAGCCCAGGACGATGGAGCCGTCGGCACTCTCGTTGACGGTGTTGGCCATGGGCCAGTGCTCTCGGGCGAAGTGCGGGTTGAGCGGGAAGTCCTCGGGGTCGAGGTGGTCGATGGCGGCCCAGCGCCACACTTCCCGGCCGTCCCAGGCCAGTTCGTACACGACGTCGCCGTAGATGACGCCGCCCGGGGCCTCGGAGCCGGGGATGCCGCCGCGGATGCGGGCCGCGTCGGCCGGGGCGAGCGGTTCGACGACGGTGATGACGAGGTTGCCGTTGCGCAGCAGCGAGGCGTCGTGGTGGTGGAAGGGGTGGCGGACCTCGCGGACGACCGTGGAGTCGGGGGCCAGTTCCTGGAAGATGCCGCCGTGGTAGACGTCCCAGATGGGGAAGAGGGTCGGGCTGTCGGTGTCCTTGGCGGCGTAGAAGAGGTTGCCGTTCGGCAGGAGCTGCGCCTGGCGGCCGGGCGGGTGCGGGGAGTTCCAGGTGTGCGCGGTCCGGCCTTCGATGTCGACGAGGTGGATCTCGCCGGCGCTGGTGATCGGGGTGTAGAGGGTGTAGCCGCCGTGGCTGCGCTCGGGGTCGTGGGCGATCAGGCCGACGCCGCGGCGGCGCAGGGTGTTCTGGTCGACGGTCATGGCGATGTGTCTCCTCGTGGTGGGGGTGTGGTTCAGCGGACGGTGACGGCGGCCCGGTCGACGGCGGTCAGGGGTCCGGGGTTCAGGTACCGCTGGAGTGCGGCGCGGTCGGCGGATCCGGGCAGGCCCTGGGCGGCCTTGGCCCAGGCGGCCTCCTCCTCCAACTGGGTCAGCAGCTCGGTCGAGAGGGTCGCGCCGTAGGTGTAGCGGGACTGGTAGGCGTCGACGTAGCCGGTCTGGAGCGCGCCCTTGGACTGGGCCACGACGGCCTGCCGTGCGCGGGCCGGGTCCGCTCCGATCTCGCGCTGGGCGCGCAGGACGGTGCGCAGTACGGCGGCGGTGGTCTCGTCGCTCGTCTTCGCACCCGCGACCAGCAGGGTCCGTGCGGTGTATCCGGTGAAGGGGAGCTCGGCGTAGCGCTCGCCGAGCGCCGTGCGGGCGGCCTCGTAGAAGCTGGGGAAGGTGACGCCGGCGTCGATGTCGCCGCGGGCGAGCGCCGGAGTCACCTGGTTCGGGGCGAGGTTGACGACGGTCACGTCCGCGGCCGTCAGCCGTGCGGAGGCGAGCATCCGCGAGAGGGCGTACTCGACGTTCGTGCCCTGCGGGACTCCGACCTTGCGGCCCTTGAGCGCGGCGAAGCCGGTGACGGCCCGGTCGGTGCGGGTGAGGAGGCGCCAGTCGGAGAAGCGGGACAGGTCGGCGACGATCCGCAGGTCGCGTCCGCCGAGCGCCGCCGTCACGGCGGGCAGGTCTCCGACGACGCCGAGCTGCGCCTGGCCGCCGAGGACGGCGTTGAGGGCGTCGCGGCCGCTGGGCCGGGTGGTGACGGTGACGTCGATGCCTTCGGCGGACCAGAGTCCGTGCTCCTGGGCGACGTGGACGGGTGCTCCGCCGAGGTGGTCGCTGCCGACGACGGAGACGGCCGGGCGGCCGCCGCTCCCGTCGGCGTTCGCGGGGTCGGAGCCGTCGGCGCAGGCCGAGGCGAACGTGGTGAGCAGGGCCGCCATGAGCAGGGCGGCTGCCGCGCGGGGTCTGAGCATCGGAGGGTCCTTGCGTGGATGGGGAGGGGCAGGCGGACGAGGGGGGAGAGCGGGGGTTCAGTCGGAGCCGAGGTGGCGGGCGATGAGCGAGCGCAGGTCCGGGTCGGGGGGTCCGTCCGGGACGGCGTGGTCGGCGAGCACCCGGCCGGGGGTGCCGCCGAGGACGACGACCCGCTGGGCGAGGGCCAGCGCCTCGTCGATGTCGTGGGTGACGAACAGGACGGTGGTGCCGCGGCGTTGCCACAGCTCCCGCAGGAGGCGCTGCATGCGGGTGCGGGTCAGGGTGTCGAGGGCGCCGAACGGCTCGTCCATGAGGAGCACTTCGGGCTCGGCGGCCAGGGCGCGGGCCAGGGCGACGCGTTGCTGCATGCCGCCGGACAGTTGTGCCGGGTACTTGTCGGTGCCGTCGGCCAGGCCGACCTCGGCGAGGGCCTCCAGGGCGCGCCGGCGGCGTTCCGCGCGCGGCAGGCCGTGCCGTTTGAGCGCGAACTCGACGTTGCCGCGTGCCGTGCGCCAGGGGAAGAGCGCGTAGTGCTGGAAGACGACGCCCCGGTCCGGGCCGGGTCCGTGCACGGGCCGGGAGCCCGCCGTCACCTGACCCGTGGCGGGCGGTACGAAGCCGGCGACGGCGCCGAGGACCGTCGACTTGCCGCATCCGCTGGGCCCGAGCAGGGCGGTGAACGACCCGGCGGGGAGTTCCAGGTCCGTGTTCTGCAGGACGGGGGCGGCTCCGTAGCGTACGGACAGCCCCTCCAGTCGTACCGCGAGGCTCATGAGGTGCTCCAGTGCACGAACCGGCGGCCGATCGCGGCCAGTACGAGGTCCACGGCCACGCCGAGCAGCCCGAGCACGAGCAGCCCCGCGAACATCCGGTCCACGCGCAGGAACTGGCCGTCCACCTGGAGCCGGTACGCCAGGCCGCTGTCCGCTCCGCCCAGTTCGGCGGCCACCAGGGCGAGCAGCGCCACCGAGGCCCCGTACCGCAGGGCCGCGAGGACGGCGGGCGCGGCGGCGGGCAGCAGCACCTCGACGAACCGGCGGTGCAGCGGGGCGCCCAGGGTCCGGGCCGCCCGCAGGTGGGAGACCGGGACGCGGGACACGCCGTCGTGGACGTAGAGCCAGACGGCGAGCAGGACGGCGTAGGCGATGAGGAGGCGTTTGGCGGTCTCCCCGATGCCGAACCAGGCGGTCGCGAGCGGTACCAGGGCGATGGCCGGTATCGGGCGAAGGAAGGAGACGACGGGGGTGACGGCGGCGGAGAGCTTCGGCAGGTAGCCGGTGGCGAAGCCGAGGGCGCTGCCGACGACGGCTCCCAGTGCGAAGCCCTGTCCGGCGCGGGTCAGGCTGGCACCGAGGTCGGCGGCCAGGATGCCGCTGCGTGCGCTGTCGGCGAGGGCGGCCAGGGTCTCGGCGGGGGTGGGCAGGAGCGCCGGGGCCACCACTGCGGACCGGGCGAGCAGGTACCAGAGCGCGAGCACGGCGGCAGCCGCGCCCAGGGCCGGGCCCAGTCGGCCGAGGGCCCGGCCGGGCGGTGAAGGGGTGGCGTGCACGGAGCGTCTCCTCGGTGGTCGATAAGTGAGGTCAATAATTGACCACGCTTATGACGGGAGTGTTGCAGCAGTGCGAAACCTCTTCGGGGCCTGAAGCCCTTGATCGGAGATGAGGTACGTTCACCAGCGTGTCTCGACCCGAACCCACGCCCGAGGCGATCGAGGTCGGACGGGTGATCCGGAGCTGCCGCAAGCGAAGCGGCGTCTCCATGGCCGTCCTCGCCGCCCGCTCAGGCCTCTCCCAGCCGTTCCTCAGCCAGCTCGAACGGGGCCTCACCACACCCAGCCTCAGCTCGATCTACCGGATCGCGGAGGCCCTGGAGGTGAGCCCGGGCGCCTTCCTGAGGCCGCCCGCGCGCCCGGGTGCGGTCAGCCACGAGAGCGACCCGCAGGTGATCCGGGTGGAGGAGTCAGCGGGGCAGGTCGCGCAGGTGCTCATCCCCGGCGGGCGCAGCGCGCTGATGGAGGCGTACGAGCACCACTTCGAGCCCGGCCAGGGCGAGCGCGGCTGGTTCGAGCACCCCGGCGAGGACTTCCTCTACGTGCTGGAGGGCGAGGTGGTCCTGGAGGTCGAGGGCGAGGAGCCCCTGACCCTGCGCGCCGGCCAGAGCGCCCACCACCGCGGCGAAGTCCCCCACCGCTGCCGCCTGTCGGGCCCCACCCCCGCCCGCACCCTCCTGGTGATCGCGAACGCCTAGGCCCCGTCGCGGCGGTGAGCCGGGAGCGCGGACCGAGGAAACGGCTTTGCACCCCGCGCGGCGGACGTGGATGCTGACTCGCCGGAGGTACTGGTGATGACCGAGGTCGTACTGAAGCTGTCAGCCCGCGACTTGACGCATGCGGACCTGGCGTTCTGCGGGTGGGCGGGTTCCGATCACCACCTGGCCGGCGTGGCACGGCAGTTGGAACGTGCGCGGACCGGTGAGGTCGACTACCTGGCAGTCTGCCCCGCAACGGACATCCCGGTGGCGAAGGGAGGCGTCGACTACCGGGTCAAGGAGGGTGTCGGCACCCTGTGGCAGCTGGCCGTGCATCCCGCGCTGCAGTCGTACGGCATCGGCACGTTCCTCGTCGAGTCCGCAGAACTGCGGACCAGGAGCCGCGGGCTGCGGCGTGCCGAGCTGGGCGTGGAGGAGGGCAACCCGAGGGCGCGTGCGCTGTACGAGCGACTGGGCTATGCCGCCTACGACCGCCGACGGGACGTGTGGGACGAGCAGGCCCCCGACGGATCGCTGCGACGCTACGAAACGATGTGCACGTTGATGCGCAAGGAGCTCGCCTAGGGTCGGCGTCCCGGGCCTACCCTGCTGCTGCCGGTCCCCCGGCCGGCAGGAGCACGGTGCTCAGTCGAGGCAGAACTCGTTGCCCTCCACGTCCTGCATCACGAGGCAGGACTCGTTCGCCTCGTCGGCGACGAGCAGGTGTACGCGTGTCGCGCCGAGCGCGACCAGGCGGGTGCATTCGGCTTCCAGGGCCGCCACGCGCTCCTCACCGACGAGACCGGTTCCGACGCGGACGTCGATGTGGAGGCGGTTCTTAACGACCTTGCCTTCGGGGACGCGCTGGAAGAACAGTCGCGGGCCCACACCCGAGGGGTCGACGCACGCGAACGCCGAACCCTGGCGCTCGGGCGGCAGGGCGCGATCGAATGCGCCCCAGTCCGCGAACCCCTCCGGTGGCGGCGGCACGACGTACCCGAGCGCCTCGCACCAGAAACGGGCGACTCGCTCGGGCTGTGCGCAGTCGAAGGTGAGCTGGAACTTCTTGATCGGCGCCATCACGCCATCATAGGGACGGGTCCTTCGCCGTCTCCACGCGTTTGTTCAGGCACGCGGGCGGCGGCGCAGCAGCGGGTCGGACAGGGCCGGCGGTGGTCGGTCCCGAGCCGGCGCAGGCTGTTCTCCACCTCGCGGATGATCCAACGGCGGCTGTTGCCCTGCTCGTTCGGGTCGGCGTCCGTGACCTCGCCCAGGTACTGGCCCCAGCTCACCGCGACCGTGGCGACGGCCACGCCGTACTCCAGGATCAGGCACCAGGCGACCAGGTACGCGGCCCCCTCGCCCAGCGAGGCGTACGCGTAGGAGTAGGTGCTGCCCGAGACCGGGACCGCGCCCGCCAGCTCGGCGTAACAGAGGGGCCCAGGCCTGCGACGACGGCGGCCAGCGCGAAGGCGGGCACGACGGCGGGCCCCGCCTTGGGCACGGTCGATCCGAGGACGAAGAAGATCCCCGTTCCGACGGCGGAACTGATCCCGAGCATGGTCAGCCGGCCCAGCCCCATCGTGCGCCGGAGACCGCCCCGACCGTCCTCCTCGTCCGCCTCTCGCACCAGGTGGTCGAGTGGTTTGCGGCGCATGACCGCTCTCGTGAACGTAGGCATCGTCCGTGCTCCTCAGGGAGCCGTGCGCCCGGACATCGGGGCGCCGCACGGATCCTGTAAGCCCGAAAGGATCAGGCCAACGGAGCAGGCTCCCGTGCTCGGCGGGCCGCGTTGGCCGATCGGCCATAGACACGGCACGGGCCCCGGGCCTGGGGCGGGCGGGCGGCTCCGGCAGGATGGCCCGGTGACCCTCGCACCCGGAACCGGTGACCGTGCCGACGCCGCCGACGACCCCGGCCTCGTACGGATCCGTCTGGTGGCGGCGGGGGCGGCCGTGCTGACGGTCGGCGCGGGGCTCGGGCTGCGGGCAGTGGCGGCGGGGAGCGTGGCCAAGTACGGCGGGGACGCCCTGTACACCGTGCTGCTGCTGACGCTCGTCGTGCTGATCGCGCCCCGGTGGACGCCGCTGCGGGCCGCCGGGACCGCACTGGCGGCCAGTTGGGCCGTCGAGCTCTTCCAGCTCAGCTCCGTACCGGCGGACCTGTCCCGTGACAGCGTGGCCGCCCGCCTCGTCCTCGGCTCGACCTTCAACGCGCCGGACCTGCTCTGGTACGCGGCCGGTGCGGCAGGTGGCTGGCTGCTGCACACTGCGATGAGCCGGCGCCGCCGGGTCGCGGCCGGGGCCCTGCCGGCCGGTGAGACTCCTCACACGTGACGGAACGGCATGAGCCCGGAATGTCCCGTTCGGCCTGGTGTTCAGGGCCTGGAACCGGCCGATCGGCCGAGGAGGGCTCCCGGACGGATGACCTAGCCTGGATCGGCAACGCGATTTCGGGGGGCCGAGCGCAAAGGAAGAGCGCCTCCATGGGCATCACCAGCAGTTCCGCCCGCCGCGTCCGGCGGGCGGGATCCGCCGCCACGGCGGCCGTCCTCGGCGTCCTGGCCGTTTCCGGCACCCCGGCCATCGCCGCCACGGACGGCTCCGCGGACAAGCCGGCGGCAGGCTCGGCGGACAAGCCCGCGGCAGGCTCGGCGAAGAAGCCGGCGGAGAAGGTCCCGGCCGGCTCGGCCCAGAAGCCCGCGGCGGGGAAGCCCTCCGGTTCGGCCGCTTCGGCCGGAAACGCGGGATCCGCACGCAGCGCCGCGGGGATACCCCTGGCGATCTCCCGGCTGGCCCAGGGCCCGGGCCGGGACGTCGCGATCACCATCGACGACGGCCCGGACCCCCGCTGGACGCCCCAGGTCCTGGAGGTGCTGCGGAAGAACCACGTCAAGGCCACCTTCTGCATGATCGGGACCAAGGCGCAGAAGTACCCGGAGCTCGTCCGCTCGGTCGCCGCCGACGGGCACCGCCTGTGCAACCACTCCGTCGACCACGACGTGACCATGGACCACAAGCCCGTCGCCTACCAGAAGCAGCAGATCCTCGAGGCCAAGGCCATGATCGAGAAGGCCGCTCCGGGGGTCCCGGTGGGCTACTACCGCGCACCGGGCGGCGCCTTCACCCCCGACAGCCGGGCGATCGCGGCGGAGAGCGGGATGCGGCCGCTGGGCTGGAGCGTGGACCCCAAGGACTGGAGCCGTCCGGGCCTGCCCGCGATCATCACCGCCCTAGAGGGCAAGCTTCCCCAGCAGCCGACCGTCCTCTTCCACGACGGCGGCGGCGACCGCAGCGAGACCGTCGCGGCGCTCAAGCAGTACCTGCCCTGGCTCACCGCACAGGGCTACCACTTCACGTTCCCGGCGCGCACCACTCCGTAGCCGGTCAGCCGTCGGGCGATACCAGGCGGGGGAATCCGGGATCCCGGCGCCCCGCCTTCGGCTGCGGCTGCGGACCCGGCGCGGCATCACCGCCCTTGCGGCGCACGCCCCCGCCTCAGCTGATGTGACCGACCAGGACGGCTCCGCCACCGCCATGCGGAACGGTGAGGCGAGGCTCTCCTCGCGCGCAACCCTGCCCGATCCCTTCCGGGCTTTCGCCGACGGCACCGCGGTGGGCCGGGCCCCGGCGGGGCGGGTCACCGAACTGGTCCCCTTCGACGCTTTCGTCGAGGTCGCCCGGGGATCGAGGGTCTGGCTCACGTGCGGGACCTCGCCCCGGAACCGGTGCGGGCTCCCGAGGAGGTCGTCCAGGTCGGGACGGCCTCACGGTCGTCGCCCACGGAGACCGACCGGGAGCGGCGCCGGCTGGTCCTCGCCGGCGCGCCCGCTGATTCAGGAGGCCGCCATGGCCTTCCGCAAGGTGTGGAGGCACGACGAGAGGGCCGTGTGGCGGGGCGTGCCGTAGTCGCGCGCCTGCATCCAGGCCGCGTACAGCAGGGACCACAGCACGTTCTGCAGCCACTCGGCGTCCGCCTCGGCGTCCACCGTGCCCTCGGCCTGGCCTCGTTCGATGAGGCGGACCAGGACGCGGTCGGAGTCGGTCTCCTCCTCGAAGCCCGCCCAGCTCAGGAACTGCGGCACGTCGAACAGCAGCATGAGGCGGTCCCCCAGCTCGAAGTACTCCAGGCAGAGCCGTTCCAGCGCCTTCGGGGCCGGGCCGTCCTCCACCCGCGCGCGTACGGTCGCCTCCTGCAGCCGCTCCCGCACGTCCGCCCCGAGCGCCGCCACCAGGTCCGAGCGTTCGGCGAAGTAGCGGTGGACGGTCGTGCGTCCGACGCCGGCGGCCTCGGCCACGTCCGCGAGCGACGCCCCGTGATGGGCCGACAGGACGGTGACGGCGGCGTCGAGGATCGCCCGCCGCGTGCGGGCGCGGGTGGCGGTCTCGGTGGTCGCCGTCGCGATGTGGTCATGCTCCATGGGCGTACGGTAGCGCGCCCGCAATGAAACTCACTTGACCTTAATGGAACATCGATGTTCCATTTTCGGCATGGCTGACTCGACACCCGCGCCCCGTGCCGCCTTCGACGCGCCCCGGCTGCGCGTCCTGTGGTCCTTCGCCCGCCCGCACCGCCGCACGCTGGCCATGGGGCTGGTCCTGGCACTGGCCGGCTCCGCCCTCGGCCTGGCCACGCCCATGATCACCAAGTGGGTGCTGGACGCCCTGAACGACGCCACCTCGCTCACCGGACCCGTGACCGCGCTGTTCGTGCTCCTCGTCGTCGGCGCCGCCGTGTCGTACCGGCAGTGGTGCATGCTCGGGACAGTGGGCGAACGCGTCGTACTGGAGGCGCGCGAGTCGATGGTGCGGCGGTTCCTGCACGCCACCGTGCCCGCCCTCACCCGGCGCCCGACCGGTGAGCTCGTCACCCGCGTGACCTCGGACACCGTCCTGCTCCGCGAGGCCACCGCCCAGTCGTTCGTCGGCCTGGTCAACGGCTCCGTCATGCTCGTGGGAAGCCTGGTCCTGATGGGCGTGCTCGACCTGGTGCTGCTCGGCACGACCATGGCCGCCGTGGCCGTGACCGCTGCGCTCTTCGCGCTGCTCATGCCGGGCATCGGCCAGGCGCAGCAACGCTCCCAGGAGCACATCGGCCGACTCGGCGGCCTCCTGGAGGGCACGCTGCGCGCGATCCGCACGGTGAAGGTGAGCCGCGCCGAGGAGCGGGCCGCCGAACGGATCGTGGCCGACGCCCGGGCCGCGGCGGACTACGGCATCCGGGCGGTCCGCCAGGAGGCCCTGGCCTGGACGGTGGCCGGATCCGGCATCCAGCTGGCCATCATCGCGATCCTGGGCGTCGGAGCCTGGCGGGTCGGCGAGGGGAGCCTGGAGGTCTCCAGCCTGATCGCCTTCCTGTTGTACGCGTTCACGCTGATGGAGCCGGTCAGCACGCTCAGCCAGAACGTGACCTCCCTCCAGGCCGGCATGGCCGCGGCCGAACGCATCCGGCAGACCGCCGACTTGACGGCGGAAGGTGACGACACCGTGCCGCGGCAGGCCGACGAGAGGACCGCACGCACGGCGGACTCCGGCGCACCGGCGGAGGTGCCCGTGCTCGAACTGCGCGGTGTCAGCGCCGCGTACGGCCCCGAGGCCGCGCACGCCGTCACCGACGTACGGCTGGCCGTTCCCCGGCGCGGTCACACCGCGATCGTCGGGCCGTCGGGCGCGGGCAAGACCACCCTGTTCTCGCTCGTCCTGCGGTTCCTGGAACCGGTAGACGGCGAACTGCTCCTGAACGGAAGGCCGTACCGCGACTACAGCCACTCCGAGGTACGGGCGCGGCTGGCGTACGTCGAGCAGGACACCCCCGTCGTGCCCGGCACCCTCCGCGACAACCTGCTGCTCGCCCGGCCGGACGCCACCGACGAGGAACTCCGCCGCGTGCTGCGGGACGTACGGCTGGCGGAGAAGGTCGACGCGCTCGAAGCGGGTCTGGACAGTCCACTGTCGTCGGCACACGTGTCGGGCGGCGAACGCCAGCGCATCGCGCTCGCTCGCGCCCTGCTGCGTACTCCGGAGGTCCTGCTGCTGGACGAGGCGACCGCGCAGCTGGACGGGCTGACGGAGGCCGCGGTGCAGGACTGTATCCGGAGCCGGGCGGCGACGGGTGCCGTGGTGACGGTCGCGCACCGGCTTTCGACGGTGGTCGACGCCGACCTGATCGTGGTCATGGAGGCGGGCCGGATCCGCGCCCGCGGCACCCACGAGGAGCTGCTGGAGACGGACCCGCTCTACCGCGAACTGGTGGCCGCCCTGCGCCTGGCCACCACCGCAGGGGCCGAGATGGCATGAGCGCGCCGTCCCCTCGGTCCGGTGTCGCTCGGTGCAACGGGGGCCGGGCTCAGGCGGGTTGTTCGGGGGTCGGGGTGGCGCGGGCGATCAGGAGGGCCACGTCGTCGTGGACTCCCGGGTGGCGCATGGTGTCCAGCAGCAGGTCGCAGGTCTCGTCCAGCGGGCGGCGGGGGTCGTCGAGGGCGTCGATGAGGACGTCGAGGCGTTTGTCGATCGGATCGTCGCGGGTCTCGACCAGGCCGTCGGTGTAGAGGACGAGCTGGTCGCCCGCCTCGACGGGGATGCTGACGGTGTGGAAGGCGACACCGACGCCGCCGAGCGGAGCGCCGGTGGGCAGGTCGAGGAGCCGGCGCGTGCCGTCCTGGCGCAGGAGGACCGGAGGCAGGTGCCCGGCCAGGGAGAGGTGCCACTGGGCCGCGTGCGGGTCGTAGACGGCGTAGACGCAGGTCGCGATGGTTTCCAGGCCCTCGGTGACGTGGTCGAGGTGGTGCAGGACCTGCGCGGGATCGAGGTCGAGATCGGCCAGGGTCCGGGTGGCGGTGCGGAGCTGGCCCATGCTGGCCGCTGCCCCGACTCCGCTGCCCATGACGTCGCCGACGACGAGGGCGGTCTTGTCGCCGCTCAGCGGGATCACGTCGAACCAGTCGCCGCCGATCTCCATCGTGGCCTGGGCGGGGCGGTAGCGGGTGGCGACCTCCAGGCCCGGCCGCCGCGGCGGCGTGTGCGGCAGCAGGCTGCGCTGGAGGGTGAGTGCGGTGTGGCGTTGTTCCTCGACCGCCCGGTGCCGCTCGGTGACGTCCACGCTGGCGGTGGCCACGCCCAGCACGGTCCCGTTGGGGGCTTCGAGCCGGTAGAACGAGATCGACCAGGCATGGTCGTGGTCCGGGTCGGCCGGGGTACGGCCGACGGTGTACTGGTCCACGATGGGGACACCGGTGGCCAGCACCTCGCGCATCGCGGCCTCGAAGGACGGGTCCACGGCCGGCAGCACCTCGTGGACGTGCCGGCCGATGTGCTCGGCGGCGGACACCCCGTTGAGGCGTTCCTCCGCCGGGTTGACCGAGACGTAGCGGAGGTCGGTGTCGAGGACGCCGAGGCCGACCGGCGACTGGTCCACGAGCCGGGCGGACAGCGCCAGGTCCCGTTCGAGCTGCCGTACCGTCGCCTGGTCGGCTGCCAGGCCCAGGGCGTAGTACTCCTGCTGGGAGTCCAGCAGCCGCATGTTGCGGAACTCGACCATGCGCGTGCTGCCGTCCTTGTGCCGGACGGGGAAGACGCCGACCCAGCTGACCCCGACCTCCATGACCTCGGCGAACATGTCCAGCACGGCCGGGAGGTGCTCCTCGTGGAGCAGCAGGTGGCCCGCGTACTCCCCGAGCGCCTCCTCTGCGGTGTAACCGAACAGTTCCTCGGCCTGGGGACTCCACAGATCGATCCTGCCCTCGGCGTCGAGGAGGATGGCGGCCACGCGCAGCACGTCGAGCAGGCCGCCCGGCCCGGACGCGGCGGGGCGCGCCGTTCCGGGATCGCCGTGCGAGGGCTCGATCGCTCCCATCTCCGGGCTCTCCTTCCGGCCGCCGCAGGCTGGGGCCCTACCCTCCCAGCCATCTCATCGTCCCTCTCTGCGCGACACGCGTGCACGCCGCGCCCCCGCCGGACGGCCCAGCAGTAACCGTGTGCCACCCTCCGGCTACTGCATCGCCGCGGGTGGGGGTGTCTCTCGGGGGCGTCAGCCGCGTATCTGGCTGGTGATGGTCGGGTCCGTGATCGACGTGTCGTCGGCCAGCAGCAGGGCCTTGCTCAGGATGACCGCGAGGGTCCGGTCGCCCTCGTAGGGGAGATAGCCCGTGTCCGGGGCGGCTTCCGCCTTCGGGACGATGCACAGGTACTGGTCGTTCGGCGACATCAGGATGTTCCCCGAGCCGAGGTGGATCTTGTACGTGTGCAGCTCGCCCCGCACGTGCAGGAACCGGCCCTCGACCGTGCAGCGGTCCGCGACGGCCAGCCTCGGCACCAGCCGCTCCAGCAGCGCCCGCCTGGTCTCGGCGCTCGCGCCCAGCTCGCCGAAGCCGTAGGAGGTCCAGTAGTCCCGGAAGCGGCCCTGCGGCCCGCCGTCGGCCCAGGTGGGGTCGTTGCCGACGCTGGCCACGCCCACGAACAGGTCCACGTCGCGCATCACCTCGCTCAGCACCAGCTCCGGTATCCCGGCGAGCGGCAGCGGATCGACGTGGTGCTGACCCCTGCGCCGCAGCATCGTGTAGGCGCCGCCGGTGCAGTGCGCGTGGTTCGGCGGGGCGTCGATCGGATAGAAGCGCACCTGGTCGGTGCGCAGGCGGAGGTAGCTGCCGGAGCCGGTGGTGTCGCCGTAGTGGTCGCCGGTGTCGTCGGCCTCGATCCAGTACTCGGCGCGCAGCCCCCACTGCGGCAGTTCCCGGACGGCGGGCGGGAGGCTGTCGTCCACGCTCAGGCGCAGCTTGTTGCGCCAGCCCCGTACGGCGGCCAGCGCATGGAACTGGTGCTGGCGCAGGACATGGCCGGCGAAGCGGTTGGAGTACGTGGCGGTGGTGCGCTCCGCGTCGGTGAGGGGGTACACCTCGCGGTGGGCCTGCTTGAAGGGCTGGGTCACGCCGCACGCTTCGAGCCGCTCGCGCCAGGCGGCGATCTCTTCCCGGTCCCTGCCGACCGGGTGCCAGAGCCCGACCTCGGCGTCGGGGCGGGCGCGGACCGGGTCGCCCGCGAGATCGCGCATGTCCCCTCCGTCGAAGAGGGCGGGGATGCCGGCGACGGTCCAGATCAGGCGACGGGCGAGGGTGCCGACGAGGGGATGGTCCGCAAAGCGCTCCCGCCACGGCCCGAACGACCACGTACGGCGGGCGAGGAACTGCCGGTCGAGCCGCTCCACCTGGGCGGAGAGCGTCTTGTCGATGTCCTTGACGGTGGCCTTGAGCTCCCTGAGCGCGTCGGCGTGGTCCCGCCGCACCGCCGCGGGCGGGGACTTGACCGGCTTCCCGGCCGAAGTGCGCCACGTCAGGACCGCCTTGGAACCGCGGATCTCCACCAGGGCGGTGCTCTCCCCGAAGGCGAACGTGCCGTGGCCGACCGCGGCTGCGGATCCGCTCAGGCCGAAGGCGGGGACGGCCAGCTCCTCGACCTCCTCACGGCTCATGCCGAGGTCTCGGGCACGTGCCTCCAGGGCCGCCTCGATGATCTTGAGGGTGCCCTTGAAGGTCACGCGGGAGGCCAGCCGTGCCAGCTCTGCGAGCGCCGCCTCGCCCTCCGCCCGGGCCAGGGCCGTGACCCCGGCGTTGGCCACCTTCGGGTTGAGCGGTCCGTGTCCCGGCACCTTGCGCAGGCACGTCTCCACGAGGACGCCGAGCGCGCGCGGCGTATCGGGGTGTGCGGGCAGGAGCGGCAGGAACCACGCCAGTCCGCGCAGGGCGTTGGCGTTGTGCGGGTCGAGCTGCTTCTCGTACCAGGAGTCCGTGAGTTCCAGCGTACGGGGGCGGCCGACGAGGCCGAACCAGCGGAGCACCGACCGGCGCAGCTCGTCGGGGTCGGCGGCCGTCTCCGCCAGGAGGGCGCGGGCGGTCTTCTCCCACTTGGCGGTGGGCCGGGCCGCGGTGGCGGTGACGGCATGGGCGAGCAGCGGCTCCCATCGTCCGTCGGCCGTCGCCTCGTCCGCCCAGGGCTCGCCCGTGTTGAGGGCGGGGCAGTCCAGTTGGCCGAGGGCCGCGGACAGGTCTGCGACGGCGTACGAGACGAGCGCGCTGCGCCTGAGGGTGGCGACCGCGGCCGGCGGGATGCTGCGGCCGGCGGCCAGTTCGGCCTGTACGCGGGCGGACCAGCCCTCGTAGTACGTGTGGAAGGTGCTTCCCAGGTGCAGGAAGTCAGCGGTCCGGTTCGCCGCTTCCCCATCGGTCGTCGTCGCGTTGTGCATGGGGCCGAGAGTAGGCCCCGGCACTGACAACGCCCGGTGCACGGCGGTGGGGTGGGACGGGGCAAGATTCCCGTCGTGCATGAGAACGAGGCCCGTCGCGGGCGAGCGCGGTACACCCTCACCGACACGGAACGGGGCCACGCCTGGGGCACCTGCGCCGAGGTGGAGGGGCTGTTCGGGGAGACCGGGCGCGAGACGTACGAACTGTTCGGCTGGACTCCCGAGGGGCCCGGGGAGCCCGAGGGGCCCGGGGAGCCCGAGGGGCCCGGGGTGCGCGGCTGGATCGGCCGTGAAGTGTGGTTCGTTCCCGAGGACGGGGCGTTCGACGCCTGGCTGCTGGAGGATGCCGAGAGCCTCGGACCGCACCCCGGGGCGGACGGTCTCGTCCTGACCGGCCTCGACGGCCGTCCGGGACCGCCCGAGGACCACCACGGCCCTGTCCTCCTGCACGACGGGCGGCGCCGGCTGGGCTCCTGCCGCGGGTTCGCCCGCGCCCTGCCGCCCAGGCGCCCGGATCCTCCGATCGTCCTGCGCGGGCTCGCCCCGGGTGAGGAGCTGCGGCGGGCCCTGGAGACGGCCACCCGGTCGACACTGGACCTGGGTGAAGCGGCCCTGGAGGTACGGGACGACCGCGGCGAGCCGTTCGCGGAACTGCTGCTGTGGGCCACCGTCAGCGGCTGGCGCCCGTCCGCGCCCGGCGCGGATCTGATCGACCTGGAGCTGGAGGGCAAGCTCTCCGAGCCCGTTCCGGAGTCGGCCCGGCCGCTGTGGGAGCGCTGGCTCGCCGGGGTGCCGCGGACGACCGGCACCTGGGCCGGCCTCGATACGCGGCAGCGGTGGGCCTGGTTGGACCACGTCCTGCGAAGGCCCCGCCCGCACGCGGACATCGCCCGGCCTCCGGGCCACGCCTACGAGCTGGACGGCCGGCACGTCACGGACGTGCCGGGGCTCTACCTCGCGCTCGGTGAGGCGGTCAACGGTCCGGGCGGCTACCTCGGCGCCAATCTGCATGCCCTTGCCGACTGTCTGGGCGGCGGCTTCGGCTGCTCCGGCCCGGAAACGCTGCTCTGGCGGGACTCCGCCGTGGCGCGCGAGCACCTGTCCCATGCCCTGACGCCGGACGGCCGGCCCTACGACCTGTTCGCCTGTGTTCTCGACGTCCTGGCCGAGCGCAGGATGCGGGTCACCCTGGCGTGACCCGCGTCGCACCGGGGAGGCGGAAGCCGTTGAAGAGGTCGTCCATGCCCCGCAGGGCCAGGCGCGTCGGAATCGCGCGGACCGCCAGGTCCCGGGCCGTCGCCGCGAACGGGTTGCGCAGGGCGCCCAGGCGGCCGACGCGGCGGGCACGGAGGCGAACGGCGTCGGTACGGTCGCGGCGGGCCGCGGTGTACGCGGCGAGGGCGGCCGGTACGGTGTCGCCGGAGTCGGCGCTGTCGCCGGTGTCTCCGGCCGGGAGCAGGTGCGCGAGGACCACCGCGTCCTCGATGGCCTGGCAGCCGCCCTGGCCGAGGTTGGGGGCCATGGCGTGGGCGGCGTCGCCGAGCCAGGCGATCCGGCCGTGGTGCAGGCGGGGCAGCGGGGCGGCCAGGTCGTACAGGTCGTTCTGGAGGACGTCGGCGGGGTCGAAGCCCCCGACGCGGTCCAGCAGGGCCGGGATCGGGTCGTGCCACGAGCCGAAGCGGCGGCTCAGTTCCGCGCGGGGGTCGGCCGGCCGGGTGCCGGCCGGGACGACCGCGGTGGCGTAGAGGTAGTACCGGCCGTCGGCGAGCGGTGTCACGCCGAAGCGCTCCCCCCGCCCCCACGTCTCGCTCATGGACGGTATCCGCAGGTCCGGGGCGTCGACGAGGGTCCGCCAGGCCGTCTCGCCGATGTAGTGCAGGCCGGGGTGTTCGGGGAAGCAGGCGCGGCGCAGGGGGCTGTGGATCCCGTCGGCGGCGACGACCAGATCGGCGGGAAGGTCCGGGCCCTCGGCCGTACGCACGGTCGGGCGGCCGGCGGCGTCGACCACGCCGGTCACGGTGGTGCCGTAGCGGAGGGCTTCCGGCGGCAGGGCGGCGGCCAGGGCCGCGGTGAAGGCCGGGCGCGGTACGGCGATCGGCGGCATGCCGTAGCGGGCCGCCATGTACGAGGTCTCGGCGCGGGTGAGCCACCGGCCGTCGGAGCGGCGTACGCCCATCGTGGCGGGTACGGCGCTGCCGGCGGCCCGGGCCGCGTCGACGCCGATGCTGTCGAGGGCGCGCAGGGCGTTGGGGGCGAGTCCGATGCCGGCACCGGTGGTGGGGGGCTCGGGGGCGCGTTCGCAGACGGTGACCCGCCAGCCGCGGCGGTGCAGTGCGACGGCGGCGGTGAGGCCGCCGATCCCGGCCCCGGCCACCACCGCGTGACGTCTCTGCATGGACACCTCTCCGTTCGGTTCGCGCACCTTCTAGTACGTCTCCAGGACCTGGTCCGACACGGCGAAGACTTCCTCGCAGTCCGGGCAGGTCGCCCGGCCGAAGAGGTACGTCAGACCGTGCGCGACCTTCGCCTGACCCGCCTCCGTCGCCATGCGGTGCAGGCGGGCCGGCAGCGAGTCGAGGGCGGCCGGGTCCGCGGGCAGCAGTGCCGCCCTGACCGGATCGGACGTCACGTAGTCACCTGCCGAGGCGAAGGTTCCGTACTCGCCGAAGGCGACGAACAGCGTCGACGAGCACGCCGGGCAGTCGACTTCGTACTCCTTCGTGAACAGGCCTTCCAGACGGCCCGGGCTCCACACCCGCTCGCCCTCGAAGGCCAGGATGCCTTGCAGGAGGTAGACGAAGGCCGCGGCGTCGTCGCCCGCCTCGCCGAGCAGGCGGCCGGCCGTCCGAAGGAAGACGGCGATCTCCTCCGCGTAGCGCGCGGCCTGTGCCTCGTCCGCCGCCGAGACGATCAGGCCCGCCATCGAGACGGCCTCGTGCGGGGCCCCGGGGGCGCGGCCGGCCGAGACGGCGGCCAGGTACGGGAGGGCGAGGAAGCTGTCGTCGTCGACGCAGTTCAGGTGGCACAGGTCGTCCCACAGGTCGCTCCACACCTGTCCGTCGTCTTCGCCGCCCAGGCGTGCGAAGGCGGCGGCCAGGTCGTCGGAAGGTTTCGCGATCATGCCACCGGATCCTTCCAGACACGCGTCCCGCGGCGGACGGCAGCCCCGTTCACCGGACGAACCGGCGGAGCGTCGCCTGCCACGTCTCGCACCACAGCACGCCCTGTAGGAGCCCCAGGGCCCGCGACCGGCAGGAGTCGTCCGCGATGTGCGGCAGGGTCTTCTCGATGACGGGCAGCAGGTCCTGCGCGAACGGGGTCCCCTCGCGGAAATCGAGGTACCGGCTCCGGCGGGTGGCGGGCTCGACGGCGAACATCTGCGCATGCCGGTGGCGTACGGCGGCGTCCGCCGACTCCAGCAGTTCCCGCGCGTGGTCGGCGGTGGCCTCCCGCACCCCGCACGGGGCCGTCCGGTCGCCGTCGTGCCCGTGGGCGAGGCAGCCGGCGCGCAGGGTGTCCGCCAGCAGGGCGGCCGGTTCGACGGCCAGCGCCAGCCGGACGTGGGCGTCGAAGTGACTCGCCGCCCCGGCGACGACGAACGGTTCCACATGGAGCAGCAGGTCCTGGAGGGCGAACAGCCGGTCCTCGCCGCCGGTCCGCAGGCGCAGCGCACGCTCGTCGAGGATCCCGGCCATCAACTCCCGCAGCGGTTCCAGCGCGGCCACCTTCTTCGTGACCTTCGGGAACGGCGTGAGGTGGTGCCGGGTGACGGTGTACCCGAGGCTTCCCCGTACGGGGGCGGTCAGTTCACCGCGGATCGGCTCCCGGAAGGCCGGGTCGGCCAGTACCGGTTCGACACCGTCGGTCCCCCGCCGCTGAATCCACTGGAGCGCCCAGACGCGCCCGCCTTCGGCCGGCTCGTCCAACGGCATGCCGACCCGCTTCATGAGGGCGAGCAGCCCGAGGTCCACACCGACGGACCGGAAGTCGCCTCCCAGCGTTTCGCTCTGCAGCCCGAGCAGGGGCTCACGCCTCTCGCCCGCCTCGCGCATCCGGGCCGCGATCGAGGCCACCACCGGCTCCAGGCCGGCGACGGGCAGTCGTAGTCCGGCGTACCGCCGGAGGAACAGCGTCAGCCAGGCGTTCGCGGCCTTCGCCGACTCGGCGGAGGCCGCTGGCGTCCCGCCCGTGAACGGCTCCAGCAGGCCCGTGCGTGCCAGCAGCGCCAGCCATGCCCCGGCGGCCGCGGTCTTCGCCGCGGCCGAGGAGCCACGGGGCTCCGGCAGGTGGGTCCGCAGGTGTCCGGCCGTGTCGGGGTGCTCCGCCAGGTCCCGCTCCAGCGGCGCCGCCCATGCCTCCCACACGGATGCCGCGGCCTTCTCCAGTCCTCCGCCCCGCAGCAGCAGGTGGAAGATCTCCGTGTTGGTGTCGTCGGCGGCCAGGGGACCGCTGCCCGCTCCCTCGGCCAGCTCGACCGCGAACGACGCGGGGATGCCGCGCGGCCGGGAGCGGGTCACCCCGTCCCGGACGAAGGACGTGGGAATGCCGCTCTCCTTGCGGCACCAGTCCAGCACGAGCCTGCGGTGCTCCTCGTACGCCTCGCTCGCCGACGTGCGCGCGGCGATGTCGTCCCGGTGCTGCCCGAGCAGCTTCCCGTCGACGACGCCGAGCACGCCGAACTCCGAGACGGTTTCCCGCAGCGCGGACTCGTCGATCCCGCCCAACTGCTTCTCGGCGGCCCGTGCCTCCGCGTAGAGCGGTCGTGCCATCGCGACGCTGCCCGCCGCGACCACGATCCGCGCGCCCTCGTCCAGGGCGTGCGGCAGGAGCGCGGGGTGATCAGCGGTCAGCTTCTTCAGGCTCGCGCGGAGTTGGGCCGCCGCCCGGCCCGGCTTCGTCTCGGCCGTCGTCGCGCAGGTGCGCAGCGGCGCGAGCAGCGCCATCGCCTGTCGTGCCAGCCCGGGGTGCACCCGGCAGACCCGGGACAGGAAGTCCAGGGGCCGTACCGACGCCCTGCCCACAGGCGTGGCCCCGCCGGCATCCGGCTCCAGGCCCAGCGTCCGCGCCACCGCGTCGTGCGCCCCGACCGCCCGCGCCACGACGAGCCGTACGAACCAACCGCCCTCCTCCAGGAGCGGCGATCCGTAGCGGCGCGCGGTCAGCGGCTCCTCGCCCGGGCCGGCGGGTTCGCCGGCCAGCACCGCGCCCGCGTCGAGGAGTTGGCGTGCGTCGGCGGAGGGGCGCGGTTTCGGGGCATCGGCCTGCGATGCCCCGGCCGCGGCGTACGCGGCGCACTCGACGAGGAAGGACTGGTAGCCGGCGGACGAGTCGGCCGGCAGGGCGGCGGCCGGGCGCCCCTCGCCGGGGTCCCGCTCGTCGAAGAGGGTGGCGATCGCTCTGATCCCCTCGGACCAGACGGGCCGGGGCACCGCGTCGTACGTCCCCGGCCCCTGCCGCCCCCGGGCATCGGTGAACCGGAAGTCGTGCAGGCTCACCGGCGCCGCCGGGCCCTGGTGGCGCAGATCGGCCACCATGCCGTAGGCGCTCCCCCGGTGCGGGAACGTGAAGCCGGCGCGCTCCCCGCCGATGCGTCCGCCGAACCGCGCGACCAGCCGCTCGAACCGGGCGCCGGACGCGTACGCGGCGCCGTGGAAGACGGTGATGCCGTCGCGGGTGTTCCGCGTTCCTCCCGTGTCCGTTGCCGGCGCCGGGGAGCAGTCCGGGCGTACGTACACCGCGCGGTGCAGTTGCTCGATGCCCTGCTCACCGCCCAGGGCGTCCAGGAGCCCGTGCCAGCGTCCGAGCAGGCCGGTGCCGCGCGGGTCGAGGAGCACCGGGTGCGGGATCACGACGAGGGTGTCGTGCAGCTCGCGTTCCCCGTCGAGTCCCGTCACCAGCAGCGGACCGGCCGGGCCCGCCGCGATGCCCGTGAGCACCCCGGCACGCCGTACGTCCGGGCCCTCCGCCCCGCCGTACGGCGCGATCACCGCGTGGCGCAGGGCCCGCTGCCAGTACGGGTCGGGCCACACCTGACGTATCAACGCCGCGGACACCGGCAGGGATTGGGTCATCCATCGCTCGACGCTCGCCAGCGTCAGGTCGGCGTGGTCGCCGATCCATGCGGCCAGCGCCGTCAGTTCCTGCACCAGCGGCTCGGCCTTGAGGGCGGGCGGTACCTTCTTCAGCTCGCGCCCCGCCGCCGTGCGGCAGCGGAGCACGGGCTTCGGCCCGCTCCGGACATCGAGCGTCAGCTCGTGGTCCCCGGCAGCCCTCCATGCAGTGGTCGGATCCATGGCGTCGTACCCCCGTGGTGCATCGGCGCCCGCACCTCACCGAGCGGGCCCCACCAACCTACTGGGAGCCGCTGACAACGCCCGGGGCGGCCGCGGCGCGGTCGCCGTCTCGGCCCGGTCACCGCGTAGGCGGCGGTACCGGCAGCCGTGATCGTCAGCGCGGTCCAGGTGCTCGCTGCCGTACCGGGCGGTTGCAGCATCCAGGTCACGACCTCCATCGGCACGCCGGTGAGGGGCGGGGAGAACGACGAGAGGGCCAGCCACCCGACGGGCAGGGTCCAGGCGTACGCAGCACCGCACACCGCCGCCCCGAGGGCGGCGAGTCCCATCAGCCCGGCGGCGTCCCGGACGACGAACGCGGTGGCCGCCAGGTCCTCGCCCACGGCCCGGAGCCCGAGGACCATCGCGCAGGCGGCCGTGCCCGCGAGCAGCACGTGCGCCGTCCTGCGGGTCCACCAGCGGATCGCGGCCGTCCGGTCCAGCGCGAGGTCCTGTCCGCCGAGTCCGGTCGAAGCGGCGGCGGCCACGATGGCGAGGAAGAGGGCGGCCGGCCGCGGATCGCCGGGGGCGGCGGCGCCGTCCCGGGCCAGGGCCCACACCGCCAGCGCTCCGGTCACCGCTGCGGCGAGCGCCGCGGGCACCTGCCGCGAACGCGCGTACAGCACCAGCCATCTCACGGCGACTCACCCTCTCCGGCGAGTGCGCCGAGCGGGTCGCCCTCGCAGCCGACCGCGGCGGCGCGCATGGCGTTGATCCGTGCGAGCTGTTCTTCCCGCGGCAGTGCTTTGAGCTCCCGCCACACCGGTTCGGCGAGGGTGAGCTGTTCGGCCCGGGAGTGGCCGTTGCCGTCGAGGGGCAGGAGGTCGCCGAGGACCCAGCCCGCCGCGATGCTCTGCGCGGCGGTCTCCACGGCCGGACCGCCCTCGCGGTCGCTGCGGGGGCGGCAGACCGGGGCCATGCCCTGGGCGACCAGGGCCCTGACCAGGGCGTCGCCGCGCGCTCCGGCGATCGTCCCGTCGTCGAAGTCGACCACGAGGACGCCGTCGTAGCGTTCCGGGACGGCGCCGAGTTCCCGCGGGGTGGTGCCCTCCTGGATGACGACCGGCGCCCCGTCACCCAGCGCCTGGTGCAGCAGGCGCAGGGCCTTCCGGCCGGGGCCCGTGAGGTCGGCGAGCCGCGCCCGGTGCGTCTTCGTCACGCACACCGGGCCGTCGCACACCTGGCGGGCGGCCGCCTCGTCGACGACGTACGTCCGGCGCGGGTCGGAGGGCAGGACGAGCAGGGCGAGCACCGCGCCCGCCAGTACGGGTGCCAGGGCCAGCAGCCGGGCGCGCGGCGTCGCCGCGGCCAGCAGCGCGAAGCCGGTCGCGGCCACGCCCAGGAGCCAGAGCGTCTGTCCCACGTGCACGGAGGCGGACAGGGTGAACAGCACCTCGCGTACCTGTGCCACCGCCGGTGAGAGCAGCGAGAGGCGGTTGGGGACGGCGGCCTGCGGCACCGCCGTCTCGTCCGAGACGCGTAGGACGTTGGTGAACACCAGTGCGCCCACGGCCAGTACGGGCGGGGTCAGCACCGAGGGCAGGGCCCGCCCGATCCCCATGCCCAGGACAGCCCCCGCCGCCAGGGAGAGCGCTCCCACCAGCGAGATCGGCAGCCAGCCGAAGTGCGGGTAACCGGTGCCGGCGAGCACCTGGACGGCTCCGACGAGGACGACGAGCGCGAAGGCGCAGGTGAGCGTCAAGGCCGTGGCCCCGGCGAGCGCGGCGGCGCGGTGGCGGGCGGGCCTCGGCGTGCTCGCCAGCAGTTCGCCCGTCCCGGAGCGGTGGTCGCGCAGTCCCTGGAGCGCCCCCAGCCCCACGGCGACCGGCCACAGCAGGATCAGCAGGGAACGGGTCCACAGGGCCATGGAGGTCCACTGGGCCGTCCAGCGCGCGGTGCCGGTCCACCACAGTCCGGGGATCAGGTAGAGGAGCGCCAGCGGTGCCGCGAGGAGCACGAGAGCGGCCCAGGGGGCGACGGAACGCCGCAGTTCGGTGCGCAGGACGCGGGAGTTCACCACTTCCCCCTCAGCTGGCCGGGATCGAGCAGGAGCGCCGAGTAGCCTCGCTCCAGCGGGCTGTCGCCGACGTGCTCGGGGCCGCCCGCGGCGGCGAGCTGGTCGGGGGTGCCCTGGAAGACCAGTCGGCCCTCGGCGAAGAGCACGACGTCGGTGCACGCGGCGGCGACGTCCTCGACCAGGTGGGTGGAGACGACCACGCATGCGTCCATGCCGAGTTCCTGGAGCAGTTGGCGCAGGCGCAGCCGCTGCGCCGGGTCGAGGCCGACGGTCGGTTCGTCGAGGAGGAGGACCTTCGGGTCGTTGACGATGGCCTGGGCGATGCCCACCCTGCGGACCATCCCGCCCGACAGGGTCTTCATCCGGTGGTCGGCGCGGTCCGCGAGGCCGACCCGTTCCACGGCTCGTTGCACCGCGCCGGGGATGTCCGCTTCCGGCACCTCCTTCAGCCAGGCCATGTACTCGACGAACTCGCGCACGGTGAAGCGCTTGTAGTAGCCGAACTCCTGCGGCAGGTAGCCGATCCGGCGGCGCAGTGCGCGGTGTCCGCCCCGGCCGCCGACGGACTCGCCGAGCAGTTCCAGGGTGCCGGCGGCGGGGCGCAGGACGGTGGCGAGCGCCCGGATGAGAGTGGTCTTGCCCGCCCCGTTGGGGCCGAGCAGGCCGTGCACTCCGGTGCCGAGCGACAGGTCGAGCCCGTCGACGGCCGTACGGTTCCTGCCGACCGCGACCTTGAGTCCGCGGGCCTGGATCTCCCAGGCGTAGGCGGTGGGTGCGAGGTCGGCGGCGTTCACCGCGCGCATGGTGTGGGGGTCCTTCCTGTTGGTCATCGATGGGCTCCGAGTACGGAGTAGGCGCCCCTGCGGGTGATGACGACGGCGGTGCCGAGGGCGAGTGCCAGGCCCCATGCGGGCAGTCCGGCGCTCTGGAGGGCGAAGGCGGCGCGGCCGGCGGCCACGGTCGGTGCCACGATCACCGCGGCCCACACGGCCACGAGGGCGACGGCGGCGCGGGTGACGCCGACGACACCGCCGAGTGCCAGGGTCGCGGAGGTGAAGGCCAGGCAGGGCAGCAGCCATTGCGCGAACATGACCCCGGTGGCCCATCCGGCGACGAGCAGGACGGGGAGGAGCACGGCGAGGACGGCGGCGGTGCGCCGCAGCACCAGGGGCAGCCCCGCCCGGGGCGCGGAGGCCGTCAGTTCGTACGCGGGGTCCAGGCCGCGCGACCAGGACGCCGCGACGCCGAGTACGGGCAGGACCGGGGCGAGCAGCAGTACGAGCGACACCTCGCCGGCGTCCGTGCCGGTGCCCGGGCCCGCGAGGTCGAGTACGAGGGCGAGCACCGTCACGGTCGCGGTCATGGCCAGCCAGGGCACCATCGCCGGCGTCAGCCATCTCGACAGCCGCCGCGACAGGCGGGCCGACGGGCCGGCCGGCCGGCGGCGTCGCGCGTGCGGCACGGCGGGGGCGGCGGACAGCTCGGCTTCGAGGCCGGACCACACCGTGTCGACCAGCGCCGTCACGGCCGGTGCCTGCTCCACCACGGCGGCCGCCAGCCGGTCACGGCAGACCCGGCAGGCCTCCAGGTGGGCCTCCAGTGCCCACAACTCGTCGGCGGCGATGTCCTCGTCGCCGCGCGCATAGGCGTCCACGATCCGCGCCGCGGCGTGTTCCGCGCTCATGACAGCGCCTCCCTCATGGCGATCCGCGCCCTACGGGCGCGGGTCTTGACCGTGCCCTCGGGCAGTCCGAGCAGAACGGCGGTCTCCCGGACGGACATCCCGTCGAGGACCATGGCCTGGAGTACCTGTCTGAGTTCGGGCGCGAGGCGCCGCAGCGCGTCGCCGACGTCGGAGCCGACGGTCGCGGCGAGCGCCTCCTCCTCGGCCGCCGGCGCCACCGGCTGCGGGGCCGCGGCGGGTGGCGGCTGCGCGTGGTGGGCCCGGCGCCGGAAGGCGTCGACGAGGCGGCGCGCCGCTATCGTCCACACCCAGCCGACGGCGGTCCCGCCCGCGGCGCTCCCGGCGAACGCGCCGGCCGCCCGCCACACCGCCAGGTACGTCTCCTGCATGACTTCGGCGACGATCTGCTCGTCGGCGCAGCGGCGGCGCAAGCGCACCGCCAGCCACGGCGACGTGCGCCGGTACAACTCCTCGAATGCGGCACGGTCGCCCCTCGCCACGAGCCGGACGAGACGTTCCTCGTCCACTTCGTGCGGCGCCGCCGCCCTGACTGATCTCACGCCTGATAGACGCCCGGTTCGGCCTGCGGGTTTTCGATTCGGGGTGATCCGGGTCACGGCGCCGGCGCCCCGGCGGGGCTCAGTGCGTCGAGCGCGCCGTCTCGTAGCGGACCGGGAGCTCCGTCAGGCCGCGGGCGCGCAGGGAGGGCCGCCAGCGGGGAGCGGGGCTCGCGGGTTCGAGGACGGGGTAGCGCTCCAGGAGCGCGGCCAGGGCGATCTCGGTCTCGGCGCGGGCCAGGGGGGCGCCGAGGCAGTAGTGGATGCCGTGGCCGAGCGCGAGGTGGCCCGAGGTGTCTCGGTCCAGGTCGAGGAGACCGGGGCGGGGGAAGCGGGCCGGGTCGCGGTTGGCCGAGGAGAGCGAGAGCAGGACCGTCTCCCCCGCCGGGACGGTGACCCCCGCGATGGTGATGTCCTCGGTCGGGAAGCGGCGGATGGCGAGGGGT
The DNA here is from genome assembly GCF_036170895.1 of Streptomyces erythrochromogenes. NCBI lineage: Bacteria > Bacillati > Actinomycetota > Actinomycetes > Kitasatosporales > Streptomycetaceae > Streptomyces > Streptomyces erythrochromogenes. The sequence continues at coordinate 8,106,503 of NZ_CP108036.1, read as the reverse complement.
GCCGGGCCCTCGTACCGTGCGAGTTCCTCGACGGCGGCCGGGAGGCCGGACGGGTCCTTGCGCAGGCGCGCGAGTTCCTCGGGGTGCTCCAGGAGCGTGTGGATCGCGTTGCCGATGAGCTGGACGGTGTTCTCGTACCCGGCGAAGAGGATGAGGAAGGCGAGCGACATCAACTCGTCCTCGCTGAGCCGGTCGCCGCCGCTGTCGCCGCCGCCGTCCCCGTCGCTGCCGCCGCCGTCCCGGACGGCTATCAGGTCGGACAGCAGGTCGTCGCCGGGCCGGCTGCGCTTGTGCGCCATGAGCTCGGTGAAGAAGCCGAGCATTGCCACCACCGCTTCCTTCGCGGCGCGGGGCCGGCTGGGGTCCGGGGTGATGAGCGCGTCCGTCCAGGTGCGGAAGTCGAGGCGGCGGTCCTCCGGCACGCCCAGCAGGTCGCAGATGACGACGATCGGCAGCGGGGCGGCGTAGGCGGCCACCAAGTCGGCGGTTCCGGCCGGGCCGAGGGCGTCGAGGAGGCGGTCCGCGGTCGCGCGGATGGGCGTGCGGAGCTGCTCGGTGCGGCGCGGGGTGAAGGCGCGGCTCACGAGCCTGCGGATGCGGGTGTGGTCAGGGGGGTCCATGTTGAGCAGGTTGGCGTCCAGGGCCGGCGGCAGCGAAAGCCCCCGGTAACCTCCTTCGGTTGCACGGGACTTGTCCAGGGAGAGCCGGGGGTCGGCGAGGGCGGCGCGTACGTCGTCGTACCGCGTGACCAGCCATGCCGGGGTGCCGTCGGTGCCGGTGATGCGGCACACGGGTGCGGTGTCGCGCAGCCGGTCGTAGACGGAGTGGGGGTGCTCGATCAGTTCGCCCTGAAGATCCATGGGGCCAACCTTAGGGTCATGCGGCGAACGGCCCTTTCGGCACCGGCGCCGCGGCGGCCCGGAAGATGTCCGCGGCACCTCCGTCAGGAACGGGTCTGCGGGGTAGGCGACGACCGTGCCGTCCGGGCCGTCGTCGGCCTCCTGCCGGATGACCGCTTCGACGCCCTGGCCAAGGGCCCTTTGAGGGCGTCGGTCACGCGGACGGTGCGGTCGATCCACGCAATGCCGTCGCTGTCCACGGGCGCGGACCGGCTGACGACCGCGGCTCTCAGCCTCCCAGCGGATCTCGGCCGCATCCAGTCGAGGAACGGCCCCGGGAGTCCGCCGCGGGCTCACCGGCCCCCCGTGTCCACGGCGTCGAGGTACCTACCTGCGCGCGGCGGAACGCACCGCCGGCACGCCGCTCCTGGACGACGCGCCGGCGGCGGCCCGCCTCGCCGACCACCATCCCGACGTCACCGACGCCGCGGAGGGGGCAGTCAGTAGCCGTCCGCCGCCAAGCGACCCGCTTCCTGCCAGGACATCAGCTCCCGTACGCCGGTGAAGTACGGCGCCGCCTCGGCGGGTTCGAGCACGGCTTCGAGCGTGAGGCTGCCGGGCACGCGGGGCAGGAAGCGGACGGCCTGGTACTGGTGGCGGAAAACCGGCGGGTCCAGGACGAGGCGGCGCACTCCGTCGACCACGGGAATCCGGTCGGGAGTCGTGGCGCTCCAGATCCAACGGCCTGACGGCTCGGCAAAGTTGAAGCACTCCATGGTCCTCGGCAGGTCGCCCGGGCGGTCCATGTCGATCGGGGCGGAGGTGCTCAGTGCGACCGCTTCGGCGCTCGGGACGTCTGCGGGGAGGTGCCCCGGAAGGTGTCCGCCGCCGATCAGCACCCCGGCCAGCAGGGTCTGGAGCTGGTAGTTGTCGGCGATCCCGCTCATCCGCATGCGGAAGGCCCGTCCGGAGGCGCGGTCCAGGACCAGGAGCGGTTCGTCGTCGAGGAGCAGGAGCGCCCGCTGTGCGCACTGCAGGTCGCCTATGTGCGGTTCGAGCCTGCGGGTGAGTTCCACCAGCGCGTCGCGGTCGGCGGGCGCGTCGGGGGCGGTCAGGCTCGCCCGGACCCGGGGGTCGGCGAGGACGGCCACGGCGGCCCGCTCCCACTGTTCCACCGAGAGCCAGCCGAAGTACGGGGCGTGCCACACCTGTGCGTAGTCGGCGCCGAAGGCCTTCTGCTGTTCCGGACTGGGCATGCCCGACGGGTCCGGAAGCTCCTCCTCCTCGCCGTAGTGCTCCTGCCAGAGCCGGGCGAACTCAAGGGCCTGCTCCATGCTCGCCCGCAGCCCCGCCAGGAGGGGGCGCGCACAGGCCACGGCGTCCGCGTTCCACTCGACCAGCGCGCCCACGAACACGCTGTAGACGGCGGCGTGCCACTGCGGCATCCCGCCCAGCTGCGCGGCCAGGTGCGGTCCCAGCTCCCGGGAATGCTCGGCCAGCGTCTCCTCGGGCAGGGTGGCGAGAGATTCGTAAGCCGCTTCCAGGCGCGAGATGCTGTGCTGCGCGATCGCGGCGTCGAAGGACTCCACGGCGGAGCGGACCGCTGTGTCGGGTGTGATCATCGGCGTAGTCTAGAAGCCGGCCGCGGGGAAGCCCCGGCCGGGCCGAGTCCGCCACCCCCCTCGGAGGCGGTTTCGCCGTCCGTACCGGCTGACATGCTCCTTCCCATGACGGATGACAGCCTGCCCGAACTCGCCCGGATCTCCGACGTCCACGAAGTGCGTCCCGCTCTCCGGGACCAGTTGACCGACTGCTGGACGGAGGTCACCAACTCCGGCGGCGCCGCAGGGTTCCCCTTCCCGCCCGTGGACCACGAACAGGTGGCACCGGTCGTGGACGAACTCCTCGGCAGCCTCGATCCGCGGCGGAGCCGGCTCGTCACCGCCGCGTTCGGCGGCGTCCTCGCCGGATGGGTCGTCCTGCGCCGTGATCCCCACCGGCTCGTGGAGCACTGGGGCACGGTCCACCACCTCCAGACCCGCCCCGGGCTCCGTGGCCGCGGGGTCGGATCCGCCCTGATGCGGGAACTGCGGGAGGTCGCCCGCGACGAACTGGGCCTGGAACAGCTCCATCTCGCGGCCCGGGGAGGGGAGGGACTGGAGGACTTCTACGGCCGGCTCGGATGGCGCGAGGTCGGCCGCTGGCCCGGAGCCCTGCGCCTCGCACCCGACGACACCCGGGACGAGGTCCTGATGCTCCTCGATGCCCTCTGACCGGTCCGCCTCCCGGTACGGGACCGGGAGGCGGACCGGGCGTGGGACGGGTGGCTCTGTGCGCTCAGCGGAACAGCATGGACGCGTCCCCGGCCGGGGTGGTCACCGAGCCCGGGCACAGGAAACTGCCCGAGGCCTTGGTCGCGGTGAAGGCCCGGTTGATGTACTTCCGGCTCGTGCCGTCGCGGTCCCACACGATGTTCGTCGCCTTGTAGCGGCAGGAGATGAAGCTCTGCCTCCCGGTGATGTCGATGAGATCGGTCCGGGCCGTGCCGGCCGCGTCGTCGAACGTGAAGGCGGGGTTGTTGTTGAGGGTGGCGGCGATGCCGCCACCGCAGGCGAGGTTGCCTCCCGGCGTGTTGATCGTGGTGCGGTCGACGGTGAGGGCGTTCGGGGCGGCGGCGCTGGTGCTCCCGTTCGTCCAACTACAGCTGTTGCCGGCGACGACCATCACGCCGTCGACCTTCTGGTCGGCGGCCGGGGCGGCGGAGCCGTACGCGAGGGCGGTGCCGGTACCGGCCAAGCCCGCCGCGACGACGAGTGTCGCGATCCCGGCGACGCGGGCGAGTCGTGTGGTGCGGGAGATGGGCGTGGTGTGCCTCATGGGTCGCTCCTCCATGCCACGTACTGGTGGGGGTGGGCGAGGCGCTGGGCCTCTCAGGGGGTGCGGAGTGCGTGCCGGGAGCGTCCCACAGCCACCTTGAAGTGTCAGGAGCCTGTCAGGTGCATGGCAATATTTGGCTTGAATTACCGGTCGGTACGACATGGCGGCCGCCGCGGGGCGCGCCGCCGGGTCCGCCTCCCGGATGACGGGCACAATGAGGAGAGACCTCGATCGAAGGGGGACCTCCGATGCCATCGGACCGGCCAGGGGGTGCGGACGACGACACCCCTGGTCCGATCCGGTCCGAGCCGGGGTCCCTGCTGGAGCACGTGTCGGTCGCCGTGTTCGCCATGGACGACGAGGAGCGGATCCGCTACTGGGGCCCGGGCGCACGGAACCTGTTCGGACACACGGCCGAAGAGGTGCTCTCCCGGCCGGCCTCCGTCCTCTTCCCCGACCCGGCACCGGGAGCCCCCGGCGGGGCCGCGCAGCTGGTGGAGCGCGGGCGGAGCCTCGGCTACTGGCGGGTCCGCATGCCCGCCCGGCACCGCGAAGCCGGGGTCTTCGACTGCGGCTTCCGGGTGTTCCCGGTGACCGGGACCGCGGGCGACTCCGTGGTCATGGCCCTGGCCAGCAGGGGCGACGAGCTCGACCGGGTCAAGACGAACCTCGTCTTCCTCGACGCCCTCTTCGAGACCTGCCCGATCGGCCTGGTCATGCTCGACGAGGAGCTGCGCTACGTCCACCTCAACCAGGTGCTGGCCGACATGGACGGACTCCCCGTCCTGGAGCACCTGGGGCGGCGCATGACCGACATCATGATCACGTCCGACGGGGGCGAGTACGAACGCATGCTCCGGGCCGTGGCCGAGAAGGGCCACCCCCTGGTCGGCGCGCTGGTCGGACTGCGCACACCCGGCCGGCCCGACCGGGACCAGGTCCGCTCCGTGAGCTTCTTCCCGCTGAGCGGCGCGGGGGACACGCGGCCGGGTGTGGGCGGGCTGCTCGTCGACGTGACCGACCGGGAGCAGGCCCTGCTCGAAGCGACGGCCGCCCGGCAGCGGCTGGATCTCCTGGACCGCGCATCGGCCCAGGTCGGCACCACCTTGGACCTGGAGGTCACCGCCCGCGAGCTGATCGACGCCGTCATGCCCGACTTCTGCGACGGCGCCGTCGTGGAGATGGTCGAGTGGATGTACGAGGACGAACGGTTCGACCCCGCGCTGCCGCTGACCACCCGCCGGATCGCCGCCGACACGGTCCTCCCGCCGCCCGCCCCCGAGCTGGTCGGCGGCCTGGAGCGGGTCACGTACCCGCCGGGCTCCGGCATCCACCAGATGCTGAGCAGCGGACGCCCTCTCTCCGTCGTCGTCGACGAGGCCTTCGCGACCCGTACGGCCGCCCACCAGGACCGGGCCCGCCTGCTGCTCGACAGCGGTCTGGGCGGCATCGTCCTCGCCCCGCTCATCGCGCGGGGCACGGTCCAGGGCATCGCCATGTTCGGCCGATCCGCCGACCGCCCGGCCTTCACCGAACAGGACGTCACCCTCGCCGGCGAGCTGGCCTCCCGCGCCGCCCTGTGCCTGGACAACGCGCGCCTGTACGGCCGCGTCCAGGACATCGCGCTGACCCTCCAGCGCGCCCTGTTGCCCAGCGCCGTGGCATCCGGCGCCCACGTGAGCGTCGCCCACCGCTACCTCCCGGGCAGCCGGATCACGGAGGTCGGGGGCGACTGGTACGACGTGATCAACCTGCCCGGGGACCGGGTCGCGCTCGTCGTCGGGGACGTCATGGGGCACGGCGTACCGGCCGCCGCCTCGATGGGGCGGCTGCGCATCACGGCCAAGGCCGTTGCCGCCCACAGCCGCACCCCCGAGGCGCTGCTCACCGAACTCGACACGTGCGCGCAGGAGGCCGGCATCCAGCTGGCCACCTGCCTCTACCTCGTCTACGACCCCCACTCCGGCCGCGCCCGCATCGCGAACGCCGGCCATCCGCCGCCCCTGCTGCGCCACCCGGACGGCACCGTCCAGACCATCGGCGAGGGCCTGGGGATCCCGCTGGGGGTGGGCGGCGTCCCCTACCGGTCGTCGGCGATCGACCTGCCCGAGGGCGCGGTCCTCGCCCTCTACACCGACGGCCTCATCGAGGCGCGGGGCCAGGACATCGGAACCGGTCTGGACGCGCTGCGGGAACAGCTGCGCACGGTGACCGGGCCGCTGGAGGAGGCCGCCGACCGGATCATCGCGAACCTGCTGCCCGACGAGGCGACCGACGACACGGTCCTGGTCCTGGCCCGGATCCGCCGCGCCGCATCCTAGGGGACCGTAGTGGTCTTGCGCAGGACGCCGACCTTGTCGATGCGGTGCTCGGGGTTGCCCTGGGCGTCGCTCCAGAAGTTGCCCTCGGCGTGGTCCTCCGGTGTGGCGCAGGTCGAGATGGTGATCATGGCCTGGGTGGGGGTCGCCCCGGGTGAACCGGGGACCGCCGCCCGCTGTTCGTCGAGGGAGCGCTGCGACCGGAAGGACGTCTTGCGGGTCGCGGTGATCTCGTAGGTGTACTCCACCCCGCCCACCGTCACGGTCACCGTGTCGCCCTCGTCGACGGCGGGCAGGTCCCGCAGCGGGCCGCCGGCCGACAGGCGGTGCGCGGTGACCAGGAAGTTCCCCACCTGGCCGGGTCCGACCCCGCCCTGCTTCCCGTACGGGCTGGCCGCGTGTCCGCGGTCCTGGATGCGGGTCCCGGGCGCGTCGTCGGTGGTGCCCTCGTACGGCACCACGCGCAGCCCGGATATGCCCGCGGAGGGTATGGACAGGGTCGACTCCCGGGTGCGGACGTCGACGGGGTCCTGAGCCGGCGTGGCCGCGGGTGCGTGCGCGGCGGAGGCCGCGGGCAGGGCGGGCCGGGCGGACGCCGGGCCGGTGGCGGGGGCGGAAGCGGAGGCTGCGGGCGCCTCGGCCGTCCGGGGCGCCGCCGCGGGGCCCGCGGCGGCCGAGGGCCCGCAGGCCGCCAGCAGGGCGGTCACGGCGCCGGCGAGCACGACGGGTACGGCTCGGGACGGGAACGTCAGGGGCATGGGCGCATCCGTGGGGGTCGGTCGCCCGGGTCGAGCGGCAGGTGGGTGACCCGGTTGAGGGCCAGGGTGACATACGGAGCAAGAAGTCCATAAGGGGCGAGGCCTGTGACCTCCCTCCCCGCCCCCCGGGCCCGCCGCCCGCGCGGACGACGCAGGGCCCGCGGACGGGACCGCGGTCAGTGCCTTCGGCGGGCGCGCAGCTCCAGCTGCCCTCCCGGGAACCGCCGGCGGAATCCGCGGTCGTGCGAGACCGCGACCACCGCTCCCGGGTACGCGGCGAGGGCCGCCTCAAGGTCCTCGACGAGGTCGAGGGCGATGTGGTTCGTCGGCTCGTCCAGGACCAGGAGGTCCGCCGGGCGGGTCACCAGGTTTGCGATCTGCAGCCGCCGCTGCTGGCCCGCGGACAGGGCCGCGACCGGGACGTGCAGGTCCTCCTCGCGGAACAGGCCCAGCGCCAGCAGCGGCCGGGCGTACTCCTCCGGCAGCCCGGGCCTGCCGGCCGCGAAGGCGGCGAGCAGCGGCAGCCGGCTGGAGCGGGCGGGCAGCTCCTGCGCGAGGTACCCGATCCGGGCCGGGCGGCGTACGGTCCCCGCGTCGGGCTCCAGGTCGCCCGCCAGGACGCGCAGCAGGGTGGTCTTGCCGGCCCCGTTCTCGCCCGTGATCAGCAGCCGCTCCCCCGGCCCGACGGCCAGCAGGCCGTCGAGGCGCAGCCGGTCCCCGACGGCCACGCCCTCGAGCTCGGCGAGCGGGGCGGCGGCGTTCCGGTCCCCGCCGCCCGCCGCGGGCAGCGCCGCCGTGAACCTCAGGGGTTCCGGCGGCGCCGCCACCGGGTTGCGCCGCAGGTGGGCCAGCCGCTCCCGGACGGCCCGGACCTGTCCGCCGAGCTTGGCCTCGTGCGACCGGCGGTGTTTGCCGAAGCCCTGCCGCGGGTCCTTGCCGGTGGTGGCCAGGCGTTTCGCGGCGGCTCCGAGCAGGTCCTCGGTCCGGGTGAGTTCCGCGAGCCAGTCCGCGTGCTCCTGCTCCGCGCGCCGGCGGGCGGCCGCCTTCGCGGCGCGGTAGCCCGGCCAGCCGTCGCCGTACCGGTGCACGGTGCGCGCACCCCGGTCGACCTCGAGGACGGTGGTGGCGATGCGCTCCAGGAAGCCCCGGTCGTGGGTGACGGCGACGACGGTGCCCCGGTGGGCGCGCAGGTGCTCTTCGAGCCAGTGCACGGCCGCGGCGTCGAGGTGGTTGGTCGGCTCGTCGAGGAGCAGCAGCTCGGGGGCGGCGGCCAGCACGCAGGCGAGCGCGAGCCGGGACTGCTCGCCGCCGGAGAGCGAGCCGAGCGGGCGGTCGCGGGTGGTCCCGGCGAGCCCGAGGCCGTGCAGGGCGGCGTCGACGCGGGCGTCCGCCTCGTAGCCGCCGCGTTCCTCGTACGCGGTCAGCAGCTCGCCGTAGGCGTCGAGTTCGGCGGGGGACGCGTCGGCGAGGCCCTCTTCCGCCGCACGCAGCCGTCGCTCCATGTCGCGCAGGTCCGCGAGGGCGAGGTCGACGGCGTCCCGCACGGTGTGGCCGGGGTCGAGGTCGAGGGTCTGTGCGAGGTGTCCGGTGCCGCCGGGGAAGCTGACGGTGATCTCGCCGGTGTCGGGCGGCTCGGCCGCGGCGAGGAGCCGCAGCAGGGTGGACTTGCCGGATCCGTTCTCGCCGATGACTGCGGCCTTCTCGCCGGGGCGGACGGTGAAGGAGACCTGGTCGAGGACGGTGCGGGTGCCGTAGGACTTGGTGACGTCCTTGACGGACAGCTGTGCCACGGCAGCGGGCACGGCGGTGTGGGCGCGTTCGCGCATGGTGCTTTCCCTGGTGACGTGAAGGGTCGACGGGCGGCGGAGGCGGCGGGGCCGCCGTGCCCGGACTCAGGGGAAGCAGTAGAAGGACATGCATCGACCATAGCAAGACGATGCGTCTCGTCTCAACTCATTTATGCCGCCGCCTCCGCAGCTATTCGACCTTGGCCCAGTCCAGGGTGCGCTCCACCGCCCGCTTCCAGCCCTCGTACCCTTCGGCGCGCCGCTCCTCGGACCACTGGGGCTCCCAGCGCTTGGACTCCTGCCAGTGGGTGCGCAGTTCGTCCGTGTCCCGCCAGAAACCGGTGGCGAGGCCGGCCGCGTAGGCGGCGCCGAGCGCGGTGGTCTCGGCCACGACGGGGCGGCTGACCGGTACGCCGAGGACGTCGGACTGCGTCTGCATGCACAGGTCGTTGGCGGTGACCCCGCCGTCGACCTTGAGCACGTCGAGGTGTACGCCCGAGTCCTGCTCCATGGCCTCCACGACGTCGCGGCTCTGGTAGCAGATGGCCTCCAGAGTGGCCCGCGCCAGGTGGCCGTTGTCGTGGTAGCGGGCGAGGCCGACGATGGCGCCGCGGGCGTCGGAGCGCCAGTACGGGGCGAACAGGCCGGAGAAGGCGGGGACGAAGTAGATCCCTCCGCTGTCCTCGACCGTGCGGGCCAGGCGTTCGCTCTCGCCGGCGTCGGTGATGATCTTCAGCTGGTCGCGCAGCCACTGCACGGCGGAGCCGGTGACCGCGATGGAGCCTTCGAGGGCGTAGACCGCGGGGCTGTCGCCGAACTGGTAGGCCACGGTGGTCAGGAGGCCGTGCTGCGAGCGGACGAGTTCCGTCCCGGTGTTGAGGACCAGGAAGTTGCCGGTCCCGTACGTGTTCTTCGCCTCGCCGGGAGCGAAGCAGACCTGGCCCACGGTGGCCGCCTGCTGGTCGCCGAGCACGCCCGTGATGGGAATGGCCTCCCGCAACGGCCGGGAGGTGCGGGTCCGTCCGTACGCCTCGGGGTGGGAGGACGGGTTGATCGTGGGCAGCATGGACCGGGGGATGCCGAAGAAGCCGAGCAGTTCGTCGTCCCAGTCGAGGGTTTCCAGGTCCATGAGCATGGTGCGGCTGGCGTTGGTGACGTCGGTGGCGTGGACGCCTCCGTCGGGGCCTCCGGTGAGGTTCCACAGCACCCAGCAGTCGGTGTTGCCGAAGAGGGCGTGGCCCTTCTCGGCGGCCTCCCGCACCCCGTCGACGTTCTCCAGGATCCACTGGATCTTGCCGCCGGAGAAGTAGGTGGCCGGGGGCAGCCCCGCCTTGCGGCGGATGACCTCGCCCTGGCCGCCGCGCTCCAGCGCCGCGGCGATGGAGTCGGTACGGGTGTCCTGCCAGACGATGGCGTTGTAGTACGGGCGCCCGGTGCGGGGGTCCCAGACGACGGTCGTCTCGCGCTGGTTGGTGATGCCGACGGCCGCGAGGTCGGAGGCGTCGAGGTTGCCGTGCCGGAGGGCGTTCTGGATCACCGAGTTGGTGCGTTCCCAGATCTCCACCGGGTCGTGTTCGACCCATCCCGAGCGCGGGAGGATCTGGGAGTGCTCCAGCTGGTGTTTCGCCACCTCGTTGCCGGCATGGTCGAAGATCATGAAACGGGTGCTCGTGGTGCCCTGGTCCACCGCGCCGACGAAGTCAGCCATGGGGTGTGCCTCCTCTGGGGGATACCGCGTGTGGGGTTCCGGCGGGGACGGACGGCCGTGGCCGGTCCGTCCCGTGCGCGGTCAGCTCTTCTCCGGTTCCGGTTCGGGTTCCGGCACCCGTCCGGGGGGCTCCGCTCCGGCGTCCGGCAGGAACCGGCCGATGAGGAACTTGTAGAGGCCCGCTCCGAGCACACCGCCGATGAAGGGGCCGATGATCGGGACCCAGAAGTAGAGCTGCCCGTACTGGTCTCGCCACGCCCCGCCGTATCCGGTGAGGTAGCTGGCCAGGCGGGGGCCGAGGTCACGGGCCGGGTTGATCGCGTAACCGGCGTTGGTGCCCCACGCCATGCCGATCGCCACCACGATCAGGCCGACGATGAACGGGGCGAGGTTGGCGCCGGGAGGCGTGCCCAGCAGGTCCGTGACGGCGAAGATCAGCAGGAGCAGGATGGCGGTGCCGATGATCTGGTCGCGCAGTGCGCCCCACTCGGTCACCGGCAGGTTCGTGTTCCCGTTGGCCGGGAGGGTGGAGAAGACGCCCTGCGTCTTGATGGTGTGGCCGGGGTCGGCCGCGGCCAGCGCCTCGGTGTAGTTCCAGCGGACGATCAGCGCGGCCACGAAGGCGCCGGCCACCTGGGCCAGCGCGTAGGGGGCCACCTTCTTCCACGGGAAGTCCTTGAACGCGGCCAGCGCGACGGTCACCGCCGGATTGAGGTGAGCGCCGCTCAGCCTCGCCGCGACGTACACGCCCAGGGTCACTCCGAGACCCCAGGCCCAGGCGATGCTGTCGTGGTTCCCGAGGCCGCCCGCGGGATCCGTGAGGGCTCCGCCGGCGACCACCTGGGCCACCACACCACAACCGAACAGAATGAGGATCATGGTGCCGGCGAATTCGGCGAAGAGCTCGCCGACCAGCCCCGATCGTTTGAGGCGCTCCGTCATGGATGCCCGCTTCCCGCCGGGCCGAAGACCGGCTTCGAACTGCCCCGAGTTCTCTGTCTGACCGCATGTCGGGCCGGTTCCGCGCGCAGGACGGCAGGTCCTGCGCAGCGCGGATGCCTGACTGCGGGTACCTCGTTCCTCCTTCGTCGTTCGTCCTGCCGCCTGTCCGGCGGATCCGCCGCGGATGTGACAGGGCCCGGCCGGGGTGACTACAGGCTCCGGCCGGGCCCTGCGTGCGTGGGGTGCTGCTCTGGAGCGCGGATGCCCAGCGGCTCCGGGTCAGAAGCTTTCGTCGCGCGGACCGGCTTCGCGGGACTCGCCCTCGCGGCCCGGCTGACGGGACGGCCGGCGGGGCTCGGGATGGACCGGATCCTGTCCGGGGCCCTGCGGGCGCCGCTGCTCCTCGCGGCCCTTGCCCGGTTCCTGGCGCTTGTCCTTCATTCCGCCCATGACGGCAGACTCCTTCTGAGGGGGTAAGGATTCCTGGGTTTCCTCGGACTCCTTTCCACCACGCTGACACGACTGGTCACTTTCCGCATCATTTCGACTACGGGGCGCGGTACGTGCGAAGGGGTGGAGATCAGCGGGGTCAACGTCCGCGGGCCGGGTGGGCGCCGGGCGGGTCCGGCGGACTGCCCGGGCGCGAAGGCAAGGAGCGGTCGGTGGTACTCGTTCCCGGACCCGCCCTTCTGATCGCAGCGGTCGTCGTCGGCCTGGCCGGCCGTGGTCCTCGTGGGCCCCCGCCTGACCTGGTCGTTGCCGGCTCCCGCCGCTCCGCCCGGCGTTCCGCCCGGGCCCGGCGGGATCTCGACGCGCCGGCCCGGTGACCGGTGCGTGTCGCGGCGTGCGAGGTCGCCTTCGCCCCCGCGGTCGGTGACGGCAGCCGGCCGACGCGTGTGAAGCGGCGGCCACTGGTTCGGCCGCCGGGCCGCGCCCCGCTGACCGCCTGCGCTCCCCGGGGGGAGCCGACTGAGCCGCGCTCGCTCGGCGCGGGCGAGCGAGCCCGGGCAGTCCTGTCAGGCCCTGCGGCCCTGGCCGCCGCAGTCGCCGCGTTCTCCGCGTCTCCGCGGTCTCCGTCCGGCGTCTACCAGGAGTCCTCGCGCCCGCGCGCCACGGGATGCTGGTCCGCCGACCGGGTGGGGGCCCGGCGCCGCGCCCGCGTCGGCCGCCGGCCCCGGGGCTGTCAGCGGTGTCCGCAGCCGCGCCGCACCAGCAGGAAGACGACCAGGGCGGCGCAGCCGGCCACGAGCAGCACCTTGGGGTTGGCGCGTGCCGCCGTCGCGGCCCGGCCCGCGGTGTCCAGCACCGGCTCCGGAGTCGCGTCCTTAACCCGCTGCGCCGTGTGTGTTGCCTTCTCGTGGATCAGGTCGGCGACCTGCGCGGTCTTCTCCTTGGCCTGTGCCTTGACGTCTGCCTTGCCTGCCAGCGCCTCTATCGTCTGCCCCAGTTCGTCACGCGTGCGCTCGACCTGTGCGCGCAGCTCGTCGGGGGTGGGCGTGTCGGCGTCGGGTCGGGGTTCGTCGGGTTCGTGGGTCATCGCTGCGCCTTCTCCCTCATCGCGGCCAGGTCGGCCTTGACGCTGTCGATGGTCCGCGCCGGTACGGGGGCGCCGGCCTCGGCCACCTGCTTCTTCCCCGCCAGGGCCAGCACGGCTGCGACGACCGCCAGCACCACCGCGATGATCAGGGCCGAAGCCCACACGGGCAGTACCAGCGCGAGCGCTGCGATACAGGTCACCGTCAAGGCCTGGGCTGCCAGGAATCCGAGCAGGCCCGCTCCGCCGAAGAGGCCGCCGCCTTTGCCGAAACGCTTCCCCTTCTGCGTCATTTCCGCCCGCGCCAGCTGCATCTCCTCGCGGACCAGCTCCGAGATCTGCCGCGAGGCGCGCGAGACGAGCACGCTCACGGATTCATCGGCCATGTGGGTCTGCCGCTCTATCGTGCTCATGCGGAGTCTCACCCCTTCACTGTGCACACGCCTTGTCGAGGCGCGCCTACCCGGCAAACGCCCCTGCACCCGCTCCCGGGGGTCACCGCTTCATGCGCCGCCGGTCCTCCGCGTCCACGCACGGGTGTCACGCGGCGGGCTCATCGCCCTCGGGCAGCCCTCCGGCCATCGCGCACTGCCGGGACAGTTCCGCGTCGAACTCCAGCCCCAGGAGGACGGCGAGGTTGGTGATCCAGAGCCAGCCCAGGAAGACGACGACCCCGGCGACGGCTCCGTACGTCTTGTTGTAGGAGGCGAAGTTCGCGACGTAGAACGCGAAGCCGGCCGAGGCCGTCGCCCAGATCAGCAGGGCCGGGAGGCTGCCCGGCGTCACCCACTTGAATCCGCGGCTCTTGGCGTTGGGCGCCGCCCAGTACAGCCAGTACAGGAGGGCGATCATGGTCGTGACGAGGACGGCGAAGGCCGGCCGCTTCGCGATCGAACACACCGTCAGGCCGCCGTCGCCGATTCCCAGGACCGCGCCCGCCTGCCGGGCCAGGCTGCCGGTGAACAACGCTCATGGACGCGTGCGCGGCCGCCGGGGAGACCGTACCGACACCCGGCCCGCCGACGTCGCCGCCCTCGAAGGCATTGCCCTCACCTCGGCCGGCGCGGAACACCGCCCGCAGGCGGAGCGCCTGCTCGACCTCACCCTGGACGGCCTCGCGGTCCGCCGGTGAGGCCGACCGACGACATGGAGCGCCGCCCTCGATACCCGTCGGCGCGGCCGGTACGGCGTCCGGCCGCGTGATGGCGGGGGGGGGAGGCCACCACGCGGCCCGGGTCCGCCCGGGAGTCCGCGCCGCTCACCGCCGCGGACTCCCGTGAACACGCTTATGGCCGCTCCCCCCGGACCCAAACCTCGAATCGCCGCATCTTCTCGCAGGGGGGTGGAAGCGCACGCTCCGGGCAGGCGCCGGCCCTCTCGACCGTCACCGGTCGCGGTGGCGGGCTTCCTCCGCCGCCGCGATGGCAGCGAGGGGCGAACCCGGGTCCCGTTCGACTTCCAGGTCGCCGAGGGTGACGATGCCGACGAGCTCGCCGCTCCCGTTCCGCACGGGCAGGCGCCGCAGCGCGTGCCGGCGCATGAGGTCGACGGCCTCGTCGACGTGGTCGTCGGGCCCGACCGTGCGCGGTTCTGCGCTGCAGATCGCCTGCACGGTCGTCTCGGCGGGATCGCGGTCCTCCGCCAGCCCGCGTACGACGAGGTCGCGGTCCGTGAGGATGCCGCAGAGCCGGCCCTGGTCGACGACCAGTACGTCCCCGATGCCCGCGTCCCGCATCACCCGCGCCGCTTCCGCCAGTGAGGTCAGGCGCTCCACCGTCACCGGGTTGCGCGTCATCACCTCGTGCACTCGTCGGGTCATCGGTCCTCCCGATGGTCGAAGCCGCCGCAACACGGCACCTGCTGCGCCGCGCCTACCCCTCCACCGGCGAGGTAGGCCAGTGGGCCCGAGGCGGCCCGTTCCAGTATCCGGGTGAAGGCGGCGGCGCGCGTTGTGTGGGGGTGGCAGCACCGGGTAGCCGCACCCATGCCGACTCTCAAGCACCCTCCGTCCGTGTGGACCGACGGCACCCCCTCGCTGCTGACGCACGGCTACGCCTGGCTTCCCGACCACATGCGCGCTTCGGCGGACGGTACGGTCCGCACGCGCCTCCTCGGCCGCCGGACGGTCGCACTGCGCGGCCCGGAAGCCGTCGCCTTCTTCTACGACGAGCAGCACGTCCAGCGGCGGGCCGCGCTCCCGGACCCGGTGCTCGACACCCTCTTCGGGCAGGGTGCGGTGCACACCCTCGACGGCGTCGCCCACCGGGTCCGCAAGGCGATGTTCCTGAGCCTGCTGAAGGACGAGAAGGGCGTCGAGGCCTTGCGGGAGCACGTCCTCCTGCGCTGGCGGGAGGCCGTGGGCCGGTGGCGCGGCGAGCCGGAGGAGACCGTGGTCCTCTTCGACGAGACGGCCCGGGTCCTCGCCCTGGCGGTCTGCGACTGGACCGGCGTACCGCTACCGCTCACCGCGGCCGACGGCGGGCAGCTGGCACGGGACTGCGTGGCCATGGTCGACGGATTCGCGACGGCCGGGCCGCGCCAGCTGCGCGCCCGCCACGCCCGCAGGCGGCAGGAGCAGGCCCTGGCGCAGCTGATCGTCCGCGTCCGGGAGCAGCGGGAGACGGCCCCCGACGGGAGTGCGCTCGACGTGGTCGCCCGGCACCGCGACGCCGACGGCTCCGTCCTCGACCCGCACCTGGCGGCCGTGGAGCTGCTGAACATCATCCGGCCGACCGTCGCGATCGCGTGGTTCGCCACCTTCGCTGCGCACGCCCTGCACCGGTGGCCCCAGCACCGCGACCCGCTCCGCGACGACGCGTCGGGGCACCTCGCCACCGGTTTCGCCCACGAGGTCCGCCGCTTCTACCCCTTCGCGCCGTTCGTCGGCGGGCTCGCCGCCCGCGAGCTGCAGTGGCGCGGCGAAACCGTCCCGGAGGGCACGCTGCTCCTGCTCGACCTGTACGGGCAGCATCACGACCCGCAGTGGTGGGACCACCCGTACCGGTTCGATCCCCACCGCTACGGCACGGGGGAGAGCCTGCGCCATCTCGTACCCCAGGGCGGCGGCGACGCGGCCGCCGGGCACCGGTGCCCGGGCGAGGACATCACGGTCACGCTGCTGGCGGCGTTCGTCACCGAGCTGGCCGGGCTCGACGTGAGCGTTCCCGACCAGGACCTGACCATCCCGCTGTCCCGGATCCCCGCGCTCCCCCGCAGCGGTTTCCGGTTCCGCCTCGGGTAGGCGCGGCCGCGGGGACCCGGACACGGGTGGGCCCCGACCGGCCGGGGGGGATGGCCGATCGGGGCGGCCCCAGCCGGCCGGGGGGAGGCGGGCCGGGGCGTCCGGGGCGGGGGCGGGAAGGGCGTCGCGTCGCCTCACGGCTGAGGCACCGCGGGCACCGGATCGGGGCCGGGGACGTCATCCCCTCCCACACCCCACGCAAAGATGAACGCTCAACAACCTCTGGTTGTTCCCGCAATCCGGTGGCGCTCGGCGCCAAGATCAGTAAGGCTCGCTCGCATGGTCTCGGTATTGCAGAACGTGGCGGTCGACTGTGCGGATGCCTATGGGCTGGCTCGATTCTGGAGCGGGGTGACGGGCCGCCCGCTGCACCCGGACGTCAAACCGGGCGACCGGGAAACGCTGGTGATGCTGGCGGAGGGCCCGGTGCTGTACTTCAACCAGGTGCCCGAGGCCAAGACGGTCAAGAACCGGATCCATCTGTGCCTGCGCCCCGAGACCTCGCGCGACGAGGAGGTGGACCGCCTGCTGGCCCTCGGCGCCACCTTCGCCACCGACCACCGCAACCCCGACGGTTCGGGCTGGGCCGTCCTCGCCGATCCCGAAGGCAACGAGTTCTGCGTCCTGCGCAGCGACTCCGACCGAGCGGACGCGGACTCCCAGGGGATGTCTTGTCGATCAGGCCGCGAGCCGGGCATGAACGGCGAGACACCCCCTGGCCCGCCGACCGCCTAGGCCGGCTCCGCATCGGCCGCCCTGCTCGCGTAACGTCCCGATCAGTGTGTGGGGTGTCAGCAGGATCGGACCGCGCGGACGGTGATCGGCCCAGCGTGACAGCATGCGGCCATGCCCTTCCCCCACCCCGACGGCGAATACGCGGTCACCACGATGGGGCGAACGCCCGGGCGCTGGCGGAGTGGCTCGAACAGCGCGACGAGGTCTCGGCGGTGCACTACCGCGGCCTGCCGTCCAACCAGTGGTACGAGGCAGGGCGCCGCCACCTGCCGCGCGGTGCCGGAGCCGTTCTCGCGTTCGAGCTGCGGGGCGGGGTCGAGGCGGGCCCGCCGGTTCGTGGACGGCCTGGAGCTCTTCAGCCACCTCGCGAACGTCGGTGACGTGCGCAGCCTGGTCATCCACCCGGCCTCCACCACGCACAGCCAGCTCGACGAGGCACAGCTGGCCGCCACGGGCACCGCCCCGGGGCTGGTGCGCCTGTCGGTCGGCATCGAGCACCTGGCAGACCTGAAGGCCGATCTGGAGGCGGGGTTCCGCGCAGCGAAGGAAGCGTCCTGAACCCGGACGCACCAGCCCGGGCCACCGCGGGTCCCCCTCCCGCCACGGGTGCGTGGCGGGAGGGGGACCCGCCCGGCCACCGCAAGTGGCACCGGCGCACGAGGCCAATGGAGTTGGAGGCCGGAGGTGTGGTCCCGCAGGTGCGGCTGGCGTTCGAGACCTGGGGGCGGCTCGCGCCGGACCGTTCCAACGCGGTCCTCGTGCTGCACGTGCTGACCGGGGACAGCCACGTCGCGGGCGGCGCCGGGCCCGGTCACCCCACCGCGGGCTGGTGGGACGCGCTGATCGGTCCGGGCCGTGCGCTCGACACCGATCGGTGGTTCGTAGTGGCGCCGAACGTCCTGGGCGGCTGCCAGGGCAGCACCGGCCCCGCCTCCGCGGGCCCCGGCGGGCATCCCTGGGGCGGTTCCTTCCCGCGTCTGACCCAGCGGGACCAGGTGCGCGCCGAGGCCGGACTCGCCGACGCGCTCGGCGTGGAGCGGTGGGCCCTGGTGCTCGGGGGCTCCATGGGCGGGATGCGCGCACTGGAATGGGCGGTCGGCCAACCCGGGCGCGTGGCCGCCCTGTTGCTGCTGGCCTGCCCCGCGGCGCGAGCGCGGACCAGATCGCCTGGGCCACCTCGCAGGTCCACGCCATCCGCGCCGACCCCCACTGGCGGGGCGGCGGCTACCACGACGCGGGGCCGGGGCGGGGGCCGCACACCGGGCTGGGCATCGCCCGCCGCGTCGCGCACATCACCTACCGGTCGGCCGGGGAGCTGGAGGCCCGGTTCGGCCACCTCGCCCAGGAGGGCGAACGGCCCTGGCTCGGAGGCCGGTACGGCGTCGAGTCCTACCTCGACCGCCAGGCCGCCAAGCTCGTCCGGCGGTTCGACGCGGCCGGTTACGTCGCCCTCGTCGAGGCCATGAACACCCATGGCGTCGGGCGGGGCCGCGGCGGTACGCACGCCGCCCTCGGCCGGGTACGGGCCCGGACGGTGGTGGCCGGGGTGGACTCCGACCGCCTCCACCCCCTGGTGCAACAGGAGGAGCTGGCGGACGGCATCCCCGGCGCGGACCGGGTCCGGGTCATCCGCTCGCCGCACGGGCGCGACGGGTTCCTGCTGGGGGCGGACCAGGTCGCCGCACTGGTACGGGACCTCCTCGACGGCACGCCGCACCGGGCCGGCCGCCACGCCCCCTGAAAGAACCACCCCTGGGGTCGGGCGCCCTGATTCCCACGCTCCCCCGACTCGCCTTCGCAGATCCGGCGCCCTCCCCCGCAGCCCGCCCGCCCCTGCACCCAGCTCACCGAAGGAGCACCACCCGTGACCAGCACAGACACCCCCGGCCCCCCGGCCGCCGCGATCCCTACGACGGCTTCGCCGGACACGTGGGCCGTACCTTCGCCGAGTCGGAGCCCTCCTGGCAGCCGCCGCGCCGGCCCGCGGGCCGCGCCCCGAACGTCGTCGTGGTCCTCGTCGACGACATGGGCTACAGCGACATCGGCCCGTTCGGCTCGGAGGTCCCCACCCCCGTGCTCGACGAGCTCGCCGCCGACGGTGTGCGCCTGTCCAACTACCTCACCCTGCCGCTGTGTTCCCCGGCCCGAGCCGCCCTGCTCACCGGCCTCAATCCGCACCGCGTCGGGTACTCGTCGGTCGCCAACTCCGACCCCGGCTTCCCCGGGTACGGCATGGAAGTCGGCGAGGACGTCCCCACGCCGGCCGAGGTCCTGCACGACGCCGGCTACGCCACCTACGCCGTCGGCAAGTGGCACCCCACCCGCGACTGCGCGTCCAACGCCGCCGACGACCGGCGCAACTGGCCGCTGCAGAAGGGCTTCGACCGGTACTACGGCGTACTGGAGGGCCTGACCAGCCTCTTCCACCCGCACCAGCTGGTCCGCGACAACAGCCCTTTGGACATGGACGACCTGCCCGACGGCTACTACTACACCGACGACATCACCGACCAGGCCATCTCCATGGTGAAGTCGCTCCGCGCGCACGACCCGGACAAGCCGTTCTTCCTCTACGTCGCGCACAACGCCGTCCACGGCCCCCTCCAGGCCAAGCCCGGCGACATCCAACGGCAGCGCGGGCGCTACGACGGCGGCTGGGACGCCCTGCGCGCCACCCGCTTCGCCCGGCAGACCGCCGACGGCCTCTTCCCCCAAGGCGCCGCCCTGCCGGACCGCAACTCCGAGGCCGGCTTCGACGTAGGGCCCTGGGACGAGCTGTCCCCCGAGCAACAGCGACGCTACGCCCGCTACATGGAGGTCTACGCGGCGATGGTCGACAACATCGACCAGAACCTGGGGCGTCTCACCGACACGCTGCGCGCACTCGGCGAACTCGACAACACCGTCATCGTCTTCACCTCCGACAACGGGGCACCGGCGAAGGCGGCGCCGAGGGCACCGGCAGCTACGTACCGGACTACACCGGCCCCGGGCCCGGAGCAAGCAGGACGAGGAGGCGGGGACGCCGGTCCGTCACGGTGCGGCGGGGGTGTTGGCGGTGAACGGACACCGGGCCGCCCGGTGGTCTTCGGGCTGTGGGTCCGCAGCGGGCCGGTGGTCGCCGGGCCGGTCGCCGGGTGGGCGGGGACGGACCGAGACGTCGAGGGTGAGGTCGTGGGGCTGGAGGATGGTGCGCGTGTGGAAGACGGGTTTCGTGCCGGGTGATCGCGTGACCTCGTAGTGGGGGGTGAGGGTTGCGGTGACGATGGTCATGGCGGTGGTGGCGAAGTGGGTTCCGAGGCAGTTGCGCGGCCCTCCGCCGAACGGCATGAACGCGTACTTGGGCAGCGGGTTGGCGGCGCGGTCGGTCCAGCGGTCCGGGTCGAACGTGGTGGGCCGGTGGTAGTGGCGGGGGTCGCGGTGGAGGACGAAGGGGCTGACGGCGACCTTCTGGCCGGGGCGCAGGGGGTAGCCGGCGAGTTCGGTGGGTTCCTCGATGGTCCGCTGGAGGAACCAGAGCGGGGGGTAGAGGCGCAGGGTCTCCTTCACGACTGCTTCGGTGACGGCCAGCCGGGGCACGTCGGCCGCGGTGGGGAGCGCGCCGGCGAGTTCCCGGTCGGCCTCGTCCCGTACCCGCCGACGGACTTCCGGGTGCCGGTCGAGGAGGAGCAGCAGCCAGGCGAGCGCGGCGGCGGTGGTCTCGTGGGCGGCGAAGAGGTTGGCGACGATGACGCTGGTCGCGCCCTCGTGGGTGAGGGCGCCTTCGTCGCACGCGGTGTTCAGGAGGTCCGCGACCACGGAGGGCGAGTCGTCCCGCCTCGTCGTACGCCGCCGGCTTATCAGGGAGGAGACTTCGTCGGCTAGGTCGCGGCCGGCGCGCTGGCGGCGGCGTCGGCGCAGCGCGTGCCAGCGGGTCGGCAGGGGCAGTGTGGGGGGCAGCAGCGCGTCCTGCAGGCGGGCCAAGAGGTCGGGGACGTCGCCGGTCTCGCGCCCGAGGCAGAACTCGGCGATCAGGTGGGCGGTGAGGTCTTCCAGTGCGGGGATCGCTTCGATCCTGCCGCGTGCGTGCCAGGTGTCCGCGTGGCGGACGACGGTCGACGCGAGGCTGTCCCGGGCGGCGCGCATGCTGGTCCGGTTCAGGCCGCGTCCCGCCAGGCTGCGGGCCCGCATCCACAGGGCCAGGTCTTCGGAGGCGCGGCTTCCGTCGGTCGCCTCGCCCAGCAGGTCGCTGGAGATGCCGTAGGTGGTGTTGGTGTGCTTGAGGACCTCCTCCGCCAGGGCGGGTGAGTTCACGATGTACAAGTCGTCGTCGAAGCGGACCAGGTCGCCGTACTGCTGCTGGTCGAGGAGGAAACCGAGGTGGTCCCGCTCGAACGCGCGCCGGTTGCCGTACCGCCCGGCCCCCGAGGGGCCGGGCGGCACACGGGAAGACAACATCTGCTACCGCGCCTGTACGTAGTAGTAGTAATACGCACTGGAGTGGTCCGACCCTCCGAGCGTGCTGCTGCGTTGCACCTTCGCCCCGGAGGGATCGTTGGCCAGGTGGGCGGAGCTCGACGCGGCCTGGGCCGATCCGGCGCTGAGGAGCGCGGCGACGGCGGAGGCGGCGATGAGGAGCGACTTGCGGAGGGGGATCAGGGCAGCCATGGCTGTCCTCCTTCGGGGTGGGACGGGCGGCGGTTCCGCCCGGTTCGTTGCTCTCATTAGTCCACCCGCGGCATCCGGGGGTCATGCCCCGGGAACGCGTGGCATGACCCCCGCGCCCCCGTCTGCCACAATGCGGGCTTTCGCGCGCCCCCGGCTCCGCCAGGCCGGGGCCGCCCCGTCGCGCAGCGGAGCGGTTCAGTCCGAGGACGTGGTCGGGCGGCCCCGCCCGGCGGAGGACGTCCCGAAGGCGGGAGCGGTCGCGGCGCCGCCCGTCGTGGCGGGGCGCGCCGGGACTCCACCGGAGACCCGGGATCCCGTCGCCCGCCGGGGTCGGTCCGGCGGCGGTGGCTGGCCGGGCCGCGCTCGCCGGTGCGGGGCGAGGTCCTCGCCCACGGCACGCCGGGGGCCGGGCTGCCGGCCCCCATCAACCCACCGACTCCAGCCTGAAATCCTCAGCAATGCGGCCGCTTCGTCCACCAGCCCGTCCCGGACGACTGGAACGGGGACGTGGACCGGGACACCGACCTCATCGGCGGCCCGCGGAGGCTGGTGCACTACCCGCGGGGCTGGGGCATGGCCTCGAACACCCCGTTCCGGCTCTACAAGGGGCAGACCTACGCGGGCGGCGTCCGCGTGCCCTTCGTCATCTCCTGGCCCGACGGACTACGGCGGGCCGCCGGCGACACCGGGATCCGGCAGCAGTACCAATACGTCACCGACATCACGCCCGCGCTCCTCGAACTCGCGGGCGTGCCGCGCCCGAGCCGATGGCGTGCACGGCCCGCCCAGGAGCCGGACGGCGTCAGCTTCGCCCCCGTCTTCCGCGACGGGGGCACGCCCAGCGCCTACAGCGAGTACGGCGAACTCCACGAGACTGACGCGGGCCCGCTGCCCGCGGGCCGGCGGGCGGTCACCCTCTCGGGCCGAGGCGGTGGAAGGTCTGCGCTGGGAATTCCGCGTCCTGGTCGACGGCATCGAGACCGGCCGGTCGGGCAGCGTCCACCAGCTCGTCGGCATGGCGCCGCTGCAGGGCATCAGTGTGGGCGTGGACCGCAAGTCCCCGGTCTCCTGGCCGCTCCACGAACGCCACCGCAGCTTCCGCTACACCGGCGGCCTGCGCTCGGTGACCTACACCCCCGGCGTACAGGCGCCGTACGACCCGGCGCTCGTGGCCCGCGCCCTGCAAAAGGCGGCGGCCGCATTCGAGTGACCGTGAACCCGCGAACCGAAGAACCCGCGGACCCCTTTCATTTCATCAAGAGGCGTTATGTGTACGGCGGATGAAATCGGCATTCGCTTTCCCGGATCCCGATATCAAGGCCGTTGACACTCCTTCACCAGGCTGCCTAGCTTACGCCGCAGACAAAGACATCGGCGGCCTCTCCTGTCCGGCATGACGGCTGCTTTTCCATTTCTGCGCTTCGTCGAAGCCGCTGGAGTGCCCCTTGACCGAATCACTTCTCCTCTCCGCGCCCGCCGGCTCCTCCGGGACCCCCGGGCCGGCCGAGCGGGTCCTCCCGCTCCGCCGGCCGGGGCGGTGGGTCGCCGCCATCGTCGTGCTGGTGCTGGTCTCCCAGGCCTCCCACGGGCTGATCACCAATCCCTTCTACCAATGGGACCGGTTCGCGTACTGGTTCCTGCGCCCGGTCGTCCTGGACGGGCTGCTCATCACCCTCCAGGTGACCGCGTACAGTGCGGTCCTCGGCCTGGCGGGCGGTGTGCTGCTCGCCCTCGGCAGGCTCTCGGACAGCGTGGTCCTGCGGTCCGTGAGCTGGACGTACATCTGGCTCTTCCGCTCCGTGCCGCTGATCGTCGTCCTGCTCTTCCTCTACAACTTCAGCGCCCTCTACCCCACGCTCAGCGTCGGGGTGCCGTTCGGGCCCGCCTTCTTCACCTTCGACGAGTCGCGGCTCGCCACGGACGTCGTGGTCGCGGTGGTCGGCCTGAGCCTGTGCGAGGCGGCGTACGCGGCCGAGATCGTGCGGGCCGGTGTGCTCTCGGTCGACCAGGGCCAGCACGAGGCGGCGGCGGCCCTGGGACTGCCCAGGCGCTACCAGTTCGCCAGGATCGTCTTCCCGCAGGCACTGCGCTCCATCGTCCCCTCCTACGTCAACCAGCTGATCGGCCTGCTCAAGGCCACCTCGCTCGTCTTCTACGTCTCGCTGCTCGACCTGTTCGGCTCGGTGCAGAGTCTGGCGAGCACCTATCCCGGCGACGTGGTGCCGCTGCTGCTGGTGGCGACCGTCTGGTACGTGATCCTGACCAGCCTGGTCTCCGTCGTGCAGTTCTACGTCGAGCGGTACTACGCCCGCGGGGCGCTGCGCACCATGCCGCCCACGCCCCTCCAGCAGGCCCGGGCCCACCTGCGGGACCTGAGGATCCGATTCCGAAAGGAGACGGCCCAATGACCGGCCCAATGACCGGGTCAGTGACCGGCTCAGTGACCGGCCGAGCGACCGCGACCGTCAGCGCCGACACCGCACGACCCGCCGGCATCGAGGTGCACGGCGTACACAAGTCGTTCGGCGGCCGACGGGTCCTCGACGGGGTGAGCCTGACCGTCGCGCCGGGCACCGTCACCGTCGTCCTGGGCCGCTCCGGATCCGGCAAGTCCACCCTGCTGCGGGTCCTCAACCACTTGGAGAAGCCCGAAGCCGGCCATGTGAGCGTCGGCGGCGAGCTGATCGGCGTCCAGCGGCACGGGGGCCGGCTCAAGGAGCGCAAGGACGGGGCGATCCTCGCCCAGCGCAGCCGGATCGGCTTCGTGTTCCAGAACTTCAACCTCTTCCCGCACCTGACGCTGCTGGACAACGTCGCCGCGGCCCCGGTGGCCACCGGCCGGCTGCCGCGGGCGCAGGCGCTGGCCCGGGCGCGCGAGCTGCTGGAGCGCGTCGGCCTCGGGGACCGTACGGGTGCCTACCCGCGGCAGCTGTCCGGCGGGCAGCAGCAGCGGGTGGCCATCGCCCGGGCCCTGGCGCTGCGGCCGGGCGTCATCCTCTTCGACGAACCCACCTCGGCGCTCGACCCCGAGCTGGTCGGCGAGGTCCTCTCGGTGATCAAGGACCTGGCCACCGGGGGCACCACCCTCGTGATCGTGACCCACGAGATCGGCTTCGCCCGCGAGGTCGCCGACGAGGTCGTCTTCCTCCACGAGGGCCGCATCGTCGAGCAGGGCCCGCCCGCACAGGTGCTGGACCGCCCCGCCCACCCGCGGACGCGGGAATTCCTCAGCAAGGTGCTCTGACGTCGCCGCGGTGTCCCGCCGCCCACTGCCCACCCCCTTTGCCCGTCTCTCCGAACACGCGAGAAGGAACGCCATGCAACGCCAGTCCACCCTGCGCACCAGACTCGTCCGCGGCCTCGGCGCGGTGACCGCGACCGCCGCCCTCGCCGGCGGTCTCACGGCATGCAGCAGTGACGCGAAGGCCACCGGGAACGACGCGTCGGGCAAGGTGACCGTCGGCGCCGTCTCCAACGGAGCCGCCCAGCAGGCCGAGCTGTCGGCTCCCGTCGTCGAATCCCTGCGCGCTCAGCTGCCGGAAGCCGTCCGCGAACGCGGCGAGCTGGTCATCGGCGTCGGCGCCCTGCCCGCCGGCTTCCCGCCCCTCGCCTACGTGGGCACCGACCAGAAGACCCTCACGGGCGCGGAGCCGGACCTCGGCCGGCTGGTCGCCGCGACCCTGGGGCTGAAGCCCGTGATCAAGAACTCCACCTGGGAGAACCTCTTCGTCGGCATCGACAGCGGCAAGGTCGACGTGGCCTTCACGAACGTCACGGTCACCGAGGAGCGCAAGAAGAAGTACGACTTTGCGTCCTACCGGCAGGACGACCTGGCCTTCGAGGCGCTGAAGGAGAGCACCTGGAACTTCGGCGGCGACCACCGCAACCTCGCGGGCAGGACCGTGGCGGTGAGCCGGGGCACCAACCAGGAGAAGATCCTCCTGGAGTGGCAGAAGAAGCTGCAGTCGGAGGGCAAGGACCTGGAGGTCAAGTACTTCCCGGACTCCAACAGCGTCTACCTGGCGCTGAGCGGCAAGAAGATCGACCTCAACTTCGGCCCCAACCCCTCGATCGCCTACCACATCACCCAGACCGCGAGCGGCAACGCCCCCACGCGCAACGCCGGTTCGTTCTCCGGGGCCGGTGAGACCCTCCAGGGGCTGATCGCCGCGACGTCGAAGAAGGACAGCGGGCTGGCCGCACCGGTGGCGGGGGCCGTCAACCACCTGATCAAGAACGGCCAGTACCCGCAGCTGCTCGCCGCCTGGAACCTGTCCAACGAGGCCGTCGCCACTTCCGAGGTGAACCCGCCCGGCCTGCCCCTGACCAACTCATGAGCGCGGGTGAGGGCACCGCAACCCATCCGGCCACCACGACGCGGCCGGGCACCACGTCAGGGCCGGCCACCCCGACCGCCCCGCACGTCCTGGACAATCCGGCGTGGGCTTCCTTGTCCGGCGCCCATTCCGCCTTCGCCGAGCACCCGGGCGGGCTGCGGCCCGACGCCTCCCGCGCCGCCCGGTACGACCGGGACGTCTCGCCCTTCGCCGCCCTCGCCGACCCGGCCGACCCCCGCTCCTGGGCCGACCTGGCCGCGCTCGTCGGCGGGGGCGGGATCGCCTCGCTCGCCGGTGTACTGACCCCGCCCGAGGGCTGGGAGACCGTCGGCGTCATCGAGGGCGTCCAGCTGGTGGACACCTCGCTGCGCGCCGAACCCGCCCCGGAGTCGGTCCGGCTGGGGCCCTCCGACGTACCGGAGGTCCTCGCCCTGATCGGGCTCACGAAACCGGGGCCGTTCCTGCCCCGCACCGTGGAGCTGGGCACCTACCTGGGCATCCGCCACGGGGGCCGGCTGATCGCGATGGCCGGGGAGCAGCTGCACCCGCCCGGTTGGACCGAGATCAGCGCGGTGTGCACACATCCCGGGCACCGGGGGCGGGGGCTGGCGACGCGGCTGGTGCGCGCCGTGGCGGCGGGCATCCGGGAACGGGGCGAAGTCCCCTTCCTGCACACCTCCGCGGCCAACACCGGCGCGATCCGGCTCTACGAGTCGATCGGTTTCACGCTGCGCCGCCGGCCCTTCTTCCTGGCGGTCCGGGCGCCGGGAAACAAACCCGCCAAACTCCCTTAATGTCCCTGTCGTTGTACGGCACCGCCATCGCGCGTAGCGTCTTCGAAAGGGCCTCTTCCCCGCGGTGCCGCATTCATCGGTTCCGCATTCATTTCTCTTTTCCCTCCGGCCGAACAGGAAGGCGGTATCTGCCGTGTCCGAAATCCATCTCGCCGTCGCGCTCGACGGCGCCGGCGGGCACCCGGTCGCCTGGCGCGAGACGGGTGCCCGGCCCGCCGAACTGTTCACGGCCCGCTACTGGGCCGGTGTGGTCGCCGAGGCCGAGGCCGGGTTGCTCGACTTCGTCACCCTCGACGACGCCCTCGCCCTCCAGTCGGCCTCGCCGGGAGCGCAGGACGAGCGGACGGACCAGGTCCGCGGGCGGCTGGACGCCGTGCTCACGGCGGCCCGGGTCGCCCCGCTGACCGGACGCATCGGGCTGGTTCCCGGGGTGACGACCACCCACACCGAGCCGTTCCACGTCTCCAAGGCGGTCGCGACCCTCGACCACGTCAGCCGCGGCCGCGCGGGCCTGGACGTCCAGGTCTCCGGACTCCCTTACGAGGAACGGCACTTCGGGCGCCGTCCGGTGCCGCTCCAGGAGGACGAGCTGCACGAGGAGGCCGCCGACCACGTCGAGGCGGTCCGCCGGCTGTGGGACAGCTGGGAGGACGACGCCGAGATCCGTGACGTGGCGACGGGCCGGTTCGTCGACCGCGACAAGCTGCACTACATCGACTTCGAGGGGCGGCACTTCAGCGTCCGCGGGCCGTCGATCACCCCCCGCCCGCCGCAGGGTCAGCCCGTGGTCACCGCCCGGGCGACGGACAGCGCCGCGTACGGCCTCATCGCCCGGGCCGCGGACATCGGCTTCCTGCCGTCCCGCGACACGGCCGGGACGCGCGCCGCGGTCACGGCCGTCCGGCAGCTCCGCGAGTCGGCCGGGCCGGGCGGGCGGCCGCTGCACCTGTTCGGGGAGCTGACCGTGTTCCTGGACGAGGACGCCGCGGCGGCCGCCGACCGCCTCGGCCGGCTCGACGCGCTCGCGGGCGACCCGTACGAGGGCGGCGGCGCCCCGGTGTTCACCGGCACCCCGGCACAGCTCGCCGACCTGCTCCAGGAGCACCGGGAAGCGGGCCTGTCCGGCTTCCGGCTGCGGCCCGGTGTCATCGCCCACGACCTGCCCGCCATCACCCGCACCCTGGTGCCGGAACTGCGGCGGCGCGGCCTGTTCCGCCGGGAGTACGAGGCGGACACCCTGCGCGGGCTACTGGGGCTCGACCGGCCCGCCAGCCGCTACGCCGTGTCCGCGCTCCGCGCCTCCTGATCCCCTCCTGGTCCCCGGAAGGACGAACCATGAGCCGCAAGGCGCTCAAGCAGATCCATCTCGCCGCCCACTTCCCCGGGGTCAACAACACCACCGTGTGGAGCGATCCGGCGGCCGGCAGCCACATCGACTTCGACTCCTTCGTCCACTTCGCACGGACCGCGGAACGCGCCAAGTTCGATTTCCTCTTCCTCGCCGAGGGGCTGCGCCTGCGCGAACAGGGCGGGCAGATCTACGATCTGGACGTCGTGGGGCGGCCCGACACCTTCACCGTGCTCGCCGCCCTCGCCGCCGTCACCGACCGCCTCGGCCTGACCGGCACGATCAACTCCACCTTCAACGAACCGTACGAGGTGGCCCGCCAGTTCGCCTCGCTGGACCACCTCTCCGAGGGCCGGGCCGCCTGGAACGTGGTCACCTCCTGGGACGCCTTCACCGGCGAGAACTTCCGGCGCGGCGGATTCCTGCCCCGGGAGGACCGCTACACCCGCGCGAGGGAGTTCCTGGCCACCGCGAACGAGCTGTTCGACTCCTGGGAGCGGGGCGCTGTCGTCGCCGACGCCCCGTCGGGCCGTTTCCTGCGCGACGGCCGGGCCGGGGCGTTCGCGCACCGAGGGCCGCACTTCGACATCGGGGGCCGCTTCAACGTGCCGCGCAGCCCGCAGGGCAGGCCGGTGATCTTCCAGGCCGGGGACTCCGACGAGGGCCGGGAGTTCGCGGCGGCCTCCGCCGACGCGATCTTCGGCCGGTACGGGACCCTCGACGAGGGCCGGGCGTTCTACGCGGACGTCAAGCGCCGCCTGGCCGCGTACGACCGCACCCACGACCAGCTGAAGATCCTCCCCGCGGCCACCTTCGTCCTCGGCGACACCGACGCCGAGGCGCACGAGGCCGCGTACGAGGTGCGCCGCCTCCAGGTGAGCGGGCAGACCGCGATCAAGTACCTGGAGCACGTGTGGAACCGCGACCTGTCCGGATACGACCCGGACGGCCCGCTGCCCGACGTCGACCCCCTGCCCGGGGAGAACACCATCGCCCTCGGGCGGGCCAGCGTCCGCCAGTTCCGCGACCCCCTGGAGACAGCCCGCCGGTGGCGCGCGCTCGCCGAGGCCAAGAACCTGTCGATCCGCGAACTCGTCATCTCCACCACCTCCGAGCAGACCTTCATCGGCTCCCCCGGCACCGTCGCCGAGGCGATCGACACCCTGGTGCAGGCGGACGCCGCCGACGGGTTCATCCTGGTCCCCCACATCACCCCGGGCGGCCTCGACGTCTTCGCCGACACCGTGGTGCCGCTGCTCCAGGAGCGGGGTGTCTTCCGCACCGATTACGAGGGCACCACCCTGCGCGACCACCTCGGGCTGGCCGACCCGGGCGGGGAGCCGGCCCGAGAGGCCGCGGCCTCGTGAAGTTCCTGGCCGTCACCCTGATCACGGATTCCCGGGACCCGGTGACCGGGGCCCTCACGCCGACGCGCGAGCGGTTCCGCGAGGTCGTCGCCGCCGCGGAGCTGGCGGAGGAACTCGGCTTCGACGGGTTCGGAGTGGGCGAGCGCCACGAGCGGCCGTTCCTGTCGTCCTCGCCGCCCGTGGTGCTCGGGCACATCGCCGCGCTGACCCGCCGGATCCGGCTGTTCACCGCGGTCACCACCCTGAGCCTGCTCGATCCGGTGCGGGCGTACGAGGACTACGCGACGCTCGACCACCTCTCCGACGGGCGTCTGGAGCTGATGATCGGCAAGGGCAACGGCACGGCGCAGCGCGAGCTGTTCCACGTGACGCCCGAGGACCAGTGGGAGCGCAACGCCGAGGGCTACGAGCTGTTCCGGCGCATCTGGCGCGAGGACAAGGTGACCGCCGAGCCGCGGTTCCGCCCCGCCCTGGCGGGGGCGGAGGTGCTGCCCAGGCCGTTCCAGCGGAACCTGCGGGTCTGGCACGGCAGTGCCACGAGCCGGGAGTCCGTCGATCTCGCGGCACGCTACGGGGATCCCCTGTTCTCGGCGAACGTCACCCATCCGATCGGCCCGTACGCCGAGTTGATCCGGTACTACCGGGAGCGCTGGGAGCACTACGGGCACGATCCGGCGCACGCGGTCGTCGGCGCGGGCACGGCCGGCTACCACGCGGCCCCCACCTCGCAGCAGGCGGTCCGGGCGTACCGGCCGGCGTTCGCGCGCTATCTCGCCTTCCACGAGCAACAGGGTCTGGAGCCCGTCTTCCCGACCCTGGAGGACTTCGTCGAGCGGAGCTCCGCGCTGATCGGCAGCCCGCAGCAGGTGATCGAGAAGGTCCACCGCTACCACGGGGAGTTCGGCCACACCGCCCTGCACCTCCAGGCCGAGGCGGGCGGGCTCTCCACGGCGGAACACCGCGCCTCGCTCGAACTCTTCCAGTCGGAGATCGCCCCGGTGCTGCGCCGCGAGATCCCCGATCCTTCCTTTCCCGACTTCCAAGGAGCCAGGCCATGTCCGGCATCCCCCTCGGGGTCCTCGACCTCGTCCCGGTCCCGTCCGGTTCCACCGCCGCCGAGGCCCTCCACCACAGCATCGACCTCGCCCGGCGGACGGAGGCCTTCGGCTACGCCCGCTACTGGTTCGCCGAGCACCACCTGAACCCGGGGGTCGCCGGGACCTCGCCCGCCGTGGTGCTGGCCCTGACCGCCTCGGCGACGAGCACCATCCGGATCGGCTCCGGGGCCGTCCAGCTCGGCCACCGCACCGCGCTGTCGACGGTCGAGGAATTCGGCCTGATCGACGCCCTGCACCCGGGGCGGCTGGACCTGGGCCTGGGCCGCTCGGCGGGCGCGCCGCCGGCGCGGTCCGGCGAGCCCGCGCCGCCCGTCACCCCGGTCGTGGACGGGTACACCCCGGGCGGGCTGCGCATACCGGGCCGGTTCTCCTTCGCGCACCTGCTGGGCCATCCGCGGGTGGCGCTCCAGCAGAGGCTGCTGAACCTGCCCGGCGCCGTGCCTCAGGACTACGCCGAGCAGATCGACGACGTCCTCGCCCTGCTGCGCGGTGAGTACCGCACCCCGGAGGGCGTGGAGGCGCACGCCGTCCCCGGTGAGGGGGCCGACGTACAGGTGTGGATCCTGGGCAGCAGCGGCGGGGTCAGCGCGGAGACCGCCGGCCGCAACGGGCTGCGGTTCGCCGCCAATTACCACGTCAGCCCGGCGACCGTGCTGGAGGCCGCCGAGGGGTACCGGGCCGCCTTCAAGCCGTCCGCGGAGCTGGACCGGCCGTACGTGACGGTGTCCGCCGACGTGGTCGTGGCGGAGGACGACCCGACGGCCCGCGAACTGGCCGCCGGGTACGCGCCGTGGGTGCGCAGCATCCGCACCGCCGAGGGCGCCATCCCCTACCCCACGCCCGCCCAGGCCCGCGCCCTGCCCTGGACGGACGCGGACCGTGAGCTGGTCGCCGACCGGGTGGAGACGCAGTTCGTCGGCTCGCCGCAGACGGTCGCCGACCACCTGGAACGGCTCCAGGAGGCCACCGGCGCGGACGAGCTGCTGATCACCACGATCACGCACGGCCACGCGGACCGGGTCCGCTCCTACCGCCTGCTGGCCGAGGAGTGGGCGCGCCGCGGCCGGCACTGAGCAGCGCGGCGTGCGGTCGCCCGGGGGCCCTCGTACGGTGGTGGTGTATTCCGGGAGGCATCGTGGCGTACCGGTTCTGCGAGAACGAGCAGTTCGACTTCGAGGTGCTGGTGCTCCTCGGGGCTGCCTGGCAGAAGGGCTCCGATCCCGGCGAAGTACTGGCCACGGCCTCGGCGCTGCGCGATGCGGACGGCCGCGAGTGGTTCGAGGGCTGGACGGAGCTGGCCCGGCGCGTCCGGTCGGACGGCGAACGGGCGTCCGCGGCCGGGCGGGGGACGAGCGCACGGGACGCGTGGCTGCGGGCCGCGGGCTACTTCGGGACGGGGCTGGTCGCCGCCGACGCGCTGAGCGACGAGACCCGGCTCCTCCCGGTGTTCCGCCGGCACCGGGAGTGCTTCGAACGGTTCGCGGCGGCGTGGGAGCCGGCCGCGGAGCGGGTGGCGGTGCCGTACGAGGGGACCGAGCTGCCCGGCTACCTCTTCCGGCCCGCCGCGGGCGGGGCGGACGCACCGACGGTGATCGTGAACAACGGCAGCGACGGTCCGGTGAGCACCGCGTGGACGATGCTCGGCGCGCCGGCCGTGGCGCGCGGCTGGAACGCCCTCCTCTTCGACGGCCCGGGGCAGCAGTCGATGCTGTTCGAGCACCGGATGCCGTTCCGCCCGGACTGGGAGAACGTGATCACGCCGGTGGTGGACTTCCTGCTGGGCCGCGACGACATCGCGCCCGGACGGCTGGTGTTGGCCGGGATCAGCCAGGCCGGCTACTGGGTGCCCCGGGCGCTCGCCTTCGAGCACCGGATCGCGGCGGGCGTCGCGGACCCGGGTGTGGTGTCCGTGGTGGACAGCTGGTGGAACCACTTCCCGCCGGAGCTGCGCGAGCTGTTCGACTCCGGCGACCGGGACGCGTTCGACGGGGTCATGCGCGAAGGGCTCGCGGAGGACGGGGAGTTCGCCGCGTACTGGCGGTGGCGGGCCAAGCCCTACGGGATCGACTCACCGTTCGATCTGCTCACCGAGATGGGCCGGTACGACCTGACGGGGGTGCTGGACCGGATCACGGTGCCGCTGCTGGTGACCTCGCCGGAGGGCGAGCAGTTCTGGCCCGGCCAGTCGCTGCGGCTCTACGAGGCCCTGCCGGGCGAGAAGGCGTTCGTGGAGTTCACGGCGGCGGAGGGCGCGGACCTGCACTGCGAACCCCTGGGCCGGGCCCTGTTCGAGCAGCGGGTCTTCGACTGGCTGGCCGTCCGCCTCGGGGCCGCCGCCTGATGTCCTTCGGGCGCGGGCGTGCCGATCCGGGTCAGCGACGAGGTGTTCGGCAACCAGCGTGGCAGCAGGCTCGTGTGGCGGGCGCCGCTGCCCGGCGGCGGCTGAGGTGAGGGCTCGTGTCGGCTCCAGGCCCTCGATTTCAGGGCCTCGGCTTCAGGCCCTCGGTGCGGGGCGCGACGCTTCCGCCTCCAGCCGGAATCCGGTGACGAGGTCCGGGCGGATCCTCAACGCGCCGGTCGTCGGCGGTCCGACCCAGGGGCGCAGCAGGTCCGCGTACCGGTCGGCGTCATCGGCGTCGGCCACCGGGCGCGCGTAGCCGGTGACGACGACGCTCCAGCCGAGGTGCGTGTCGGGGTCGATGACGTCCGCTTCGTAGGCCACGACCACCCCGGGGGCCTCGGCCGGGGACGCCAGTGAGCCCAGGGCCCCGCCTTCGTGGATCCGGACGATGATGTCCTCGCCGTCGACGAAGTGGTTCACCGGCCGGACGGCGGGCAGCGCGTGCCGGGTGAAGACGATGCGTCCCAGCGACACCGTGGCGAGGAGCCCCAGGGCCTCGGCCCGGTCCAGTTCCCGCATGTGCCGTGGGGCTGCGGACCGGGACGGCTGCGCGATCACGAGACGACGAACTGCAGGTCGCGGTCGGCGGCGAGCACCCGCATGGACTTGATTACCTGGGGCGGCACGTCGCACAGCAGCAGCCGGGTTCCCGCCGCACGGGCGCGGCGGTCGAGGCGGGTGAAGAGGTCTATGCCCGCGCTGTCGCAGAAGGAGAGGCCGCGCAGGTCAAGGATCAGGTTCCGGTGTCCGGACTCGGCGAGTTCGCGCAGGCGCGGCCCCACGTGCTCCACCGTGAAGAAGTCGAGCTCTCCGGCCAGGGCGATTCTCAGGCCCCGGTCGTCCCGGGCCACGGTCTTCAGGTCGATCAGGGCGGTCCTCATGGCGTCCTCCGCGCTGCGTGCGGCTCCGTGGAGTCGCGCGGTTCCCCGTGTGCCCTCAGTCCATCCGGTGCCGCAGGCCACCGGGAGGGCCCGGCAGGCCCTCCGGACAGGGCCGAAGGTCCCCTTCCGGAGGGCCTGCCGGTACCTGCCGTCGGAACGGCAGCGCCGATGAGGGCCGATCGGCCCTGTCCGTTCGGCCGTACGGGAGGCAGGATGCCGGTGTTCGTGCGTCCAGGCACGAACCCAGGCCGAGGAGTTGTGTCATGACCGGCAGCGGTGCCCCCTCCCCCGCGACGAACGCGAGCGGCGCGACCGAGCCCATCAGCGTCTTCCTGCTCGACGACCACGAAGTCGTCCGGCGAGGAGTGCACGACCTGCTGGACGCCGAGCCCGACCTGACCGTGGTCGGCGAGGCGGGCACGGCGGAACAGGCACTGGTCCGCATCCCCGCGCTGCGCCCCCGGGTCGCGATCCTGGACGTACGGCTCCAGGACGGGGACGGGGTGAGCGTGTGCCGCGAGCTGCGCTCCCGGATGCCCGAACTGGCCTGCCTGATGCTGACGTCGTTCGACGACGAGGAGGCGCTGCTGGACGCCGTGATGGCCGGGGCCTCCGGCTACGTCCTGAAGCAGATCACCGGCACCGACCTGGTGACCGCGGTACGGACGGTGGCCGCCGGCCAGTCGATGCTCGACCCCGGGGCCACCGCGCGGTTGATGGCCCGCATGCGCGGCGAAACGCCGAAGGAGGAGCAGGTCCCCGGGCTTCCCGGCTTCACGGACCGGGAGAAGGAGATCCTCCTCATGGTCAGCGAGGGCCTCACCAACCGGGAGATCGGCAAGCGGCTGTTCCTCGCGGAGAAGACCGTCAAGAACATCATCTCGCGGCTCTTCGTCAAGCTCGGTGTGGAGCGGCGCGTCCAGGCCGCGGTCATCGCCAGTCACGCGCTGACGCCGCCGGGACAGCGCCCGGCACGTGCTCCGGAGTAGGGACGGGGAAGCCGTCCGCCGACGGTCATCGGTGCGGGACGACTGCCACGGGGCAGGCCGCGTGGTGCAGGACCGCATGGGCCACCGACCCGATGCGCGAGCCCAGCACCGCGTCGCGGACGCGCCGGCCGACGACGAGCAGCCCGGCGTCCGACGCCGCGGCCAGCAGCGCGTGGCCGGCGCTCCCCTGCTCGACGCGCGCGACGGCCTCCACTTCGGGGTACCTCGACCGCCACGGCTCCAAGGCCTGCTCCAGCGCGGCCTTCTCGTACGGTTGCAACCCGCCGAGCCTGTCGGCGATCCCCAGCGAGCCGGGGCTGTAGCCGTAGACCGGGGGCAGGCTCCAGGCCCGCACCACGCGGAGCGGAACCCTGCGCGCCGCGGCCTCCTCGAAGGCGAAGCGCAGTACCTCGGCGGACTCCTCCACGCCGCCCTGCTGGCCGACGACCACCTCTGCCCCGTCGGCCGCGGACACCGCCCTGCCCTGCCCGGCGCGGACGGAGACGACGGGGCACTCGGCGGCGGCGATCAGCTGCTGCCCGTACGAGCCGAGCAGGAAGCCGGCGACGGCGCCGTACCCGCGGGAGCCGAGCACCAACATCTCCGCCTCCTTGGCGGAGCGCAGCAGGGCCGGCACGGGGACGTCGGGCACCACTTCCGCGGTGAGCGCGAGCCGCGGGTGGCGGCGGGTGAGCTCGGCCTCGGTCTCCTCCAGGATCTCCTGGGCCCGGCGGGCCTCGGCGCCGCGGTCCTGCACGACGGGGACGGCGAGCGGCTGCCACAGCCATGCGTGGACCACGTGCAGGTGCAGGTTGCGGCGCTCGGCCTCCCGCGCGGCCCAGTCGGCAGCGGCCCTGCTCCCCGGGGAGCCGTCCACTCCGACGACGAGGGTGCGCTTCACAGGTCTGTCCTCCGTACTGACGCGCGAGGCGTCGGGGTCGCCGGCAGGGATGGGTGGCGCCGGCCGGGGGAAGGACCGGTCGCCCCGGGATTCACCTTCCTCGGGCCGGGCAGCTCCGGAAAAGGGCCGACCGTCCCTCCCCGGGGGACGGTCCTCCCCTGTCGGCCGCCCCGCCCAGGGCGTGCGCCTCCGGGGCCCGGGGCACGGCGGCCCCGCCGTCCTCACCGACTCCTGGCTGGAGGACACGTACAGCACGTCCCTCGACTCGGTCCACGACGGTACGGTCACGGATCCCCGAGGCCGAGTCCGACGCCCTGTTGCCCGGCTGGGGGAAGGCGGACCGGCCCTGTCCGTAGGGAGCAGGCCTCCGGCCGTGCTGGCGCAGGCCCCGGCCGTCACCCTTCGTGGCCCCCACGGGCCGGCGGGAGCCGGACCAGCGGGTGGGCTCGACCCCCTCCTGAGACAATGCGGGTGGAAGCAGGTACGGCGTCACGCGGAGCAGGCGGCGAACATGTCCGACGTACCGGGCGCCTCCGCGGAGGCGCACATCAAGGTGTGCCTCCTCGACGACCACGAGGTGGTGCGGCGCGGGCTGCGGGACCTGCTCGACGCCGAGGCCGACATCACCGTGGTGGGCGAGGCGGCCGCGGCGGACCAGGTCCTGGCCCGGGGGCCGACGCTCCGCCCGGACGTCGCCGTCCTCGACGTCCGACTGCCCGACGGCGACGGGATCGCCGTCTGCCGGGAGCTGCGCTCCCGGATGCCCGAACTGGCCTGCCTGATGCCGACGTCGTTCGACGACGAGGACGCCCCGCTGGACGCGATCATGGCGGGGGGGGAGAGAGGCCGGGTACGTGCTGAAACAGAACGGGAAACGGCTCCACCTCTCGGAGAAGACCGTCAAGAACCACATCTCGCGGCTGCTGGGAAAACCGGGAGTCGAACGGCGGGTCCAGGCAGCCGTCATCGCCGCTCAGGTCCACGAGCAGGGGACGAGCCGGACGTGAACCAGGAGGCCTTTTCTGATGAACTCCACCTCTTCCATCCGCTTCAACGCGGCGCTGCCGGCCGACTGTCGTACCCGCCTGATGGAGATGGCCGGTGAGGTCAACTTCGACGAGGGGGCGCACCTCTTCCGCGAGGGCGGTCGCGCCGACCGGTTCTGGATCGTCCGCTCGGGCACGGTGACCCTGGACATCCATGTGCCGGGCCGCCGCGCGGCCGTCATCGAGAGGCTCGGCGCCGGCGAGCTGGTCGGCTGCTCGTGGTTGTTCGCCCCGTACACCTGGCGCCTGGGAGCCGAGGCGATGACACCGGTCCGGACCCACGAGTTCGACGCCGTGCGCGTCCGCGAGCTGATGGAAGCGGACACCGCGTTCGGCGCGGCCCTCGGGCACTGGGTCGGACAGGTCCTCGCCCATCGGCTGCAGGCCGCTCGGGTCCGCCTGCTCGACCTGTACGCGCCCTACGGCAGCGGCAGCTACCTCTGACGGAGAGGTGACAGGGCGGTCACCTCGGCGGCTGGGGGAGCGGAACCACCACGTGAGGCGGGTGCCGGCCCCGCCCGCCTCCCCCGCGCCGATCCGGGCACGGAGATCGTCGGTGATGCCGACGGGCAGGAACTCGGCCGGCTTGCGGTCGTCGCCGGTGACGCCCAGCGCGCCGTACTCGGCGCCCACGAGGACGACGGCGGCCTCGACGATGCCGTTCAGGACCTGGGGCAGGTCCAGCTCGCGGCCCACCGACATGACGGCCCCCAGGAGCCCGTTCAGCCGCAGCCGCGGCACGCCACCGGTAGCGGGCCGGCAGTCCGCGCCCGCGTCCCGCCTCCGGCCGACGGAAGCGGTGGAGGGCGACCCCCTTCCACGGTAGTGCCGGCAGGAGCTGCGAGCCCGCCGACCGGGATACTCGTCCGTCGCGGCCTTCGCCGTGCCGTCGAGGCCGGTGCGGCCGCGCGGAGAGGGCCGCCCGGGGCCGCGTTCGGGACCAGTGGTCCCCATACCCCGGGCGCGATCCCGCTCCGGCCGGCCCTGATGGCCTTACGGCCCCCGGTGGGGACCGTTCGGCCCTCGTCCACCGGCGGGTGCGGAGGGATGGTGGGGGGACACCCGACCCGGACGCACGTCGCTCGCGTGACACGACGGAGCAGGAGGACGTCATGAAGCACATCAAGGTGGCGGATCTGATGACCGACGAGGTCGTCTCGGTGGCCCCGGAGACCGCCTTCAAGGACGTCGCCAAGCTCCTCGCCCAGTACGGCGTCTCCGGACTGCCCGTCCTCGACGACGAAGACCGCGTCGTGGGTGTCGTCTCGCAGACGGACCTCCTGGCCCGCATGGCACCGGCTTCACATCCGCTTCAGGAGGGCGACGCACCGGCAGGGCCGCCCACGGCCCGCGACGTCATGTCCGCCCCTGCGGTCACCGTCCGCGCCGACGAGACGGCCGGTGACGCGGCCCGGCTGATGACCCGCCGGGGCATCGAGCGGCTGCCCGTCGTGGACGAGGAGGACCGCCTGGTCGGCATCGTCACCCGCAGGGACCTGCTGCGCCTGTTCGTGCGCCCGGACTCCGAGATACGCCGCCGGGTCGCCGACGAGGTCCTCGCGGAAGTGTTGGACGTACCGCTCGGCGACATCGACGTCCACGTGGTGGACGGCATCGTCACGCTGGAAGGCCGCGTCGAGCGCCGCAGCCAGCTCCCCGCGCTCCTGCGCCTCGTCGAACAGCTCGACGGGGTCGTCGCCGTGACGTCCCGCGTCACGGCCCGGACCGACGACACGCCGACCGCTCGAGCCGGACGCGCGGGCCACGCGCTGATGTGGTGAGGGGCTGCCGGACCCGGAAGTCCATACGAGCACGCACACCCACAGGACAGCGCCATGACCACAGCACGCCTCGACCCCGACAACGTCGCCCGGCTCGTCGGCGACGCCGTGACCGCCCCGTCCATGCACAACGCCCAGCCATGGAAGTTCATATTCCGCCGGGCTGACGACGTCATCGAGCTGCGCGGCGATGCGGAACGCGCCCTGACCCGCACCGATCCGCACCACCGGGCCCTCCACCTCGGTTGTGCGGCAGCCCTGTTCAACCTGCGCGTCTCAGCGGCCCGGCACGGCCTTCGGGCTCGCGTGCGCCTGCTGCCCGACGAGTCGCAGCCGTGGCTGCTGGCAACGGCGGCGATCGGCCCACTCGCACTCTCCGACGAGGACCACGAGCTGGCCGCCCTGCACCCCGCCCTGCGTCGTCGGCACACCAGCCGCTTCCCGTTCAGCGACGAACCGGTCCCGGACGCTCTCCTGGACGGCCTGAGGAGCGCCGCCCGTTGGGAGGGCTGCCGGCTGACCGTCGCGGGCGACTGGCACCTGGAGACCGTGCTCGGGCTGGTACGCGACGCGGAACACCGCGAGGACATCGACCCGCTCGTCCGGGCGGAGACCTCTGCCTGGACCTCCCCCGGGCGCGCCTCGTCCGGTGCACGCCGGGACGGCGTTCCCGCCGGCGCGTTCGGCCCTCGCAGCTCCCGAGGCCCCTCCCCCGTACGGGACTTCGGCCGGGACGCCCCCGCGGCGGACCGCGGCTGGGCCGTGTTCGAGCAGCGGCCCCAGCTCGCGCTGCTCGGCACCCCGACGGACACGCGGGTCGACTGGCTGCGGGCCGGGCAGGCGCTGGAACGCGTCCTCCTCCGGGCCACCGCCGACGGCCTGGCCACCTCGATGACCTCCCAGCCCCTCGAATGGCCGGAACTGCGATGGACGGCCCGCGACCCGCTCGACGCCATGGGTCACGTCCAGATGGTCCTGCGCCTGGGCTACGGCCCCCAGGGACCCGAGACACCACGCCGCCCCGTCGCCGACGTCCTGAAGATCCGGGAGTAGGCGCCGAGGCCGCGCGGGATGTGGCGTCGCCCCCGGCCGGCTGCGCCGTCGTGCACGACACCCCCGCAACAGTTCAGGATTCCCTGAATTCACGAATCGATGTACTGTCGAGCTGTGCTGAACATCGCCGAAGACATCGAGGTCCTGGCGCGCTTCGGGCGCGCGCTGGCCGATCCGATCCGCTGCCGCCTGCTCCTCGAGATCCGCGAGGCCCCGGCGCACCCTTCCGACCTCGCCGACAAGCTGGGGATCTCCCGCACCCGGCTGTCCAACCACCTCGCCTGCCTGCGCGACTGCGGCCTCGTGGTCGCGGTCCCCGAAGGCCGCCGCACCCGCTACGAGCTGGCCGACGCGCGCCTCGGGCACGCCCTCGACGACCTCCGCTCCGCGGTCGTCACCGTCGCCGCCGACCGGACCTGCGCCGAGGCGGACGAGAAGGGGTGCTGCTGATGGCCACCCTGGCCCTCGGCCCGTCGCCCGCCCGGCGCGAGGTACTGACCCGCCGCATACGCCTCCTCGTGGCCGCCACCCTCACGTACAACGTCATCGAGGCGGTCGTCGCCCTCACGGCGGGCACCCTGTCCTCCTCGACCGCGCTCATCGGATTCGGCCTCGACTCGATCATCGAGGTCTCCTCCGCCGCGGCGGTCGCCTGGCAGTTCTCCGCCGGGGAGCACGCCCTGCGGGAGGCCCGTGAGCACAGGGCGCTGAGGATCATCGCCGTCTCCTTCTTCGCGCTCGCCGCCTACGTCGCCGTCGACGCGGCACGGTCGCTGACCGGCGCCGGCGAGGCGTCCCCCTCCGTGCCGGGCATCGTCCTGGCCGCCCTGTCGCTCGCGGTGATGCCGTTCCTGTCCGCCGCCCAGCGCAGGGCGGGGCGGGAGCTGGGCTCCGCGTCGGCCGTGGCCGACTCCCGGCAGACCCTCCTGTGCACCTACCTGTCCGCCGTCGTCCTCGCCGGCCTCGTCCTCAACGCCACCCTCGGCTGGACCTGGGCGGATCCGATCGCCGCCCTCGTGATCGCCGCCATCGCCGTCAAGGAAGGCCGCGACGCGTGGCGGGGCAAGGGCTGCTGCGCACCCGGGCGGCCTGCCGGCCCGTGCCGCACCACCGACACCAGCGACACCACCGGGAAGACGAAGGAGAAGCAATGAGCAACTGGGCTTGGACCGCGCTGGCGTTGTTCGCCGTCTGGGCGGTGACCGCGTTCGGCATTCGAGCCGCCGTGCAGCGGCGCCGCACCGGAGACGCCGGCTTCCGGGGCATCTCGGGCCGGCCCGGATCCGCCTCGTGGTGGGCCGGCGTCCTGTTCGTCCTCTCCCTCCTGGGCGGAGCTGCTGCTCCCGCCGCCGCACTGGCCGGAATGCCCACGCTGCCCGGCGCGGGCGACAGTACGGCCCTTCGTTGGACGGGGCTCGCCGTGGCCCTGGCGGGAATGGCCGCCACGCTGGTCGCGCAGAGCGGGATGGGTACCTCCTGGCGCGTCGGCGTGGACGCCGCCGAGCGCACGGAACTCGTGACCTCCGGACTCTTCGCGTACGTGCGCAACCCGGTCTTCACCGCCATGACCGTGACCGCCGCTGGGCTCGCCCTGATGGTGCCGAACGCCCTTGCCGTCCTCGCGTGGCTCGCTCTCGTCCTCGCCGTCGAGCTCCAGGTCCGCGTGGTGGAGGAGCCGTACCTGGCCCGGGTGCACGGCCCCGCCTACGTCGGCTACACCGCGCGGGCAGGCCGGTTCGTCCCCGGCGTCGGCCGACGCGCCTGCATCCCCGGGGCCTGATCGGGAGCGGGATCCCGCGGGCGATCCGACCGCCTCCGGCTCCCGGGCTCCCGGGCTCCCGGGCTCCAACACGAACGGCTCCGTGCCCGTGGCGTCCCAGGCTTCGGGCTCACCCCTGCCAGGCTGACCACGGGATCGGCCGGCGCCACAGACCAGGAGGAACAGCACCATGGGACACGGCCAAAGCCACGGCTCCTCGACCAGGGACGACGGTGGTGACGGGCACGCCCACGGCCCGCGGATCGGCAGCGCCGGCGAGCGCCACCAAAAGCCGTTGGCCATCGCCTTCTCCATCACCGCGGCGTACGCCCTGGTGGAGGTCGTGGCCGGCGTCATCACCGGCTCCCTGGCCCTGATCAGCGACGCCGCCCACATGGGCACCGATGTCCTGGGCCTCGGCCTGGCCCTCGCCGCGATCCGTCTCGCGAAGCGACCGGCATCGGGCCGGCGCACGTACGGCACCTACCGTCTCGAGGTCCTGGCCGCGATCATCAACGGCCTCCTGCTGTTCGGCGTGGCCTTCTACGTCCTCTACGAGGCCGTGCAACGCTTCCGCGACCCGTCCGAGGTGCCCGGCCTCCCCGTGCTGGTCGTCGCCGTCATCGGCCTCGTCATCAACCTCATCTCCTTCCGCCTGCTCACCGCCGGTGCCAAGGAGAGCCTCAACGTCAAGGGCGCCTACTTCGAAGTCCTCGCCGACATGCTCGGTTCCGTCGGCGTGATCATCGGAGCCCTCGTCATCTGGACCACCGGTTTCGAGTACGCCGACCCGATCATCGGCGCCGCCATCGGCCTGTTCATCCTGCCGCGCACCTGGAAGCTGATGCACCAGGCCCTGCGGATCATCATGGAAGTGGCACCACCCGATGTCGACGTCGAGGCGGCGGAACGGGACCTCGCCGCCGTCCCGGGCGTCCAGCAGGTGCACGACCTGCACATCTGGACCATCACCAGCGGCATGGAAGCCGCCTCCGCCCACGTGATGGTCGAGGACGGCGCCGACTGGCACGCCGTCCTCGACCAGAGCCGCCGGATCCTCGCCGAGCGGTACGGCGTCACGCACCCCACCATCCAGGTGGAGCCGGCCGACCACTCGGAGGAGCCGGCCGGATTCTGACCGCCGTCGACCGGCCGTCGACCGGCCGCCGGGCGCAGACGGCTCAGACCAGCACGTTCTTGTAGAAGATGCTGGAGCGGCGGTCGCCCTCCAGGCCGGTGGCGAAGCCGAGGAAGAGACGGCTCTCGCCGGCGTCGGTGCGGTAGACGGCCAGGCCCTCGGGCTCACGGTGGTGGAGGGTGGAACCGGCCTTGGTGAGGACGGGGCCCTGCTTCACGGTGCCCGTGTTGATGTCGACGCTGGTGATGTAGGTGTTGCCGTCGCCGACCGGAGTGCCGGGCTCGGGGTAGGCGTCACCCGTCAGGTAGTACATGTACGAGCCGTAGAGGGCGTAGCCCTGCGGGGTTCCGGGGATCGCCGGCTGCTTGAAGTCGACGAGCGGCGTACCGAAGTTGCGCGTCTGGAAGGCGGAGAGGGGGTACACGGCGATGCGCTTGCCGTCGCCCGTGTGGTACCGCACGATCATGCGCTGGTGGACCGGGTCGACGGAGCAGGTGTACTCGGCGGCTCCGGCGATCGGCTGGTAGGCGGCCGAGGCGGCCGGAGAGCCCAGGGTGGTGTTGGCCGTGTAGGGGATGGGGGCGAGCGCGGTGCCGAACCCCTTGGTGTTCGCGGCGCACTCGATCCACAGCTCGGTGCCGGAACCGTCCGGCAGGGCGGCGAAGGCGACGCCGTGGCCGAAGCCGTTGAGGTGCATGTACGAGATGTAGTTCCCGTCGAAGTCCATCTTGTTGATGCACAGGTCGCCGTCGGCCTCGGTGCTCCCGCTCCGCTTGGTCGCGACGAACAGGAACTTGTTGGCCCAGTCGAAGGCGAAGCTCTGCTGGACCCGCGCCCCGTGCGTGTCCTTCGAGCGGAACAGGTCGTGCGACGGCTGCGTGAGATCGAACCGCTTCGTGGTGGCCACCGAGGCGGAGGCGGTCTGCGCTCCGATGCCGAGCCCGAGCGCGGCGAACGAGGCACCGGCACCGGCGCGTATGAGGCTGCGGCGGGAAAGGGGGAAGCCTGAAGGGTGGTTCACGGGAGGACTCCAGAGCGGTGGTGCGGGGGCAAGACCACGCGATGCTACCCGTCGCAGGCCGGGCGCAACGATCCAGGTCACACTGGGCAGTTGGACTCGGACGCCTGCGGGATCCCGGCGCCCACCCACCACCGCTCGTCTCCGTGGGACACTGGAGTGCCAACGGGCTCCTGGCGGTCTTCTTTCCGGAGGCGGTATGGCGGTCACCGTGCTCACCGTCGCGATCATCGTGGCTGCCCTGGTCATCAGGACCGCGGTCGCGGAGCTCCGCGCCCCCGGGAGCGCACGCAGGCAGTGGGCCTTCCTGACCGACCGGCGCGCATGGGCGGTCGCAGCCG
This sequence comes from Streptomyces erythrochromogenes, assembly GCF_036170895.1. Lineage (NCBI taxonomy): Bacteria > Bacillati > Actinomycetota > Actinomycetes > Kitasatosporales > Streptomycetaceae > Streptomyces > Streptomyces erythrochromogenes. The sequence goes on along the minus strand of NZ_CP108036.1, from coordinate 8,062,845 downwards.
GCGCGGCCCTGGTGCTCGGCGCCTTCGGATGGGCCACGGCCGGTCCCACCGCCGCGCTCTGGGCGGCACTCGCAGGCCTCCTCGTCGCCTCACTCATCGGCCCCGGGGGGAAGGGCGACTGAGGCCGACGGTCCGCGCAGGCCAGATCCCTGATCCCGTGAGCCACGTCACATCCCGTTCCTGTCAGCAATCGGGGCGGCGTCCCGTTCAAGGGGCACGCGAACGAGACAGGAGCAACGCCATGAAGCACCGCATCGTCGTACTCGGCGCCGGATACGCCGGGGCCTTCGCCGCCGGGAGCCTGGCCCGCAGGCTCTCCTCCGCCGACGTCGAGATCACCGTCGTCAACGCCGTGCCCGACTTCGTCGAGCGGATGCGGCTGCACCAGCTCGCGACCGGTCAGGACCTCGCGGTGCGCGGGCTCGCCGATGTGTTCGCGGGCACCGGGGTCCGGCTGTGCCTGGCGCGGGTCACGGGCGTCGACCCCGCGTGCAGGACGGTCGCCGTGACCGGGGAGGACGGCGACCGCGAGCTCGCGTACGACACGCTCGTCTACGCGCTCGGCAGTTCCGCAGCCCGCCACGACGTGCCGGGCGTGGCCGAGTACGCCTTCGACGTGGCCGGCCTGTCGTCGGCGCTGAGGCTGCGCGAGCGCCTGGCCCGCCTCGACGGGGGCGGCACCGTGCTGGTCGTCGGCGAGGGGCTGACCGGCATCGAAACCGCCACCGAGCTGGCCGAGTCCCGGCCCGACCTCTCGGTCGCGCTCGCCGCCCGCGGCGAACTGGGCGCCTGGCTCTCCCCGAAAGCCCGCCGCCACCTGCGCCGGGCCTTCGACCGGCTCGGGGTCACCGTCCACGAACACACCGGCATCGAAGCCGTCGAGCCGACACGGGCGATCGCCTCCGGCGGAGCGGCCATCCCGGCCGATGTGACCGTGTGGTCCGCCGGGTTCGCGGTGCACCCCATCGCGGCCGCCGGCGGCCTGGCGGTCGCGGGGACCGGCCAGATCGTCGTCGACCGCACCATGCGCTCGGTCTCGCACCCGGATGTGTACGCCGCCGGTGACTGCGCCTACGCGATCGGCGACAACGGCCGGCCGCTGCCGATGTCCTGCGCCTCCGCCGGCTTCACCACCATGCAGGCGACCGCCGCGATCATCGCGCGGCTCACGGGCACCGAGGTCCCGACCATCGGGCTGAAGTACCACGGCAACCACATCAGCCTGGGGCGGCGAGACGCGATCTTCCAGATGGTGGACGGGGACGTCCGGTCGAAGTCCTGGTACCTGGGCGGCCGGATCGCCGCCCGGCTCAAGGCGGGTGTGCTCAAGGGAGCCGGTTTCGGCATCGCCCACCCGACCTTCGGCAGGCCGAAGCGCAAGCGCCGGCTGGCCGCCGCGGCCGGCGCGCCCGACCGGATCGGCGCGAGGGCCGCCGCATAGGCTGATCCGCATGGACATGGCAGCTATCGATCGGTTCGAGGCCGGCCGGGGCCGGCTGGCCTCGCTCGCGTACCGTCTGCTCGGCTCGGCGGCCGACGCCGAGGACGCCGTGCAGGACGCGTTCCTGCGCTGGCAGGCTGCCGACCGGGAGCGTATCGACGTACCGGAGGCATGGCTGACGAAGGTCGTCACCAACCTCTGCCTCGACCGGCTCCGGTCGGCTCAGGCGCGCCACGAGCGCGCCGTCGGGGACTGGCTGCCCGAGCCGCTCCTCGACGGCGACCCGATGCTCGGCCCCGCCGACACCTTCGAGCAGCGCGAATCGGTGTCCCTGGCCGTACTGACCCTCATGGAGCGCCTCTCGCCGGTCGAACGTGCCGCCTACGTGCTGCGCGAGGCCTTCTCGTACCCCCACGCGGAGATCGCCGGGATCCTCGACATCACCGAGTCCGCGAGCCAGCAGCACGTCCACCGAGCCCGGCGCCGGGTCGCCGCCGAGCGTCGCGGCGGCGGCGAGGTGGACCCCGCAACCGCGCGCCGGATCGTCGAGGAGTTCCTGACCGCCGCGTTGTCGGGGCGCACCGAACGGCTGGTGGCGCTGCTCACCGCCGACGCGACCGCGGTCTCGGACGGCGCCGGACTGGCCAGGCGGCTGCTGCGGCACCGGACGCCTGAGCGCATCGCCTCGTCCGTACGGGCCGGCTTCAGGCCCACCGCGGCCAAGCGGCGGATGGCCGGCGGCTCTCCCGCCTTCCACATCGCGCGGGTCAACGGCTCCCCGGCCGTCCTCGCCGTGGTCGGCGACCGGGTCGTGGGCGCCGTCGCGTTCGAGGTCCGCGACGGAAAGGTCGCCTCCCTGCGCGGGATGGCCGCCGCCCACCGGCTCGCCCGCCTCGGCGAGACCTGGGCGCGGCACGAGGCCGGGGCGCCGGTCGTCGACGCGTGGTGACCAGTGCCGCCGGTCGTCGGCCGGCGTCCCGCCGGTTCACCCGAACGGGTCGGCCCGGCTCCCGCTCGGCCCGTGGACCGGTGGCCGCGGGGCCGGGCGGGGTACCGCTGCCTGCCGGTGGTGATCGGGCGTCGGGCTGACGGCCGGGGTCAGGCCGGCACCTCGTGCGCGAGACCGCGGGTGGTGACGACCCGGGCGCTGCCGTCGGCCAGGCGGTAGGACAGGCCCACCACGGCGGCGCGCCCCGCCGCGACCTGGTCGGCGAGGACGCGGGAGCGGTCCAGGAGCAGGTCGACGGTGTGGCGTATGTGCTCGGCGATGATGTCGTCCTCGTCGGTGAGTCCGGCTGCGCGGGCGGCCAGCACGCTGGGGGTGACGCGTTCGATGACGTCGCGCACGTACCCGGTGGCGCTGACGCCGTCGCTCAGGGCGGCGCGGGTCGCGGCGACCGCACCGCACGTGTCGTGGCCCAGCACGACGACCAGCGGGCAGTCCAGCACGCTCACCCCGTACTCGATGCTGCCCAGGACCTCCGCGCCCGCGACGTGGCCTGCGGTGCGGACGACGAACAGGTCACCGAGACCGCGGTCGAAGATGATCTCGGCGGCCAGTCTCGAATCGGAGCAGCCGAAGAGGACGGCGAAAGGGCTCTGGGCCGGAGCCGTCTCGGTACGGCGTGCCGCGTCCTGGTTCGGGTGCTCGGGTGCGCCCGCGGTGAAACGCCGGTTGCCGGCCAGCAGCAGCTCGAAGGCCTCGGACGGAGTAGGTGACAGCTGGGTACTCATAACCGCAGGCTACGACGCCGCCCGGACGGCCACCTGCCGAGGGTCACGTCTCCAGCAGGTCGGGCACGACGCCGCGCAAGGCCCGGGCGCTGATGGCACCGGCTCGCTTGAGGACCGGTGCCGGGCCGGTGAGATCCACGATCGAGGAGGCGACGGCGGCCTCGGTGGGCCCGCCGTCGAGGTAGACGGAGACGGAGTCGCCCAGCATGCCCTGTGCGGCGTCGCAGTCCTGCGGGGAGGGCCGGCCGGTCAGGTTGGCGCTGGAGACGGCCATCGGTCCGGTCTCGGAGAGCAGCGCGAGGGCAACGGGGTGGGAGGGCATCCTGACGGCGACCGTGCCGTTCGTCTCCCCGAGGTCCCAGGTCAGCGAGGGCAGGTGGCGGGCGACCAGGGTCAGCCCGCCCGGCCAGAACGCCTCCACCAGGGCCCACCCCTGCTTGGGGAAATCGGCGACCAGGTCGTGCAGGGCGTCCGGGGAGGCGACCAGGACCGGCGAGGGCATCGCACGGTCGCGGCCCTTGGCTCCCAGCAGGCTGTCCACCGCGTCGGGGTTGAAGGCGTCCGCACCGATGCCGTAGACGGTGTCGGTCGGGAGCACCACGAGCTCGCCCCGCCGTACCGCCAGGGCTGCCGCGCCCAGGCCGTCGGCCCGGGTCGAATCCGTGGAGCAGTCGTATCGAAGGGACATGGCCGTTCTCCATCCCACCGGGCTCTCCGCCCTAACCTGCCGGGTTACCCCGGCAGGTTACCGGAACGGGCCGCCCTGCTGAGCCGCACAGCCGTACAGCCGTACAGGCGCCTCTGACCGGCTGCTTCGCGACGGAAGGGCATGCGACCGGGCGGCAAGACGTCACCTCCGCAAGCCTTGTTTCGCCCGATCGGGGGAACCGCACCGCTGCGGCGGAGCCGACCTGGCAGCGGCGCGCCGAAGGGCGTTTCGACAGGGCCGGGGGCGGTTGCCGGCGGCCGGGGCACGGCCACCAGCAGTGCCCCGCCGCGCCGCGGTCCTATGACGGGGCGGGAGCCGCGGGAAGCCGTTCACCGGCTTCCGGCTCGTGCGGTGGTTCGCTGAGCTGGTCGCGCAGGTAGTTCCAGACGACGGCGATGAGTGCCGCCACCGGTACGGCGAGCAGGGCGCCCACGACGCCGGCCAGACTGCTGCCCAGTGTGACCGCCAGCAGGACCACCGCCGCGTGGAGACCGAGACTGCGGCTCTGGATCATGGGCTGGAACACGTTTCCTTCGAGCTGCTGCACCGCGACGATGATGGCCAGGACGATCAGCGCGTCCGTCGGGCCGTTCGACACCAGCGCGATGAGCACCGCCACCAGACCGGCGAACAAGGCGCCCACGATCGGCACGAACGCGGAGACGAAGGTCAGAACTGCCAACGGCAGCACCAGGGGTACGCCTACGATCCACAGGCCCAGGCCGATGAAGACGGCGTCGAGGAGGCCGACGAAGGCCTGGGACCTGACGAACGAACCGAGGGTCTGCCAGCCGCGCGTGGCCACGACCGGGATGTCGGTGGCGAGGCGGCCCGGGAGTTGGCGGGTGAGCCACGGCAGGAAGCGGGGGCCGTCCTTGAGGAAGAAGAACATCAGGAAGAGCGCCAGGACCGCGGTGATCAGGCCGTTGAAGATGGTGCTCACCCCCGTGACGACGGTGGAGACCGCGCTGCCGACGCTGTTCTGGAGGCGGTCCATGGCAGCGGCGGAGGCACCGCTGATCTGGTCGTCGCCGATGTTCAGCGGCGGCCCGGCCGCCCACTCCCGCAGTCGTTCGATGCCCTCGGTGACGCCCTCGGCCAGTTCGCCCGACTGGGAGGCCACGGGAACGGCGATCAGCGCCACGATGCCCGCGGCCACCAGGAGGGACAGCACGGTCACCACGGAGGCCGCCAGCGCGGGCGGCCACCCCCGTCGACGCAGGAATTCGGCCAGGGGCCAGGTCAGGGTGGTGAGGAACAGGGCGACTATGAGGGGCCAGACGACCGACCACATCCGGCTCAGGAGCCACAGGGCCGCCGCCGCCATGACCAGGACCACCAGCAATTCGGCGGAAACGCGCGCCGATGTACGGAGCGCGGCAGCGGCCTTTGCGGAACTCAGAATGGCAGACATGGCGTCACCCTATGCACCCTCCGATCGGAGTCGTGCAGGCTCGGCCCGGTCGACAGAGGCGCCTGGCCCGTTCGGCCATCGGTTTGGCGAGTCCTTGCCATGGCGAGGTCTTGCCGTCGGCAGGCCTTCACGTCGGCGCGACCGGGCCTATAGACCCATGGCATGTCCTCCCCCTCTCATGCTTCCGCCCTCCGGCGCCGGCGCCGGCAACTGCTGTCGGCCGCCGCCGCGGTGCCGCTGTTGGCGTCGGCGCTCGCGGTCCTGCAAGCGCCCGCTCAAGCCGCTCCGAGCAAGCCCACCGTTCCCGCCAAGTCTTCGGCGACCCACAAGGTCACTCTGGTAACCGGCGACGTCGTCACGGTCACCACGATGGCCGACGGCAAGCAGACCGCCGAGGTCGACCGGCCCGACAGTGCCGTCGGCGGCGTGAAGATCCAGCAGGTCAAGGGAGACCTGTTCGTCGTCCCGGACGAGGCCGCGCCGCTGCTGGGCACGGACAAGCTGGATCGACGGCTGTTCAACGTCACCGACCTGATCGAGATGGGCTACGACGACGCGAAGTCGGCCTCGGTACCGCTGATCGCGACGTACACCCGGTCGAAGTCCCGCGCGGCCGGCGAGCCGACGGCTCCCCGGGGCAGCAAGCTGACCCGCCGTCTGGGGGGCATCGACGGTGCCGCGCTCAGCACCGAGAAGCGACAGGCCCGCACCTTCTGGACCACCGTCGCACCGCAGGGCAGCCCGTCGCTGGGCGAGGGCGTGGCGAAGCTGTGGCTCGACGGTCGCGTGAAGGCCAGTCTGAAGGAGAGCGTGCCGCTGATCGGCGCACCCCAGGCCTGGGCGGCCGGGTACGACGGCAAGGGCGTCAAGGTCGCGGTGCTCGACACCGGCATCGACGTCAACCACCCCGACTTCGCCGGCCTGATCGACGGCACGGCGAGCTTCGTGCCGGGCGAAGCCGTCACCGACGTCAACGGGCACGGCACGCATGTCGCCGGCACGATCGTCGGTTCGGGCGCCGCCTCCGGGGGCGCCGACAAGGGAGTCGCCCCCGGCGCCGACCTGTTCGTCGGCAAGGTCCTCGGCGGTACGGAGGGCTCCGGCCAGGACTCCTGGGTCATGGCCGGCATGCAATGGGCCGCCGAGTCCGGTGCGGACGTCGTCAACATGAGCCTCGGCGACTCCTACCCGACGGACGGCAGCGACCCCATGTCGCAGACGGTGGACGCACTGTCCGCGCAGTACGGCACGCTGTTCGTCATAGCCGCCGGCAACTCCGGCCCGGAGAGCATCTCCGCGCCGGGCGCGGCCGCCTCGGCCCTGACCGTGGCCGCCACGGACAAGCAGGACCGGCTCGCGCCCTTCTCCAGCACCGGCCCGCTGGCCCACTCCGGCGGTATGAAGCCGGACATCGCGGCGCCCGGCGTGGACATCACCGCGGCCCGTTCGCAGGAAATGACCGACGGTGGTGAGGGCCCCTACCGCACCCTCAGCGGCACCTCGATGGCCACCCCGCACGTGGCCGGCGCGGCGGCGGTCCTGGCCCAGCAGCACCCGGACTGGACGGGCGCGCAGCTCAAGGAACACCTGACGAGCACCGCGAAGGGCCTGGACGGCGGGTACTCGCCGTACGAGGTCGGCACCGGCCGCCTCGACGTGGCCGCCGCCGTGCGCACCACGGTCCGCGCGACGGGATCGCTCTTCTTCGGCAACCACACATGGCCGCACGAGCCGAGCGACGCCGCCGTCACCAAGGACCTGGCCTTCACCAACACCGGTGCCGCCGACGTCACCCTGCACCTGGCGCAGACCGTCGGAAGCCCGTTCGCTCTGGGAGCGACGAGGGTGACCGTCCCGGCGCACGGCACTGCCGCCGTCCCGGTGACCGGTGACCCGAAAGCCGCAGCGCCCGGCCGGCACTCCGGCTACGTGACGGCCACCGACGCCGCCACCGGGCAGCCGGTGACCCGCACGTCCGTGGCGCTGCTCAAGGAGGAGGAGCGCTACGACCTGAACATCAAGCTGGTCGGCCGGGACGGCAAGCCCGCCGCCGGGTGGGTCACGGTCAACCTGGCCGGCGACTTCTGGCCCTGGTCGCTCTACGTCGACGGCTCGACCACCATGCGCATGGCACCCGGTACGTACACCGCGGCGGCGTACCTCGACGTGGCGGGCGAGAGGGCCGACCGCTCGGGTCTGGCCGTGCTGGTCGACCCGGAGACCGTACTCAAGGACCGCTCCGCGGACGTGGTCCTGGACGCGAGCACGGCACGCCTCCTGCAGACCGAGGCACCGCAGCGCACTGAGGACCGGCAGCGCAAGGTCGACTTCAACGTCCACTACAAGGGCCTCGACCCGTTCATGGACTACCGCAGCGCGTACGTGGTGCCGCCGACGTACGACGACGTCTACGTCGCGCCGACGCAACCCATGGAGCAGGGCGAGTTCATACTGACCACCCGGTGGCGCAAGGGCGAACCGCAGCTCAGCCTGAGCACACCGGGCGGCCGGCTCCGGTTCGAGGCACTGGTGCAGGCGGGCAGCGCACTGGGCACCGCCCGGGACACGCTGGACGCCGTCTACGCGGGCAACGGCGCGGCGGCTGCGTACAAGAAGGTCAAGGCCAAAGGCAAGGTCGTCGTCATCGACCGCAGCGACGAGGTCTCGCCGCAGGAGCGCGCCGAAGCCGCGGCAGCGGCCGGTGCGAAGGCGCTGGTCGTGGTCAACGACCGTGTCGGCGGGCTGATGGAGTACGTCGGCGAATCGGACATCCCGGTCGCCTCCGTGCACCGCAACGCGGGCAAGGCCCTGGTCGCGATGGCCAGGACCGGCAGCGCCAGGCTCACCGCGGAGCAGACCGAGTACACGCCGTTCGTGTACGACCTCACCCGGGAGTATCCCGGCCGGGTTCCGGACCGGGCCCTGGTCTACAGGCCGGCCAAGGACGACCTCGCCCGCATCGATGCCCGCTACTACTCGGCCGCGAACGGCCGCTCGGCGGAGGGCTACCGGTCCGACTTCACCCTCAGCCCGTCGGTCAACTTCCCCGAGCGCGAGTGGCACCCGGGCACCCGCACCGAGTGGGTGACCCCGGGCCAGGTCTGGAGGGAGTTCCACGCGCAGGGCGTCGACACGGCCCTGCCGTGGGTGATGGTGTCGGGCGACAACACGTACGCCAAGGGCAGCACCACCCGGCTGGACTGGTTCGCTCCGGCGACCCGTCCCGGCCAGAGCGAGTCCTTCGGTGTGTACAACTCCCGCTGGCAGAACCACATGACCTGGAACGTGCAGGCGTGGGCTTCAGCCAGCGACACCATGCGGCTGGGAGGTTTCCTGCCGTGGGGCGAGACGCCGACCCGTCTGCAGGTCTTCCAGGGCGACCGGCTGATCCACGACAATCCGCACAGCACGGACATGCAGTGGGTGGAGGTGCCGGCGGGCAACCTGCCCTATCGGGCAGTCCTCGACGCCGAGCGGCCCGGTGACCTCTTCCGGCTGTCGACGCGCACCCACACCGAGTGGACGTTCCTGTCCGACACCGTCGACTCGGACTTCTTCGAGCCGTTCCCGGTGCTGAACCTGGACTACGGGCTGGAGTCGGACCTGCACGGTGACGTCAAGGCCGACGCTACCCAGAGGATCACGCTCAAGCCGGTGTCGATGGGCGCCGGCACCGTACCCGGCACCGTCACCACCGTGGCGCTGGACGTCTCCTACGACGACGGCGCCACCTGGCAGAAGGTGACCGTGTCCAAGGGGGCCGACGGCCGCTGGACGGGCTCGTTCAGGACGGCCAAGAAGTCCGGCGGCTTCGTCTCGGTCCGCGCGAGCGCCCGGACGGACAGCGGCTTCAGCGTCAAGAACGAGATCATCCGGGCATACGGCCTGCGATGAACCGCGCTGTCGGGCCCCGGGGCGGCGACGCCCCGGGGCCCTCCCTCTCGTACCTGCTCCCACCTGGGACTGTTCAGGGTTTGCCGCCATGGCGCATACTCTCCCCGCTGCGGCAAGCGGAAGAGAGTCGGTCGCCGATGCTGGATGTTCTGGGCCTCGACCCCGACGACGAGCGGGTCTACCGGGCGCTGCTCGGACGGCCGAACTCCACCGCGCCCCTGCTGGGCGACGAGCTCGGCGTCCCGCATGCCCACGTCGCCACGGTCTTGTCCCGTCTGGTCGGGTGGGGGCTGGTCACGAGGTCGGCGGACGACCGCTTCACGGCCGCGCCGCCGGCCGTGGCTCTCGGCGCTCTCATCAGCGAGCGGCGGGACGGGCTGCGCATGGCCGAGCACGCCCTGGTGGCCTTCGCCGAGGAGCACCGGGCGGCGATGACCGTGAGCAGCATCAACGATCTGATCGAGGTCGTCACGGGCGCCGACGCCATCCGCCACCGCTTCCTCCAGGTGCAGCAGGCGGCCCGCACGCAGGTCCGCTCCTTCATCACCGCACCGTTCGTCGCCCTGCCGCCCGACGAGAACACGGCCGAGCCGGTGGCCCTCGGCCGTGGCGTGCAGTTCCGGGCGGTACTGGACCGGGCCGTCCTGGCAGAGCCGGGCATCGTCGACGACGCGATCGATTCGCTGGGCAGGGGCGTGCAGCTCCGTGTCGCGGACGAGCTGCCGATGAAACTCGTGCTGGCCGACGCCGACCTCGGTCTCGTCCCCCTCGCGGTCACACCGGACGGGGAACCCGGCGCCTTGCTGCTGCACCGCAGCGGCCTGCTGGACGCGCTGGACGCCCTGTTCGAGACGGTATGGCGGACCGCCCACCCGCTCGCGCTGTCGGCCACCGGCGGAAAGGCCGAATCCACCGTCGAGGTCGGTCCGCAAGGCCCGACCGAGCTCGACCGCAGGATCCTCGGGCTGCTCCTGGCAGGCCTGACGGACCTGACGGCCGCGGCACAGCTCGGCCTGTCGGCGCGCACGTTGCACCGGCGCCTGCGTCATCTCATGGACATGGCCGGAGTCCGCAGCCGGATGCAGCTCGGCGCGCACGCCGTCCGGCACGGTTGGGTCGAGCCGCACTGAGCGTCCGGCGTCGGCCACCCTGACCGCGGGCGTCGACATGCAGGGCACGTCCGACCGTTTGAAGGGCGAGTCCCTGGGCACACGGCGGAGCATCCGATCGACCACTCTGGGAGGGCTTGTGTCCGGACTATTCGCAAAGATCAAGCAGTTCAGCCGCAGCCCGCAGGGGCAGCGGACGATCTCCTCGCTGCGGCGTGCGGCTTCCGACCCGCGCAAGCGGGATCAAGCCCGCGGAATGCTCAGGCGCCTTCGAGGCGGGCGCTGACCTCAGCGCCCGAAACCTGCCGCCTGGGCCCGATCACCGGTCCAGGGTGTTGGCGCGGGCCAGGAAGAGGGTGGGGCGGGCGTGTTGCGCGAGCCTGCTTCCGGATTGCGTGCGGGCATGTCTGCCTCCCTCGACTCCGAGGCCGCACCCGCCCTGGGCCAGCGGGCGGCCCCGGGCGCGGTCCAGGGTCGACGTCTCAGGGTTGGGTCGTCATCTCCGCGCACCGGGTGACCACGGACGCGAGAGTCCGCCCCTCGGCGAGCAGGCGTCGCTGCGTGCGGGCGCCGTTCCCCCGTTCGTGCAGTCGGGCGATGGCTTCGCGGACACGCTCGTCGTCGTCGTGATCTTGCAGCGCCTCGCGCACATGCCGGTACAGGGCTTCGACGGCGGCCTCGGCGGACGTCTCCCGCATGGTTTCGGGGTGCAGCAGGGGGCCGTCCAAGCCCGACCGGCCGGCCCGCCAGGAGGCCAGGCGCAGCAGGCTCGTACTGACCCTGACCGGAGGCTGCCCGTCCTGCCAGGCGCGGGACGCCGTCTCCGCCAAGCCGCGGACGAGAGCGGCGAGCAGGACAGGCGTCGAGGCGTCCAGGCAGACGTCGGCGACCCGGACCTCCACCGTGGGGTAGGCGGCCGACAGGCGGGCGTCGAAGTAGATCATGCCCTCGTCGCGCAGCACCCCGGTGCCGATCATCGCGCGGACCTGCTCGTGGTAGCGGTCGGCGGATCCGAAGATCTCGACCGGTCCGGCGGACGGCCACCGGTTCCACACCCGGCTGCGGTAGCCGGCGTAGCCGCTGTCCTCGCCCTGCCAGAACGGCGAGTTCGCGCTGATCGCCATGAGGACGGCCAGCCAGGGCCTGATGCGGTCCAGGACCGCGACGCCCTCCTCGTCGGATGCGACCGACACATGAACGTGGCACCCGCAGGTCAACTGTTCCTGCGCGGTGAGTCCGAACTGCTCGCCCATCCACCGGTAGCGCCGGCCGACGTTGAGCGACGGCTGCACGGGTAGCGGCGATGTCGCGAGCGCCGCCACCACGGCGCCGGCGCTCGCCGCATGTCGGGCCGCCTCCCCGCGGATCCGAACGATCTCCTCCTGGAGCTCGCCCATCTCCGTGACCGGCTTGGTGGCGAACTCCAGCTGTTCCTTCTGCAGTTCCTTCTCGAATTCGTGCTCCCCTGCGCCGCATGCACCGGGGCGCTGCCAGGCCAGGCGGTCCGCGGCGGCCAGCACGGCCCCCGAGACGGCGAGTGGGGCACCACTGTTCCGGTCCACCAGCAGCAGCTCTTCTTCCACGCCTACGCTTCGCATGTCACCGCCCGTGGATCGACGCACCAGATGCCCTGCACCTGCCCTGCCCGCCCTCGACCATGCCGCGCCGCACTGCACATCGCCGGCATCGCCCAGAGGTGAATCCGGTGCACAGGTGCGGACGCACCGCTCGAAGGCCGCTAGGCTCCCTTCCGCACCGTCCGTCCACGATCACGCACAGGGAGTGAGGCTTTGCAGCTCGGGGGGCGAGGGGTCTGGAAGACCCGCGCAGGCGTGATCCAGCCGCCGTACCTCAGAGATCACTTGTGTCGGTTGCTCCACCTCGCAGTCGGCACGTTCCCGTTGCTCCTCTGGTCCCGTGATCCGTCCGCCTCGGGCGTCGCCGGGCTGGTCCTGGCCCTGCTGCTCTTAGGGCGGGGCGTCCTCTACGACCTGCGGCTGCGCGTGACCGTCCGGCTGTTGAGGGGACGGGAGCGCCTGAAGCGGGTTCTGGTCCTCCTGCTGTCCGGCGGCGCGTTGGCGCTGTGGCCCGGGGACTGGCTCGGCGGCGCCGGGTCGGAAGGGGGTGCGGTATCCCGGGCCTCGGTGGGCTGGGCTTCGGCCCTGCTCCTCGTCACGGCGCTCGGCTGCCTCCAGGAGTGGCGCATGTGGCCGGACGTCCGCGGCGTTCCGTCACACCGGCTGCAGCCCTTCTGGGTGCTGCGGCGGCTGCTGGGATGCGGCTGGGGCGCGGCGCTGCTGGCGGTCACCCACCCCGGCGCACGGGGATTGCTGCTGCCCGCCATCGCGGCCACGGCTGCCGAGGTGGTCTTCTCCGGGTACGCGGCCCGTACCGGGGACTGGCAGCTCAGGGTGGTCGACGCACTGCGCCTCCCGCTCCAGGCCTCGTTCCGGGTCCCCTGGGTACAGGCGAGCGCCGTCGGGACATGGGCGTACGACTCGGTGATCCGTCGCCCTCGACGGCCTGATCTGGCCCCCTGGGAACTGATGCTGCGCCATGACGAGGTGCTGGCGGACTCCGTCGGCTACGACGTCGTGGTGAGGACCTGGCAGGCGAACGCGACCACGCCCACCGCGGAGGCCGAGCCGTGGGTGAGCACGGCCGAGGCGTACGCGGACTCCCTGAAGGCCCTCTTCCAGCACCGGGCGGGGTCGGAGATCCCGGAGCCCGAGCGCCGCCGGCTGTTCACGACGTGGCAGACCGTAGCCGCCATGACGGCCATGGCACGGGCCGAAGTGAGCGTGACGACCGGGCTGTCGGACAATGCCGTGCGCAACCGCAGGTACGCGGCCCGGCTCTTCGCCGCCGCCGGTCTCCCGTTGAACGCGGCCGCTGCCCGGTGCCTCACCGCCGACCTCCTCGCCTTCCAACTGGCCCGTCCGGCCGAGGCGCTGGCCGAGGTGGACGAGATGGGCGACCGCGCCACCCTGCCGCCGGCCGTGAAACGGCTCGCGGAGCTCGTGGAGGGCGTCGCGGGCCGGCCGCACCGCGGCTCGGGCGGGGACGGCCGGCGGCTGACCGCCCTGCCGCCGGGAGCGGCGACCGCCTTGATCGAGGAACTGCCCAGCTGGCTTCCCTTCCTCTCCGTCCACCACCGGGAGATCGCCTTCGTGCGGCACGTCGAGCAGCGCGTCGACAACGCCGCGCACCTGCTCGGCCGACAGCCCGACGTGACGTTCCCCAGCGCCTACCGGGGCTTCGCCGGCAAGTACCGCCTGCCCCTCGGCGACGACCTCCGGCAGACCATGGCGGACGCGCAGCGGTCCTACGCGCGCGGATCCCTCGACGTCGCCCGGCGCGCGGCCATGGACGTGCTCGACGTCGCCCGGTCGGCGAACGACCTGGCCCAGCAGACGGCCGCGCTCCGATTACTGGCCCGGACCGCGGCCCGCTCCCGCAACTGGTCCGAGCAGTACGCCCACCTGATCGCCCTCGTCGCCGCGGTCGAGACCGCACGCGATCGTGTCGCCGACGCCGATCTGCGCATCGATCTCGACCTCGCTGAGCCCTGTGCCGAACTCGTCGCCCTCATCGTCGACCGCCGCGTACCCGGCGTACCGCTGACGACGGCACTGGACGTGGCGGAGCGGGGCCGGGCTCGCCTCATGCTGCAGACGCTGGGCGGCACCCACCACGCCGATCTACCCGCGGAGCTGCGGGAGTTGCAGGAGAAGGAGAAGGGCCTGCTGAAGAGCGTCCGCAACAGCGACCGGATCGATTCCCGCGGCCCGTACGGCTTCTCCGTGCTCAACCCCTACTGGGGCGAGGTGGAACGCGCGAGGCTCGAAGAGATCTGGCGCGCCATGGAGGCGACCGGAGCGGCCGGCGCCGCGTACGTGAGCGGTCGGCGGGGCGCGCCGGCGGAGTACGCGCAGCTGCGGGACATGCTCGAACCGGGTGAGGTGCTCTGCGAGTTCGTCCAGGCCGGCGCCCGTACGATCGTCCTGCTGGTGCGCCGGGACCGGCCCGAGCCGGTGGTCGTGGATCTGCGGCTGACGGCGGAATCCCTCCTGCCGCAGAGGCCGGACGTCGGGCAGCAGGCGCCTCCCTGGATCACCGAACTGGAGCCGCTGGCCCGCGCCCTCGCCGAACACACACGGCCGGGTGAAGTGCTGTGGCTGGTGCCCGAGGGCCCGCTGCACGACCTGCCGCTCCACGCCGTCACCGTCGCGGGGCTCCCCTGGGGTGAGCGCAACCCGATGAGCTGTACGCCCAGCGCGTCGCTCATGCGGTACAGGCTCGGCCCCGCCGCAGTCGAGGGGAGCGGGACACGGGCGGCGCTGGTCCTGGCCGATTCCCGGGGAGACCTGGCGCATGCCCGGGCCGAGGCCCGGGCCATCCGGGCGGTCCTCCCCGCCACCGAGGTCCACTTGGGCGCGTCGGCCACCCTGGAGACCCTGCGGGAGCGGCTCTCACGTGCCCGCTACGACGTGGTGCACCTGGCCTGCCACTGCCGCCTCGACAGGGAACGGCCCTCCAGGTCGGGCATCCTCCTGGCCGACGGGGAGCTGACCGCCGAGGGCCTGCTCACAGTACGGCTCGACGTACGCCTGGTCGTGCTCAGCGGCTGTGACACGGGCGTCCAGGAACAGCGCAGGGGCAATGAACTCATGGGGCTGACACGGCAGTTCCTGCACGCGGGAGCCCGGTCCGTCCTCGTGACCAGGTGGTGGGTGGACGATGTCGCCGGTGCGCTGCTGATGGAGGACTTCTACGAGCGGCTCAAGCACGGCAGCCCCCTCGCGACGGCGCTGTCCGCCGCCAGGCACCGGCTGCGGACCATGAGCCTCGAACAGGCCCTGGAGCACTGCGAACGGGAGCGGCGGCGCACGGCCGATCCCGACTCCGAGCACTCCCTGGGCCACGACATCGCCCGCCTGCGCCTGCGTGCCGGCGATGTCACCGGCGCCCTCGAAGAGATCGACGCCCGCCTCGCCGAGGCATCCGCCGGATCTCCGCATCGGCACCGGATGCTCATGCTGCGCAACCGCGCCCGCTACGCGTCCCCACGCCGCGACCACCACCTGCCCGCCTTCGATCACCCGTACTACTGGGCTCCGTTCACCTTGGTAGGAGATTGGCGATGACCCTCGAAGAGCTTCCGCTCGCCCCCGTCAGCACCCGTCCCGACGAGGCGACGGACGGGTACGTCGTGGCGCTGGACGCCGCCGGGGTGCCGACCGGCCTGGGCCGCGCCGCTCCCCCGGGCAGCCCGGCGCCCGGCGCCGGCGGGGCTGGGGGTGGGGGCCTGCACCCCGCCGTGCTCCTGCCCGCCGGCCTCAGCCTGCACGAGCTGCTGACCGGCGAAGCGGTCACCCTGCTCCCGCTCAACCCCTTCGGAGCCGTGGTGATCGACACTTCCGGCATTCTGGGCGTCCTGGAGCACCCGACGATCGCACGCCACGCCACCGGCGCGGACGTCCCCGCGGGCCGTACGCGGTCCGACCTCGCACACCCCGAGGACGCGGTCCTGGCGGGCGTGGTCGGCGTCCCCGTCGCCAGGGTCCTGTGCCGCTGCGGGCAGCTGAACCAGGTCACGTTGTACGACCCCGACTACCCGCCGACGTGTCCGAGCGACGACGGCCATCCCCTCGATCCGCAGGAGCGGTGAAGGATGTTCAGCGCCACCCTCGGTGAACTCACAGGCGTGGCCGGGCGGCGTTCCGTCCGCGGCGTGCTGCTGCCGAGCCTCGTGTTCTGCTGCCTGGCACTGCTCGTCGTCGCGACCGGCCGAGGCTCCGCGCACGACGCGCTGCACGCGTGGCGCCAGGGGTCGTGGGAGTCCAAGGTGCTCGTGGTCGCCGGGTTCGCCCTCGCCCTGGTCTGCGTGGCCGCCGCGCTCGGCAACGCCCAGACGGCGCTGATCCGGTTGGCGGAGGGCTACTGGAGCCCGCCGGTGCGCCGTACCCTCGGCCGACTGGGCCGGGGCCACCACCGGCACCTGGTCCGGCGTGCGGACGATGCCTCCACACACGACCGCTATCCCCCGCGCACCCGCCCGGACGACATCATGCCGACCCGGCTCGGCAACGCCCTCAAGGCCGCCGAGCTCTACCCCCGCCTCCGCTACGGCATCGACGCGGCCCTGGTGTGGCCCCGGCTGCACCCTCTGCTCCCGGACACCTTCCTGACCGTGCTGGGTGCGGCGCGGACGGGTCTGACGGCACTGCTCGCATCGGCGTTCCTGTCCGTCGTCCTCGCGGTCGGCGGCGCCGGGTACCTGTGGGCGGTACACGCCCCGACGCCGCTGTTCCTGCTGTGCCTGTGGGGCGGCGGACTGGCCGCGTGGGCCTGCTACCGCGGCGCCCTGCTGAGGGCCGTCGTCTACGGACAGCACCTGCGCGTGGCCTTCGACCTGTACCGCGGGCACCTGCTGGAGGCGGTGGGGCGCCCCGTCGGCGACGGCGACGAACGAGCGCACTGGGAGCGCCTGTGCCTCTTCTGGCACCGCGGCATCCTCCCGCACCACGTCGCCGCACCCGACCGACCCGCACCACCCAGCCCCGACACCCCGCCCGACCCCGCCGCCCAAGCCCGACCCGGCTTCTCCCCGTCGATCTCCCACCTGATGGCGGCCGCCTTCGTAGCCGCGGGCCTGGCGGGCGCGCTCACCGGCGCGGGCTGATGCCCCGCCGGGTGTCATGGCGGTGTGTCGTTCTCGGGCGGGTGCTCGTACGACTCGGGTCCCGGCTCCATACGGGACACCATCTCCGCGAGCCGCGCGCGGACCCGTTTGATCTCCTCGTGCGTCGTGTCGCGTTCGGTGATGACGGCCGCGAGGAGGAGTGCCGTCAGCGCCGTCGTACCGTTGAAGGCCTGCAGCGTGACCGTGTTCTCGAAGACGTCGGCACTGGCGAACGGGCCTCTTTCGGCGGCCGCAGCCATGATCGCCAGCGTCGACACCACGAGCGCGCACGGCGCCGCGCCCGCCAGCCGGAAGCGGAACGCCGCCCAGATCGGGAACGGCGACACGAGGAAGAGCAGGTTCGCCTCGGGCGCGCGCGTCGCCAGCAGTGTGACGAAGACCGTACCGAACGCCGGCGCCACCGCTTCGAGCCACCGGCCGGGCCCCGCCCGCGACGGCCACCGGGCCCTGCGCAGCACGAGCAGGAACGGGGTGACGATGCCGGGCCACGGGATGGGGAGAGCGCCGACCCGACCGAGATCCGCAACATGGCTCTCGTCGAGGCAGTCGTCCGGCTCGACCACCCGCAAAGCGCTGTCCCCAGCCCGGGATCGCCGGCCGCCGTGACGTGACGCAACCGCATCGAGCCCCTCCTCCATGGCGGTTGCGTCATGCCGGCCGGGTGCCAGGCGGCCATGGGTTCAGCCGGTGTGTGTCGCCGGGCCGGTGTCTCCAGCCCTGGTCACGACGGTCGAGGCTGCCGCAACTGCCACTTCGGCAACGCTGGTCAGTCTCGGCGGAACGCGGCGGCATTGCGGGCAGCCCAGTCGGCGAAGGGGCGCGGGGCGCGGTCGAGGACCCGCTGGACGTCCGGGCTGACGCGCGTTTCGGCCGGGGTCGGGGAACCGAGGATGTCCAGGGTGTCGTCGGCGAGCTCTGCCGGCATGCTCTGGCTCATGGCGGCCTTGGCTTCGTCCCGGGTGAGCTCGTGGAACGTCACCGGTGAGCCCAGCGCGGCGGCGATGGCCCGCGCCTGCTGGCGGGGAGTGATGACCTCCGGGCCGGTCAGCTCGTACACGCTGCCGCTGTGCCGGTCGTCCAGCAGGCAGGCCGCCGCGACTGCGGCGATGTCCGCCGGGTCGATGATCGGCACACCGACGTCGCCGAAGGGCGCGGCAACGGTCTGCCGCGCGCGGACGGACTCGGCCCACCACAGAGCGTTGGAGGCGAAGCCGCCGGGCCGCAGGACGGCCCACTCCAGGCCGGACCCGCGCAGTGTGTCCTCCAGCGCGCGCATGGCGATCCTCGTCGGGCCGAAGGGCCTGGTCGCCACGCCCAGCGTGGAGAGCAGGACGACCCGGCGGACCCCGCCGGCCGCGGCTTCGCCGATGATGTCGGCAGGGCCGGCTCCGGCGGAGTGCACATCGCCGGACAGCAGCAGGAACAGCGACTGCGCCCCGGTCAGCACAGGCCTGAGGCCGGCCGGCTCGGTGAGGTCGGCCACCACGTGGCGGACGCCGTCCGGCACCGGCGCCGTATGCCGCGAGACAGCCGTCACCTTCTGGCCCGCCTCCGCCAGCGCCTGCGTCAACGGTCGGCCGATGTTCCCGGTAGCCCCGGTCACCACGATCATGATCAGCTCCTCGTCGGAAGTCCTCTTCGGCCTTGACGCTAGGAGTCGGGCTAACCATTGGTAAGGACATACCTCCGGGTAAGCTCATCCCATGGTGGAAAGCGCGCAGCTCAACCAAACCGGGCCGGTGCAGCGGTATGACGTGTTTCACACGGACTGCCCCGCGCGCAATGTGGTCGACCACGTGACCAGCAGGTGGGGCATCTGGGTGCTGATCTCCTTGCGCAGCAACGACCTCCGCTTCTACGAGCTGCGCGAGAGCATCAACGGCATCAGCGAGAAGATGCTCGCCCAGACCCTGCGCACGCTGGTCCAGGACGGCCTGGTCTGGCGGGAGGTCGAGCCGACGACGCCGCCCCAAGTCACTTACGGGCTGACCGAGTTCGGCCGGGACCTCGGCGAGCCTCTGACCGAGCTGTTCGACCGGATCACCCGGCGGCTGCCGCCGCGCGGCGCGCAATAGCGGGGACGGCCGACGGTCCGTGTCGCCGCCCACGGCCGGCGCCGCGGTTCCGGCGTGCGTCTGTACGGCGGCGGCCAGGCGTGGGAGCACCCGTTCAGTCGATGACGGCGGTGACTTCGACCTCGACCAGGTGCTCGGGTACGTCCAGGGCCGCCACGCCCAGGAGCGTGGCCGGAGGGACCGGTACGGTCCCCAGTTTCGCGGCCGCCCGGGCGATTCCCTCCATCAGCAGGGGCATCTTGTCGGGGGTCCAGTCGACGACGTAGACGTTCAGTTTGGCCACGTCGTCGAGGGTTGCGCCGGCGTCGGCGAGGGCGGTGGAGACGTTCAGGTAGCACTGCTCGACCTGAGCGGCGAGGTCGCCTTCGCCGACGGTGACGCCGCCGACGTCCCAGGCGACCTGCCCGGCGACGAAGACCAGCTTCGACCCGGTCGCGATCGACACCTGCCTGTACGCGTCGATCTGCGGCAGTCCGTCGGGGTTTACCAGGGTGATGGCCATGATGTGTCTCCCTTTGCGATGAGCTCCCGCGTGCTCGTTTCCATGGAGCACGCCGCTTTCGCTCTCTTGTGGTTACTCAGGAACCGTAGGAGAGTGGCCGCTGACATGGAAGAACGCACTTTTCAGTGACTGGGGAACCTCATGGTGACCAAGCAGTACACAGGCCTGCCCGACGAAGCGGACCTGCGGCGCGCGGACTCTCTGGCGCGGGAGATCTTCTCGGACGTCGCCAACAAGTGGGCACTCCTGATCATCGAGACCCTGGGGGACCACACCCTGCGCTTCGGCGAACTGCGCGATCAGGTCGAGGGCATCAGCCACAAGATGCTCACCCAGAACCTGCGCATGCTGGAGCGCTACGGCCTGGTCGAGCGGACGGTGCACCCCGTCGTGCCGCCACGGGTCGAATACACCCTCACCGAGCCGGGCCAGGCCCTGCGGGTGACGATCGACGGGCTGTGCGGCTGGACCCACCGCTACATCGGGCACATCGAGGCCTCCCGGCAGCGCTTCGACGCCTGACGGATGGAGCACGCCCGCGCGTCGAACGTCTCCGTCCGGTCCGGTTCCTCGGGCCGGTCCGGACCGACTGTGAACGGGGCCATGCGGGTGGCATCGCTACAGGTCACACGTCCGCGACGGCATCGGCTGCGAATAAGGGCAAGGCCGGCGTGTGGGCGATCGGTCTGACGGCGACCGAGAGCTTGCGGGTCGGCGACCGCCTCGGCTTCGTCAAGCAAGGCCCCGGCTGAGCTGCTTGGAGCTCCTCGCCTGCGATAGTGCGGGCCGGTCGGTGCCGGGCCCGGCTGGAGCCGGCGTCCCGCGCAGTGCCGCACGGCCCGCGAAGACTGCACGGGTGACGCGACGGCAGCAGGTCCTGCCCGCGATCGGCAGCGCCACGGGGCTGCGAGCAGCCTGTCAGAAGGCGGCTCTGCGCGGTGACTATTGCATCCGCCCACCGGATAGTGCCTGGCGTGAGTGTCCGTGTGGCCGGGGTCGGTCTCTGAGTTGGCCCCCGTGGGCTCGAACCCACGCACCAGCCCTTGCCGCGCGGGGGTTCGCAGCCTTCGTATGCTCCGGGCATGAAACTCTTTCGGTGGCGTGGCCGACATGAAGCCGGTCAGACGACGAACAACCCTTTGGCCCAGGCCACGGCCCTGTACCAGGCGGGGCGCTATGCCGAGGCGGAGGCCGAGGCACGCTCCGTGGCCGCGGCTCGGTCCCGGCCGCGCGACGACACGTACGCGCCGCTGGCACTGGGCATCGCCGCGCTCGCTGCGGGCGCTCAAGGCCGCCATGCCGATGCCGTCACCACATACGACGCACTGCTGCCGGTCTTCGGAAAGACCTTCGGCCCCGAACACCCGCAGACCCTGAAACTGCGCTCGGACCGCGCTCAGGCGCTGAGCTCACTGGCCCGGCACACCGAATGCGAGGCAGAGTGCGCGGCCGTCGCCCGGGTCGCAGCCCGCGGCACAGGACCGGACATGCTCCTCATAGCAACGGCCGCCCGCAACGGGCAGGTCTACGCCCTCACCTCGCTGGGCCGCCACCCGGAAGCGGAGGCGCTGGCGCGCGAGGCACTTGCCGCCCGTCGCGCACCGGACCGCTTCACCTTGGTCCTGCGTCTGGGTCTGGCCCGCAGCCTCAATGGCCAGGACCGCCACGAGGAGGCTCTCGTCGAGGCGGAGCGCGCCGACGACCTGCGCCGTCGTCTGCCCCAGGAGCAGCTCCGCCCGGAAACCGGCGCCGTCGAGCTGGCCACGGCCACCGCCCTCCTCGGCCTGGGGCGTGCCGGCGAGGCCCGGCCGCTGGTCGCGGCCGCCCGAGACGCCTGCCTGGCCGCCTTCGGCCCGGACCACCGCCGCACCGCCGAGGCCGAGGCGTTGCTCGGCCGCATCGACGGCGCTTGAGCAGGCGCGCTGCACCGAGGGGCGGGACGCTCACCCGTGGCTGCGCACGCCAGTTGGCCGGTCGGGCCGACCCAGCCCACTCCTGCCCGTGCTCGGCATCCTCGTCGGCACCGGCATCCTCACCTGCCTCGCACGACACGACGCCGCCTGCTCCGTCGCCTTCTTTCCCCAGCGTCATCGCCAGTGGGAACTGGACCAGGCGCCGCACCGCACCCGGTCATGCGGGGGCCGCGTCGGAGCCCCGCGTGCGCGTTCCCGACGCCTCGTGCCGGAAGGAGCGGCGATAGGCGGCGGGCGTGGTGTGCACCAGCGCGTGGAAGCGCCGGCGGAGATTGGCGGCCGAGGACAGGCCGGTCCTGGCCGCGATCGCCTCGACGGCTAGATCCGTCTCCTCCAGGAGGGCCCGGGCCGCCATCACCCGCTGCCGCAGCAGCCAGTTGCCCGGGCTCGTACCCAGCTGCT
Organism: Streptomyces erythrochromogenes; assembly: GCF_036170895.1. NCBI lineage: Bacteria > Bacillati > Actinomycetota > Actinomycetes > Kitasatosporales > Streptomycetaceae > Streptomyces > Streptomyces erythrochromogenes. The sequence continues at coordinate 8,040,886 of NZ_CP108036.1, read as the reverse complement.
CGGCGAACCTGCGGGCGAGCGTGCGCGTGGAGACGGCCCCGAACGCGGCCAGGTCGTCGACGGACAGCGGCTCGTGCAGACGCTCCGCGGCCCAGTCCAGGACCGGGGCCAGGGAGTCGGGGGTGCGGTCGGTGAGGGGGTGCGTGGCGTATTGCAGCTGGCCGCCTTCACGATGGGGCGGCATGACCATGTGCCGGGCGACCTGGTTCGCGTAGGCGGCGCCCTGGTCGGTGCGGATCAGGTGCAGGCACAGGTCGATGCCCGCGGCCGTGCCCGCACTCGTGGCGATGTCGCCCAGGTCGACGTAGAGCACGTCCGGCTCGACCTGGATCCCGGGATGCCGCGCGGCGAGTTCGTCGGCCAAGCGCCAGTGAGTGGTCGCCCTGCGACCCTCCAGCAGTCCGGCCTCGGCGAGCAGGAAGGCGGCGGAGCACAACGCGGCGATACGGGCGCCACGGCGATGCGCCCGCCGTAGCGCGTCCACGACGCCGGGCGAGGGAGCGCTCGCGCGCTGCACCCAGCCGGGGATGAGAACCGTCTGCGCGCGCTGCAAGGCCGACAACCCGTGCGTGACCGCCATGTCGTAGCCGGCCAGCGTCGGCAGGGGTCCGGGCCGCTCGGTGCAGACGTCGAACGTGTAACGGGCGGGCAGGCCGGGCCGGTTCAGGCCGAAGACCTCGGCTGCGCAGGCCAGCTCGAACGTGGACTGCGGCGGCAGGAGAAGACACACCACGCGGTGAAGACTCATGGCAGAAAAGTATCTCCGCATGTCAATCCTGACTCTGGGGCGGAGGCGGATCGGCCGCGAGCATGATCTTCGTGACTCAAGAACCCGACGTCGTACAGATCGTCCGCAGGCGCTCGCCCGGCACGGAGTGGGCGCGTGGGTGCGTGTACGCCCTCGCCCCGGGTGCGCAAGGGTCCGAGCGGACGTGCACGAGGCCGAGGACGCCACTACGTGCTGTCCGCGAGTTCATCGACTGCGGCCGACGCCCCGCGGCGGGTAGCCACGTGGTGTTCGCGCCGGGCGGCGCGCAACGCCCGCGCACGGAGATCGGAGCGCGCATGATCGGGATCACCGTCCTCCGGTGACGGCTCGGCCGCGCCCGGCGGGCGGGCGCGGTGTTGAGCCGGTCAGGTCGGGTCGGCGTCAGCCGGAGACGGCGGAACGCTTCTGTCCGTGCACATGCCCGGCATGGCACCTGCACCCCGCCCGAACGCGACCGGCAGACCCACCCAGTGAAGGGATTCTCCTCCCATGTTCGGCACACTCATGCTCATCGCCGTACCCAGCGTGCTGTTCCGGCTGCTCGGCGCGTTCGGCGTCGAGCGGTTCGCGACCTGGCGGGTGTCCGTCCTGCACGGCCTCGCAGTCATGCTGGTGTTCACGGCGAGCGCGCACTTCGTCCCGTCCTCCCTCGGCCCCGTGCCCGGCCACCACGACCTGGTCGCGATGGTCCCGACTTTCGTGCCGTTCCCCCGCCTCGCGGTCTACGCGACCGGCGTCCTGGAACTCCTCGGCGCCGCCGGACTCGTCCGGGAGGCCACCCGGCCGGCGGCCGGGCTCGGCCTCGCCGCGCTGTTCGTCCTGATGCTCCCGGCCAACATCCACGCGGCCGTCGAGCACATCCCGTTCAACGGAGAGCCGGCGACACCGCTGTGGTTCAGGGTCCCCGAGCAGGCGATCTTCATCGGCGTCGCGCTGTGGGCCTACGTGCCGAAGCGCGCCGCGGCCGCCCACCGGGCCGGCGGGGTCCCGGCCTAGAGGACCGTATCCTCCTGCGCGCCCGGACGACCGTCACAGGGCGCACCGTCCGAGCATGCAACACACACATCGACTACTCGTACAAGGTGATCGCCGACCCGGACCCCAAGGTTCCTGCGTGGCGCCGCCGCCTGGGAGCACTGTCGATGCCGTCGCCCAGCGGCCGCCGTTCACTGCGTTCTGAGCCCACCATGGGGAGTGGTTGCGCGCGCGGGAGTGAACACAACTACTCGGCGAACGGGGCCGACAGGCAGAGGCACTGGAGATACTCGCCCCGTACCTCGCTACCCTTTACTTTACGGGCAGGAATGCAGTGCCCTCAGCCGAGGAACACGACGAGCAGCACAAAAGCACGTTTTCTCAAAGGAAATGATGCGCACCATGAAATACACCGTCTCCATCGAGATCGTCCGGCGGCGGGAGGAGGTGGTCCAGTTGCTCGCCGACCCGGCCCAGCTGCCGAAATGGCTGCGGGGCCTGGTTCTGCACGAACCGCTGAGCGGGGAGCACGGGCAGGTCGGCACCACGTCGCGGATCGTGATGCAGATGGGCCAGCGAAAGCTCGAGTGCACCGAGACCATCACACGCCGGGAACCGGCAGACCTGCGCGAGATCCCGAAAACGACCGTCGTTCACTTCGACCGCGAGATCGTCGGCGAGGGCATGTGGAGCGCCGTGCGCGACCGGCTGACCGAATCCGGCCCGGAAACGACGCTCTGGGAGAGCGAGAACGAATACCGGTTCAGCGGCTTCATGATGAAGCTGGTGGCACTTCTGATGCCCGGCGCCTTCCGCAAGCAGTCGCAACAGCACATGCAGGACTTCAAGGCGTTCGCCGAACGGGGAGAGGACGTCCGCGAGGCGACGGACTGATCTGCCGTAACCGGTCAGGCGCCTGACGGCGCGCCGTGTTGCTCTTCTCCTCGTCCGTGGATGAGGCGTGCCGAAGGCGGCGAGGCCGGCGCTGCGGCGCGCGAAACGCTCCGCAGCCATCCAGGTGCCACCTGCCAGGAGCGCTCGCAGCCCAGCCGTGCCGGGGCCGTTCCTCTGTGAGCCGATGAAGAGGGCCAGAACGTCCCCCTGTGGCAGCCGGCCGCCGAGGGTGGCGTGGACCCCGCCGATTACCACACGTGAGTCACCGCCGAGCAGCTGCCCGGTGTCGACCTGTGCGGTATCGGCCCGCCCTCGCACCCGCGCTTCGGCGCCGGCCCGATGGGCGTGGCTGCTCGCGGCCGCACCTGCGGACGCCCGTCCACCGTCCACACCGAGGTCTGCCTGAACGACGCCGGCGGCGCGCACCCGCTGGGCGCGATGCGGCGCTCGCCGGTACAGCACCTGGCTGATGCTCCGGTAGCGGTGTCCACGAGGCCTGTGCCACACCCGCGGGCCCGGGCCGAGGCCTCGTCGGCGAACTGGACCACCCGGAGCTGGAAAAGTGCTCCGCAATTGACAGTTGGGGTCTGGCCGAACCTGCGTGCGATGGATGATGACCACGACATGGCCGGAGCCCGTGCAGGGATGCGCTCGCGTCCACAGCCCACGTGGCGGGGCGGACGCCTGCTGCGGGCTGTCGTGTTCGCACTGCTCAGCTCGGCGTTGGCCGTGGTGGGCCATCACCTCGCCTCGCAGGACTCGGTTTCCTGGCGGCGGACGACGGTCGGGGCACTGGCCGTCTTCGCTCTTTCATGGCCGGCGGTCCGTCCGTCCGTGCCTGCTCTGCACGTACTTGCGGCTACCGGAACGGCTCAGCTCCTCCTGCACGGGACCCTGTCCCTGTCCCTGTCCCTGCACGGGCACGTGCACGACGGTGCACTGGAGATCTGGCACACCTCACACCGCGCGGCGTGGGCCATGACAGCCACTCACGGCGTGGCCGCATGCGTGATGGCCCTGCTCATGCGCCAGGCGGATCAGGCATGGAGCCGTCTGCCCGCGACCTTGGGTCAATGGCGCAGGCGGCAGTTGCGGCTGCCGTCGTGGCATTCGGTGTCTGCTGCCGACCACGGGTTCCGCCTGACCTGCGGAGCGTGCGCGTCGCGCTCGGCGGGGTTGCCGTGGGGCCGACGGTGATGACGATGCTCTGGCACGCAGTGGTGCGTCGGGGGCCTCCCGCCGGACCTGACGGGCTCTCCACCTGCAGGGTGAGGTCCGGCCCTCGTACCGAGAGGGTTCCTCCATCTTGACACCCTCCCTGCCTCGAAGGGGGGATTCCGTCCGGCTACCGGTGGTCACCGAGTGGGTTCCCCGTACAACGGGCCGTACCCGGCGGGGGACTCCGTACCAGGACTTGCCGGCCCTCCAGGGCGTTCGGCCTCCCGGCGAAGCTCACGAACCAGCGGCCGGACGGGGCCTTGAAGGAGAACCGCAGATGCACGCAATCGCTCTACGAGCCCCCGCTGACAGCGCCGTTCGCCCGGTCGGCGAACCGGCTTTCCCCACCCCGCTACGCGGGCGCTTCGTTGCCTCCAAGGAGTCCCGATGAACAGGTCACACACCCGCCTCCAGCTCTCCAGGCCGGCCTTCACGGCCGCGTGCGCCGTGATGGTCGTGGGCATGGCTGCCGGGCCGGCCGCTGCGCACGCCGAGGTCACCGCCTCCGACCCGCGCGCGCTCGCCGAGAACGTCACGCTGTCCTTCACCTCAGAGGCGGAGTCGGACACCGCGGGCATCGCAGAGTTGCGCGTCGTGCTCCCGAAGGGCATCGCTCCGGACGCCGTGACGCTCAAGGACGCCCCCAAGGAGTGGAAGCTGGCGGCCACGCCGGACGGATACGCGATCGGTGGCCCGGCGCTGGCCACCGGCACGGATGCCCAGTACAGCATCACCGTGCGCCAGCTGCCCGATGAGAAGACCCTGGCGTTCAAGACTCTGGAGACCTACAGCGACGGAAAGATCTCCCGATGGATCGAAGTGCCCACCGACGGCGAGAAGGTCGACAACCCTGCCCCCGTGCTGGAGTTGAAGGCGGCGGCTCCCGGAGCCAAGCTCGTCGCCCCGAGCCCCTCGCCGTCCGGGACCCCGAGCAGCGCCCCGTCTCCCGAGCAGTCAGCGGCCCCGTCGGCTCCCGTCGCGTCCGCGAGCGCGCAGGCGACGAGCGCGGAGGAAACCGGCAGCAGTACCGGCGCCACCGTCGGCGTGGTCGCGGCCGCGCTTCTGCTCGTCGCTGCCGGCACCTTCTGGTGGGTGCGCCGCAGCCGTAGCCGGGCCTGACAGGAACGGCCGGGGCTGCCGCACCGCACGGCATGTGCAGTCGGCAGCCCCGGCCGCGAACCCAAGGTGCATGGAGGACTACGTGATGCGGATGGTCTCGCGCACGGTGACCTGATCGATGTCGGTGGTGCGCACGGTGATGTTCAGGGTCCAGGCACCGGCCATGGGCAGCTGCAGGTCGTAGGTGGCCCAGTACCCCTTCTGGTTCTTGAGCTTGGCGTCCAGCGGGCCGATCCCGAGGGCGTCCTGGGTCAGGGTGAGGCGGAGTTCGGGAACGGTGGCGAAGCCGCCGTCCGCCGTGTACACGACGGCTTCGACCGTGTTCTCGCCGACGCGACCCGGCTCCAGCGTGATCTGCACGGCGCCCTTCTGGTTGGCCGTCCCCATGTCGAACGGGACCGTGACCACCTTCGCCTGTGGCTCCGAGGCGGTCGCCGCGGCCGTCGGTGCCCCGTTGGCGGCGCGGCTGGGCTGGGTTCCGGTGAGCAGGGTCGTGATCGCCAGGACCACGACACCGAGTACGGCTTCGACGGCCACCGTGCGGCGCAGCCTGCGCCGGTGCACTTCGGTCCCAAGGGCGGGCGGCTCGGTGCCGTCTCCCGGCTCACCCCCGGCGGGTCCGTCCGGCGTACTGTCGGCGACCGATGCCAGGGGTGCAGACGGCGCACCGACCGTTTCCACGACCCTCACCCGCGCAGGCTCGGGCACCGCCTGCCGTTCTTCAGCGGCCGGCAGCGCCTCGTGATCGAGGCGGTCCGCCCAACGGCGGGAGAAGAACGCCACCGCCAGCACGAGAACGACTGCGGCGAGCTTCACGGCGAGGATCCTGCCGTACGACGTGGTGGACAGCGCCTCCCACGAGCCGACCTGCCGCCAGGACTGGTACATTCCCGTACCGACCAGAACGGCAATGGCCGTGAAGGCCACGGTGGAGAAGCGCCCGATCGCGGACGCGGGGACGTCACCGCCGCCGGGGGCTCGCCGCCGCAGGACGATCGCCAGCGTGATCAGGCCGCCCAGCCAGACTCCCATCGCCAACAGGTGCAGCACGGCGACGGGAACGGCCAGCGGCACCTGGATGCCCGCGGAGGCGTGCTCCGCGCCGGCCCAGGTGAACGCCAGGGCCAGGGCGAGCGCCGCCCCGACGACACGGACACGGGTACCGAGGTCACCCGGCGTCGTTCCGTCCTCGTGACGGTCCAGTCGCAGGGCCTGCCGTCTCAGCAGCACCGCGGCACTCGCGAGCAGGCCGAGCCGTACGACCAGTGCGATCCCGGGCCTCCCGGTGACGGTTCGACCCAGCTGGGACAGGTCGAACGCCGATGTCAGCGATCCGGCCGTCTCGTAGGGGCCGCGGAGCAACAGGAGGGCCACGGTGGACACCACCAGTGCCGCCCAGCCGACTGTCAGCAGCCTGCGCACCGGGCGGACCGCCGCGGCGGTGGGCCAGCACAGGAGGACGAAGGCGGCAGCCCCGACCAGCAGGGCCAGTCCGCTGTAGGCGACATGGCGGAGGAAGCCGTACAGGCGCGCGGCCGCCGTGTCCTCGAGGGAGTCCGTCGCCACCACGGCGGCGGTGCCGGACGGTTTGCCGATGGAGAAGATGAACGCGCCCGAGATCGGGTGGCCATCGGCGGAGACGACGCGCCAGGCCACCGTGTAGGTGCCCTGGGCGAGCTTGTCCGACAGCTCCACCCGTGCGGTGTTGTCCTTGCCGTCCACGTGCTGGGCCGGGCGTGGGTTCACACGCGCGTTCTCCGGAGACAGCACTCTGAGTGAGTCGTCGGAGAAGCCGACCGACTCCGTGAAAGTGAGCGTGACCTGCTTCGGAGCAGTCGCCAGGACGGAGCCTTCTGCAGGGTCGGAGCCCCTGAGGCCGGCGTGCGCGAAGGCCGAGCCTGCGCCGCCGAGGACCAGGGCGAGTATGGCGGCGACCAGCGCGAGGACCGTCAGGGAGGTCCTCGCGGGAGGCGATCCAAGGTGCATGAACAGTCAGTCTCCGAAGTGGCGGTCGTCAGCGGCGGCACCGCCGCCCGGAAATCGATCGTCTCGAGGTCATGACGGGATGTGGACGATAGTGCTGCCGGCCCCGGGACGGAGCTGGTTGAGCAACTTCGGCTAAAGGGCGGAACGGACGGCTCGGCTCGGGGCGTATTCCTGTATGGAGCGGGCAGCGGGCTGTGTCCGGGGGCCTCGCGGGCCGGCCCGGCGGGTTTGCGATGAGCGGCGCCTGCAGGTCGAGCGAGCTGCTGTGGCGTGTCCGGTGCAGGCGATCGTGATCGACCGCTTGGACGGCGCGGGGCGGGGCAAGACGTCATGGGCCTGCCGGCCACGGTGGCAGAGCTGGTGCGCGAGTTCAGGGCCAACGGCCGGATCGTCGCCGTCGGGGCATCTCTGGCCGGGCTGCGGGCCGCGGAGGCGCTGCGCGAGGAGGGCTTCACCGGTTCCTTGACCATCATCGGGAACGAGCCGTACGAGCTCTACGACCGTCCCCCACTGTCCAAACAAGTACTCAAAGGCTGGGTGGCGGCCGACCACACCAAGCTCCCCCGCATGCGAGAGGTGGATGCGGACTGGCGGCTGGGGGTGGCTGCCACCGGTCGGGATCGGGCCGGCAAGCATGTGCGCCTGGCCGACGGCGAGCAGGGCGGGTACGACCGGTTGCTCATCGCCACGGGCACCCGCGCTCGGCAGCGGCCGAACCCGACCGAGGCCGCCCTTCACGGGGTCCACACGATTCGCACGCGTGACGATGCCGCACAGTTGCGGAAGGCGCTGGCCGAGCCGCCGTCACGGGTCTTGGTGATCGGCGCGGGTTTCATCGGCTCGGAAGTGGCCTCCGTGTGCCGGGAGCTCGACGTCCGGTGACCGTCGTCGAGGGGGGTTCGGCCCGTTGAGCGGTGCGCTCGGCGGGGTGATCGGGGAGATCGCCGCGCGGATGCAGCGCGACGACTCCGCCTATCCTGCCGGTGACGGTGATCTGCAAGGTTCTGGGTGCCGCTGGAGGACGAGCCACGCTTCCACCACTGGTTCGAGACCGCCCTGAACGCTTGGGAGTACCGTCCCGAGACCGCCTCCGAAGAGTTCCAGAGCCGGCTGGCCACGGGCAATCAGGCCGTGCAGGACTTCGGACGGTTCGCAGCAGAGCTGTACGACAGGTACGCCGAACAGCCAGGACCGGGCATGCTCTGGGCGATGGTGAACGAGGACGGCCCCGAGGGACGGATGTCCAAGGGCCTGCTCACGGGCAATGCCCTGCTGCGGCACCCCGATGCGCTCGAGCAGTTGCGCCGCCGACCGGAGCTGACCGTGCCCGGGGTGGAGGAGTTGCTGCGCTTCGAGTCGTCGGTGCAGTTCTGGCCCACCCGCTCCGCCGCGGAAGGCATCGACATCGCCGGCACCACCGTCCCCAAGGGAGCGCCGATCTTCCTGGCGTACGGCTCGGCGAACCGCGACCCGGAACAGTTCACCGAACCCGACGAGTTGGACCTCGAGCGCCGCGACAACCAGCACCTCGGATTCAGTCAGGGCATCCACTTCTGCTTCGGCGCTCCGCTCGCGCGGCTCGAAGTCCAGAACCCGGTCGGCGAGTTCGTCCGCCGGGTGGAGAACCCCCGGCTCGTCGAGGACCCGCCGCCGTACCGGCGCAACCAGATCTTCCGCGGACCGCGGCACGTCCTGGTCGACATCGACGGCATCCGCAACTGCCCGATTCGTCGGGGGGGTTCCGGCAGGCCGGGATCCGAGCGCGGGGAGACGAGGCGGCCGGACCGTTCAAGCCCGCGCCCGTGCCCGCCCCCACGCCGTGGAGCCCGGCACCGTACGAGCACCCCCGGCCGTCACTGTCGAGCAGCACCACACCGCGGCCTCCCGTGCCGTCGGCCCCCGACCCGGCGGGCCCCTGAGGTCTTCGGGGCCGTGCGCCGCCCCCGGGTACGGCGGCTCGGGCGGGGTGCATACCGGCCCGCCCAGCCGCCCGTCCCCTTACACGCCTGACACGCCTTACACGCCGAAGTCGGCGGTGATGCCGGCCAGGCCGGAGGCGTAACCCTGGCCGACCGCGCGGAACTTCCACTCCGCGCCGTTGCGGTAGAGCTCACCGAAGATCATCGCGGTCTCTGTCGCGGCGTCCTCGGAGAGGTCGTAGCGGGCGAGTTCGGTGCCGCCCGCCTGGTTGACGACGCGGATGAAGGCGTTGCGGACCTGGCCGAAGCTGTGCCCGCGGCTCTCGGCCTCGTGGATGGAGACCGGAAAGACGATCTTCGTGACGTCCGCGGGGACGGCGGCGAGGTCGACCTTGATGACCTCGTCGTCGCCCTCACCCTCGCCCGTGAGGTTGTCACCGGTGTGCTCGACCGACCCGTCGGGGCTCTTGAGGTTGTTGTAGAAGACGAAGTTGCCGCTGGAAGCGACCTTCCCCGACTCCCCCACGAGCAGCGCACTGGCGTCGAGGTCGTAGTCGGTGCCCGTGGTCGTGCGGACGTCCCAGCCCAGGCCGACCAGTACGGCGGTCAGGCCCGGGGCCTCCTTGCTCAGCGATACATTGCCGCCCTTGGAAAGGCTCACACCCATGTCGCATCCCTCTCGTGTCCGGGCGCCGGAACGCGGTGGTTCCGGGCGCCAGTGCCGGAGCCTGAAATCTACATTGGTGTAGAAATATTGTGGGAGACCCACGCTGACGGCCGCGGACGCCGACAGCACACGGACACCGCACGACGGCGAGGGTTACCGATCAGTACGATGAACCGCTCCGCGACGGTCGGCGGAGCCGAGGGGCGGGGAGGGTGAAGGCATGACGGACCGGATCGCAGGCGGCAGCGCCCGGCCTTCCCGCCGCCGCGGCCAGGGTGAGCTGGAGGCGCAGGCATTGGCCGCCCTCCACGCCGCGCCCGGGCCGGCCAACGCGGCCTGGGTGCAGGAGCACCTCGGCGGCGGCCTCGCGTACACGACCGTGATGACCATCCTGACCCGACTGCACGCCAAGGGCGCCGTCGCCCGCCGGCGCACGGGCCGTTCCTTCGAGTGGACACCGGTCGCGGACGAGTCGGGACTGGCCGCGCTGCGGATGCGGAAGGTACTGGACGCCGAGGCGGACCGGGAGGCGGTGCTGGCCAGCTTCATCACCGCACTGCCGCCCGGCGACGAGCGCGTCCTGAGGGACCTGCTGGCCCGGACCCCCGGCGAAGGAGAAGACTGACCGCTTTCACCCGCGCGCCGCCGCCCGGCTCCGGACCTACGTCGCCACCGTACTGGCCAGTATGCAGCACGCCGTGCCTGGCGCTGCTGATGGTGGTCGGTACGGCCCAGTCGCCCGGGAACCCGCTGCCGGACGGCTGCTCTTGCAGGCGCCGACCGGGCCGCCCGCCGCACCGGATCGTGGACGCGACGGGAATGCTCAGCCTCGGGGGGCGACCTCTTCGAGGTCTGCGATCGTGCCGGACATGAGGGTCCGGACGTGTTCCGTGAGGTGCTCCGCGGGCCAGTCCCACCACGCCAGCGAAAGCAGGCGGGCGATGTCGTCCTCGCTGTAGCGGGTGCGGATGAGCCTGGCCGGGTTCCCGCCCACGATGCCGTAGTCGGGGACGTCGTCCACGACGACGGCACCGGAGGCGACGATCGCGCCGTGCCCGATGCGCACTCCGGGCATGACCATGGCGTGGTGGCCGAACCAGACGTCGTTGCCGACCACCGTGTCTCCCCTGACCGGCAGGCCGGTGAGCAGGTCGAAGTGCTCCGCCCAGGAGCCGCCCATGACGGGGAAGGGAAAGGTGGAGGGGCCGTCCATACGGTGGTTGGCGCCGTTCATGATGAACCTCGCCCCGGTACCCAGCGCGCAGTACTTCCCGATGACCAGCCTCTCCGGCCCGTAGTGGTAGAGCACGTTCCGGGTCTCGAACGCAGTCGGGTCGTCGGGATCGTCGTAGTAGGAGTACTCCCCGACATCGATCAGATCGGACGTCACCAGCGGCTTCAGCAAGACCACACGCGGCTGGTCCGGGAAGGGGTGGAGCACCGTCGGGTCCGGGGGGAGTCGGTTCACGGCAGTCGCTTTCGGTTCGACGATGACAGCGGCGCCCTCGGCGTCTCGGTTCCGCCGACGACTCCGGCCGCCGGGCCGGCCGCACCGGCGGCGCTCGGGCACTATCCACCCACATGTAGAAGCACAGGAGCGGCGGGGAGGGGCTCGGCCACCCGGACCAGCCAGGAGTTTTGCCCGCCCTTTACCATGGTCGGGCGGATACTGTCCCGCCGCGCGCAGCAGACCGGACCCGGCTGGGTCCGCCGATGGAAGAAGGAGCAGCAGACCCGCAATGGGTGAACCTCCCAGTACGAGCCGTGCCACGCCCTGCCCGCAGATTCCGAGCCGGGAAGCAGGGGTGGCACGGTGACCGAAGTCCTCCTGCTGCTTCTCGCGCTGGGCCTGACGCTGGCGTGCGCGGTGTTCGTCGCCGCCGAGTTCTCTCTCACCACGGTCGAGCGCAGCGAGCTCGAACGAGCCGCCGCGGCCGGCGAGCGGGGCGCCGAGGGCGCGCTGAAGGCCGCCAAGCGCCTCACGTTCCAGTTGTCCGGTGCCCAGCTGGGCATCACGCTGACCTCGCTGGTGATCGGCATGCTGTCCGAGCCGTCCGTCTCCGCCCTCCTACGAGGCCCGCTGGAGGCCGCCGGACTGCCCGCCGGGGCCGTCTCCGCCACCGCGACCCTGCTGGGCGTGGCCCTGTCCACGGTCGTCCTGATGGTGGTCGGCGAGCTGGTGCCGAAGAACTGGGCCATCTCGCACCCGCTGGCCGTGGCGAAGGTCGTCGCGGGCCCGCAGCGCGGCTTCACCGCCGCTTTCGCGCCGCTGATCCGGCACCTGAACAACACCGCGAACCGGCTGGTGCGCCGTTTCGGGCTGGAGCCCGCCGAGGAGCTGGCCTCCGCCCGTACGCCGGCGGAGCTGGTCGCGCTCGTCCAGCACTCCGCCCGCCAGGGTGCGATCGAGGCGGACTCGGCCGAGCTGTTCGTCAGGACCGTTCACCTGGCGGAGCTGACGGCGGAGAACGTGATGACCCCGCGGGTGGACGTACAGGCCCTGGAGGCCCGCGCCACCGCGGCCGACGCCGCGAAACTGACGCTGGCCACCGGCATCTCGCGCTTCCCGGTCTACCGCGACGCCCTGGACAACGTGATCGGCACCCTCCACATCCGCGACGTGCTCGCCCTGGAAGAGGAGAAGCGCGACGGCACCCCCGTCACGGACCTGATCACCGAGCCCCTGCTCGTGCCGCACTCCCTGACCGTGGACCGCCTGCTCGGACGGCTGCGCAGGGCCCGCACCATGGCCGTGGTCATCGACGAGTACGGCGGCACCGCGGGAGTCGCCACCGTCGAGGACATCATCGAAGAGGTCGTCGGTGAGGTCCGCGACGAACACGACCCGATGGAGGTCCCCGACCTCATCGAGGGCCCTGAGCAGGACGGCCGGAAGGTGTGGGAGGCGGAGGGGAGTGTCCGCCTCGACGAGCTGGCGGAGATCGGCCTGGCTGCGCCCGAGGGCCCGTACGAGACACTGGCCGGCCTGATCGCCACCCGCCTGGAGCGCATCCCCGTCGAGGGCGACACCGTGAGCGTCCACGGCTGGGAGCTGTCCGTACTGGACATAGAGCACCACCGCGCAGACCGGGTGTCGATCACCGCCCCCGCCGGTTCCCCCATCACCGAGGAGCAGGGCCGATGACCGCGATCCAGTTGCTGATCGGCGCCTTCACCCTGATCACCAATGCCTTCTTCGTCGGTGCCGAGTTCGCCCTGATCTCCGTACGGCGCAGCCAGATCGAACCGGCGGCGCTGAAGGGCGACCGGCGGGCGAAGACCACGCTGTGGGGGCTTGAGCACCTCTCCGCGATGATGGCGACCGCCCAGCTCGGTATCACCGTGTCCTCCCTCGTCCTCGGCGCGGTCGCCGAACCGGCCATCGCGCATCTGCTGGAGCCCCCGTTCCAGGCCATCGGCGTCCCCGAGTCGCTGATCCACCCGATCGCGTTCGTCATAGCGCTCACCCTGGCGACGTACCTGCACATGCTGGTCGGCGAGATGGTGCCGAAGAACATCGCGCTCGCCGCCCCGGCGCCGACCGCACTGCTCCTCGGCCCGCCCCTCGTGGCCCTCACCCGCACGCTGCGCCCGTTCGTCTTCGGCATCAACGCCTTCGCCAACGCCATGCTGCGCCTGTTGAAGGTCGACCCGAAGGACGAAGTCGGATCCGTGTTCACGGACGACGAACTCGCCCGCCTGATCAAGGACTCCAGCGCCGCCGGCCTCCTCGCTCCCGAGGACGGCGAACGCCTTCAGGACGCCCTGGAGCTCGGCACCCGGCCCGTCGGCGACATCATGACCCCCCTCGACCGGGTCGTCACCGTCGCCCACGACATCACCCCCCAGGGCCTGGAACGGGCGGCCGCCGCCCACGGCTTCTCCCGCCTGCCGGTCACCGGACCCGGCGACGAGATCCTGGGCTACCTCCACATCAAGGACGCCCTCGGCGCCGCCGACCGCACCGCTCCGTTCCCGCGCGGCGCCCTGCACACCGTCACCGAGGTCGCCCTCGACACCCCGCTCGACGACACCATGACCGCCATGCGCGCGGCCGGGACCCACCTCGCCGCCGTCACCGGCGCCCAGGGCACCGTCCTCGGCTTCGTCACCATGGAAGACCTGCTCGAAGAACTCGTCGGCGCCGCCCACGACGCCGACGCCTGACCCCGACCCGAGCAGCACGATGGCCGGCACCCCCACGGGGCGCCGGCCATCGGCCTGTCCCGCCTGCGACCGGGGCAAGTGGTGCCGCGTCAGGCGTGTGCCACGCCCGGATACTCGTCTGCCTGCATCTGCGGGGCGGACTCCCCTACCGTCGGAGTGCGCGGCACGCGGTCGGCGCGCCGGACGAAAGAGCGGAGGACCGCCCGGGTCAATATCGATCGTCGTTCATTCCGACCTGCAAAAACGCTGCTCAGAGAGTCACCTGTCACCCCCGGGAGATACACGTGAGAATGCTGATCAACAATCCCCAGACCGTGGTCGCCGACGCCCTGCGCGGGCTGGCCGCCGCCCACCCGGAGCTGGACGTGGATCCGGAGGCCCGGGTCGTCGTGCGCAAGGGCGCGCGCGAGGGCGGGCGGGTCGGCCTGGTGTCCGGCGGCGGCTCCGGTCACGAGCCCCTGCACGCCGGCTTCGTCGGCCCCGGCATGCTGTCCGCCGCCTGTCCGGGCGAGGTGTTCACCTCCCCCGTGCCCGACCAGGTCCTGCGGGCGGCCAAGGCCGTGGACTCCGGCCAGGGGGTGCTGTTCATCGTCAAGAACTACACCGGGGACGTTCTGAACTTCGACATGGCCGCCGAACTCGCCGAGGAGGACGGCATCCGGGTCGAGCGCGTGCTCGTCGACGACGACGTGGCCGTCACCGACAGCCTCTACACCGCCGGCCGGCGCGGCACCGGAGCCACCCTCTTCGTCGAGAAGATCGCCGGGGCCGCCGCCGAGGAGGGCGCTCCGCTGGAGCAGGTCGCGACGGTGGCCAAGCGGGTCAACGAGGCCTCCCGCAGCTTCGGCGTGGCCCTGAGCGCCTGCACCACGCCCGCCAAGGGCAGCCCCACCTTCGACCTGCCGGACGGCGAGCTCGAACTCGGCATCGGCATCCACGGCGAGCCCGGCCGTGAGCGCCGCCCGATGATGTCGGCCCGCGAGATCGCGGATTTCGCGGTGGGCGCCGTACTGGACGACCTGGCGAACGTGGCCCCGGCCGACGGACCGGTCCTGGCCCTGGTGAACGGGATGGGCGCGACGCCGCTGTTGGAGCTGTACGGGTTCCACGCGGAGGTGGCGCGGGTGCTCGCGGACCGCGGCGTACCGGTGGCGCGGACCCTCGTCGGGAACTACGTCACGTCGCTGGACATGGCGGGGTGCTCGGTGACCCTGTGCCGGGCCGACGAGGAATTCCTGCGGCTGTGGGACGCGCCGGTGCAGACGCCGGCCCTGCGCTGGGGCCGCTGACCGCCTCTAGGGAGTGTCCTGCCGGAAGGCGATGTGGCCGCCCAGAGCCCCGGTGACGGCCACCGCCGCCAGCCCGGCCCATCCCCACATCCTGCCCTTCATCGGGCGTCCGCCCAGGCGCGCCGCGAGGGAGACCGCGTAGCAGCTGACGGCGACCGCGTTGGAGGCCGCGTGGGCCAGGCCGACCCGGGCCTGCTCGGGCGGCTGGTCGGCCCAGTCCGCCCAGCCGGCGATCGCGGCGGGGGCCACACCCGCCAGGCCGACGGCCGTCAGGGTCGTGGCCCCGCGGCGCTCGCCGGGTACGACGTCCAGTACCGCGGCGGAGAGCCAGCATCCGATGGGCACCTGGACGAGGACGGGATGGAGGGGATGGCCCAGCGGCCTTCCCTTCAGCAGGTCCCTCACCTCGCCCAACGGGAGCGAGCGGATCCCCCGCTGGAGGACGCGGATCGCCGGGTCGGCCACTGTGGTCCGTTCGATGCGGCCCAGGGTCGTCAGCCACCGCCCGGAAGCGGCGTTCAGGGCGGGGGCGGCCTTCGCGGGGTCGAGCGTTTTCGTGTTCATGGATGGCGCCTACCCGGCTTCGGGCCTCCGCCCCACGTCGGTGTCGGCCGAGAGAGTGGACCGGGCCCTCGAACGTCACGCCCAGCCTGCTCGCAGCGTTGCCGGAACTCCCGATATGACTGATCCACCCATGCGAGTGGATCATCCGCCCGACCATGCCCGGCGGCCCGCGGCCCCTCTATATACAGGGGATGTCGCTCACCCCACCATTTGACTGATGGGTCGTCATGCCATGCTGAAGGTCGCTCTCCGAGTCCTCGCCGCCACGTTCCTGCTCTCCGCCGCCATCACACCGTCCGCCGCAGCGGCACCCGCCGCAGAGGACGAGACCACCGCCCCCTGTGGACCGGTCGTCGAATACCGCGCCATCGACTGGTGGCGCACCACCACCATTCCGCAGATCGCCCGCTCGGTCGCGGCCAAGGCCTCCAGCGAGCGCTGGCAGTGGCGCAACGACGTCAACACCCTGTGGCGCGGTGACACCCGGGAAACGGTCGAGGAGATCTTCCGGACGGGCTTCACCCCCCGCGGGGACCAGCTCACCCCGTTGGCGGAGTACATCGTCAAGGGCGGGGGCCAGCTCAGTGCCCACCTCAGCACCAGCTGCGACGTTTCGGTGGCGAAGAGGTTCGCCACGTACGGTGCGGAGCAGACCGGCTGGGTGTACGAGATCTACGCGCCCGGCGGCATCGACGTGAACGCGACGGCGCGGGTGAACAACTACCAGTCGCCGTACCTGTGGAACAAGGAGATCGACTTCCCCGGCGGCGTCGACGGCAACTTCATCAAGGGGGCGTGCAAGTACCGGCTGACCGGCACCGACCCGGTCACCAACGAGAAGACCTGGGAACAGCTCGGCTGCAAGGAGAACTCCGGCTTCGCTCCCTACAAGTCCGAGCCTGCCGGCTACACCTTGGCGCGCTGAACCCAGCAGCAACCCGTTGTGCCGCAAAGGCGCCACGGGAACACAGAAGGCCCCGCGACGCGGGGCCTTCTGCCGTGAACGCGAGGCTGCTGCCCGGGGCGGCAGGTGGCGGCGGGCCCGCTCCTGCTCACGTGTGCCGGGCGGCTGCTCGGGGCAAGTGATCATGGAGTGTGCTCCCTGCCCGAGAGGACCCAACACCCCATGTCCATATGGCCTTCGATCGTCGCCGTGCTCGGTACCCTCGCCGGCGCCCTGACCGCCGGACTTCTCCAGCACCGCTCGGCGCGCAGCGCACGCGCCGAGGAGCGCGCCGCCAGCCACCGTCAGGACCAGCTCGGCGCCGTCACCGAGTTCGCGGCCGCCTTGGACGCGCACCGATCGGCGATGTTCCACCGGGAGCGCCTGACCCTGACCGGGACCACCGGCACCGAGCACGAGCTGGAAGCCCAGACGAGGTCCCACGACACCCGGGCGGCAGTCACCGCGCCCCACATCCGCCTTCAGGTCCTGGTCCCCGAACTGGCAGTCGCCGCCCAGCAGGCCGCAGACGCCACGTACGCGCTGCGCAAGGCGGCAGACCGCACCGAGCTGGACGCACGGCGGCATGCTGCCAAGGAAGCGTCCGTCGCCTTCATCGCCGCAGCCGCCTCTCTGCTGAGCCCGGCCGACCGCTGACGTACCCCGTCCGTCACGTCCCCGGCAGCCCGAGCCCGCCCCGAACGGTTGGACAGTCCGTCCCGGCAGATGACAGGCTCGCGCACCATGGAGCCACTCGACGTCCTGACAGAACTCGCACGATCGGGACGGCTGGGCCCCGTCGCGAACGGCGCAGCCTGGGACACGGTCACCGCGATGCTCGGCGAGCCCTGGGAAGTGACCATCGGCAACCGTCGGTCGTGGCCGCGTCTGTTCGCCTACGGGGACCTCGAGCTCAGTGTCTGCCGCTGCCGGAGGATCGTTCTGATCTGCCTCCAGACCTGGCGCGATGTCATCGAACTCCCTGCCGGCCTGGCCGGCGGGGACACCGCCCCGGGCAAGCCCACGTACGCCGACGTGATCGACGCTCTTGACCGCGCACCCTGCGCCTGGGAGCCCTACGAACCGCTGACCTTCAGCGACCAGTGTTCGATCCTGGCGACGTCCTCCGGTGTCGTTTTCGTCTTCGAGATCCCGGACGGGGAGGAGCCCGTCCTCAACGTCGTGGGTCCTCCGCCGCACCGCCACGACTGCCCCGCGACAGCCGCAACGCCCGCGACACCGGGCGCCTGAAGCCACAGCGTGTGCGCCCTGCTATGCGGGGTGAAGTACGCACGTGATCCCGGCCAGGCTTGTGCGCAGTTCGCGAGCCCCCGAGGCGACCCGCTCGTCAGGTTCCCCCGCCAATTCCTCGCAGATCCGCATCGCGTCGTCACGTTCGTCGGCGTAGACGGCGAAAGCATCAAGAACCGCGGTGCGGATCCAATCGCCATGGTTCGGATCCGCGATCGCCAGGGCGGACGCGACCACTCTCAACCCGGACCTGTCCTGGCGTCGAAGCAAGGCTTCTGCGGTCGCTCGTGTGACGAAGGTGTTCTCGCGATCGAGCACCAGCGCCAGCAGCGGACCGACGGCCTCGTCCATCTCGGCGAACCCCGCCAGACCACGACCGGCGTCCGCCCGGTCCCCGGCTTCGCCTCTTCGACCGAGCTCGCCGAGCGCCAGGACGGCAGCACGCCGCAGGGTACTGTCCACCTGCTCACCAGACCCTTCAGCGGATTTCGGCCAAGGTAGCACCGACGTCACCACACCACGGACGATCGGGGTCTTCCCAGCGGCTGCAACCTCGTCAACTTCTTCATGCGGGTCAGGCCGACCGGGGTGGAGCCGGTCGATCGCGCCTGCGCCCTGGCCGGTGACACGGCCCGCCCGTGGGTGCAGAATCGAGCCTGCGACACCGGGCGGGGGCCCGGTCCGGGGGCGGGGGTACACCGATGGGGCGGGCATGGCGTTGGGGAATGAGCCTGCTGGTGGCAGGATTCGTGCTGTGGTACGCCTCCTACTACACGACGGTCGTGGTCTGGGAGCTGCGTAAGCTCCTCGCGTGGTTCGCCCTGCCCCTGCTGGCCGTGGCGTGCTGCGTCGCGACCGGGCTGGTGCTGCGGCAGATCCGACGGCGCACGGGGCGTTCGGTCGGCGGGGCGAACACGACCGCCGTCCTGGCGTGGCTCGGCGGTGTCTTCGGACTGGTGCTCGCCGTCGGCTGGCTGGTGTACGGGGCCTACCTCCAGGACCGCGCGTACATGGCCACCGCGCAGATCGTGACCGATCCGGTCCCCACGCTCTCCGCCCGCTCCCCGTACCTGGTCGGCAAGGCACAGGCCGCCCCGCACCTCGGCGATGTCACCGGCGAGATCGCCGACATCACCTACCTGCCCGACTCCGACCGCTTCGGCACTCTCGTCGAGCGGCGCGGCTGGCTCGCCGGGTACGAGGTGGGTCTCGTGCAGGAGGTTCCGCTGGGCGGCAGCGGTCGGAGCCAGGAGCGCTGTCCGTTCGACGTGGAGAAGGCCGACGCCCGCATCAGCGGCTGGTTCGGCCACAACCTCGGCCGGAAGATCTCTGCCGAGAAGCGGTGGGTCCGCTTCGAGGCCGACGACGCCTACGTGACCTGCTCGAACGGCACACCGGTCGTGGTGGTCCCCCTCAAGCGCCAGACCGGCCTCCTCGTCGTGACCGAACGCCCCGCCGGCGTGGCCCTCTACGACGGCAGGACCGGGAAGCTGACGGTCACCACCGACACGTCCGCGGTCCCCGGCCCCTCCTACCCGTTGAGTCTTGCCGCCCGCCAGCGGGAAGGCACGGCGGCGGTGGGCAGCTTCAGCGATTGGTGGTTCGAGCGCAGCGGCTGGGACGCGTCCGAGGACGGCGCCAACGAGGGCAACGAGGCCGAGTTCACCCTGCGCTACGGCGGCGCTGACGCGGGCGCCGCGGGCAGTGCCTACGTCACCCCCCTCACTCCCCAGGGCGAGGCCAGCTCGGTGGTGGCCGTCTCCAGGGTGCCCACCCGTCACCGGGGCGGCGCTCTCGCGCCGATGACCGTCCACCGCCTCGATCCGGCCTGGTCGTCTCCGAAGGCGCTGGTGGCGCTCATCAAGGCCGAGTACCGGGACGTCTGCTGCTACAACGACGACCAGGTGTTCGAGGTCGTCCCCACCGGGGGCAGCACGTGGACGGCCACCATCGGCAGCGAGCAGAACATCCGCTACCGCGTGGAGGGCAGGGGGCCGGTCGAAGGGCGCGAAGCCACCTGCCTCAAGGCCGCCGACGGCGCCCTCATCCGGTGCGCGTACGCGGCGCCCGGCTCTCCCGAAGATCAGGAGCTCAAACGCAGGGAGCAGCAGAAGCAGCAGGACGAGGCCGCGAAAGGCTCGGGAAGCGGCGGAGGAGCCCCGGGCGACCTCAAGGGCCTGACGGACGATCAACTGGCCGACCTTCAGCGCAGCTTGGGTGACGAGTTCCTCCGTCGCCTGAAGAGCGGCTGAGCCGACCGTCCGGAACGGGACGTGCGCAGCGACCAGCCGGTATGCGCATCACGCAGAGCCGGCCTGCGACATCTGCGCTTGTCGCAGCCCTCGCCGTGCACCAACGTGGCGGGCATGACCTCACCTCACACTCACGACACGGACCGAACTCACGTGCGTGGCGCAGCCGGTCCGGTCGGCAGCCCCGCCGTGCCCGACGCCGCGCTCGAACCGCTGCGCGCCTACGTCCGCGGACACGCCACCGGCGACCCCGCTCATTTCCGGGACGCATTCCTGCCCACCGCCCACATCGAAGGAATCCGGGACGGCGCATTCGTCTCGTGGCCCCTGGACGAGTACTGCGGCCTCTTCCCGGGCCGGCCGGCTCCCGACGAGCCGACCCGGTCCCGCCGGATCGACGCCGTCGATGTCCACGGCACCGTCGCGACCGCGACCATGACGCTTTCGCACGGCGCGGACACCTTCACCGACGTCTTCCTGCTGGTCCTCGTCGACGACGGCTGGCGCATCGCCAACAAGGCATATCACCGGCATTCGTGAGAGGTCCGCGACCGATCCGGCTCGCGAGTTCCCCGCGCTGATTTCTTAGCACGGGAAGCCAACAATTCTCCTGGCCCATTACTGGACGACTACAAAGGATCGCATCGGACCGAACCCGACCCCCGATGAGGGTAAGGAACCCGTCGGTGGTCGGAATGATGGCGAAGGTGGTGAGCGTATGCGTGAGTCCAGCCCAAGCGATTGCGGTCGGACCACTTACGACAAGTCCGGGTCCTGGATCTCTCCCCTGGCAGGCCGGCCATGCTGATGCCCATCCCGTTCTCGCCGGCGCAGGCTTCGGCCCACGAGTATCGATCCCTGACGTCAACCATCCGCGCGAAGGCGGAAGATGCGCAGGGTTTCTTCGGCGGAGCCGGGCGCAAGGAGGGCGAGATGCCGCACCTCCCCCTCCACATCAAACTCCGGGGTCTGTTCATCGAGCTCTTCATCGAGCTCCGCCCCCGCAACACGAGCCTGCGCATCGCCGGGTTCCGGAACCTCGTCGACAACGGCCAGGCCCCGCCGGAAGCGTCCGTGCACCGCGTGCGGGACGCGGTCGCGCCGCAGGGCATCGACCGGACGGAAACCCTGCCGTTCGGCGGAGACCGCGCCGACCTCGAAACGGCCGCCGCCGTCCGGCGCGCCGGGATCATGCTGGGGCGCAGTCACTTGAGCCTCGCCGTCATCCGGCTGCACCGGAACAACGATCCGCGGAGCACCGCTTACGGAATGCTCGTGCTATCGGAAATGCTCTGCGAGGCCGCACGGTACCCCGCCCTGGCCGATGCGATGTCACGCCTCTGGACGACCGGAGGACGGTTGTAGTCCCCAGGGTCCCGGTCCGGCCGGTGTGGCTGCCGCCGCGCCGGCCGGGCGGTATTCGCCCGAGCACTTCAGAGCGTTTCGCTGAGCGAGTCCGCGAGGCGGCGGCGGGCCGCCCGGGTCGCCGGCAGTGCCGCTGCCGCCACCGCACCCAGCACCGCCCCGGCGGTCACCGTCAACAGCACGGGCAATGGCGGGAGTTGGGCGATGCCCGCGCCGATGCCGCTCGACGCGCCCTGGGTGTCCACCAGCCAGGTGCCGGACAGGAGGCCCACCCCCGTGCCCACCAGTGCGGCTGCGAGCGCGGTCAGGCCGGCGGCCGTCACGATCATCGCGCCGATCTGCCGGGGCGTGAGCCCGATCGCCTTCAGGGCGAGCAGGTCGCGGCCCCGGTCGCGTACGCCGGTGCCGATCAGGGTCAGCAGTTCGATCAGCCCGATGAGGGCCAGTACGGCGATCAGGGCGCCGATCACCCCGCGTGCCGGTTCCAGCCGGTCGGCCGGGTTGGGTGTCTCGCGGATCTCCAGGGTTGCGCCGGCGGCCGTGGCGAGGGCGCCGCTCACGGCCCGGGGGTCCGCCCCCTCGCGCAGCACCAGGGCGTGGTAGGCGGGCCGCAGCTGCGGGTCGCGCTCGCGCAGTGCGTCGAGGGTCGTGGTGATCACCCGGCCGCCGGATTCGGGCTCGATGGTGCGGCCGACGAGGTGCAGGATCTGCGGCCGTCCGCCGACCGTCATCCGTACCCAGTCGCCGACCCGCACGCCGAGGAGGTCCAGCAGTCCCTGGCCGGCCACCGCCTCGTCGGGTCCGGCGACCGCCCGCCCCTCCACCACCGCGGAGGGGTAGGGCCGGCGGGCCGTACCCAGTCCGCGCAGCGTGATGGTGCCGGTCTGTCCGGGGACGAGCGCGGCCATCTCCGCGCCCGGATGGACGGCCTCGATGTCCGGGACCGTCGCGAGGGTCTCCTCCAGCTCCGCGTCCGACGGTCCGGCGGGCTGCTCGGCCCGTACGGTCAGTGCCGCGGCCAGCCCCATCTGCGCGGGGCGGCTGCGGAACTGGTCCAGGGTCGACCAGGCGACGAGGGCGACCGTGATGAGTACCAGGGGCAGCGCGAGCCGGGCCACCGGCACCAGCGTCCGGCCGCGTCGGGGGAACGCCGCGCGCCACCCCAGGACGAGGGCGGGCGGCACCCGTACGCCGAGCGCCCGCTTCCCGAGTGCGGTCATCGGCGCGGCCGACGGCAGCGCGGCCCGGGCCACCGGCACCGGGGGCACCCGCCCGGCCCGCCAGGCCGAGAGTCCGGTGGAGGCCGCGATCAGCAGCACCGCGCCGACGGGGATGCCGATCATCAGGGCGGTGTGGCCGGGCAGGTCATGCCACACGGCGGCGGCCTCCCCGATCCGCCCGGGTATCCGGGCGCCGAGCAGGGCGATCGCCGTGGTGCCGAGGGCCACGCCGAGGAGCGCGAAGGCCAGGTGCTGGACGAGGAAGCCGCGGGCCACCTGACCGGGCGTGAAGCCGATCGCCTTGAGGACGGCGATGTCCCGCAGCTGGCCCCGGACACGGGCGCCGATCGCTCCGGACGCGGCCAGGGCGGCCGCGAGCAGGGCGCCGAGGCCGAAGACGGCGAACATCGCGCCCAGGAGCCGGTCGTCGCCGCCCGCGTCGGCGCGTGCCTGCTGCCACTTGGTGACCTCGGCCACCCGGTCGGCGCCGAGTACGGTGACCGCGCGCTGGACGATGAAGTCCGTGTCGCCCGGATCCTCCAGACGCAGCCCCACGCTCTGTCCGGTGTCGCCCCGGGCGATCTCCTCAAGGGTGGCGGGGAGCACCCAGCCGATACCCGCCGCGCCGCCCGGCTGGTAGCGGGGCTCGGCGGCGTCGGCCGTCCCGCTCACCCGCAGCAGGTGCGGGGCGCCGTCGGGCCCGGTGACGCGTACGGTGTCGCCGGGCTCCGCCCAGAGGGCCCGCGCGACCGAGGTCTCCAGCACGACGGAGCCGACGCCCGAGCCCGAGCCCGACCCGGGGCCCTCGTCCGGCGCGGTGAGCCAGCTGCCCGTGCCGACGAGCGGCCGTCCGGTCTGCGGGGGCTCCACCGGGGCCGCGCGGAGCATGACCCCGGCGCGGGCGCCGCGGGACTCGACCGTGGTCGCCGTCGTGCGGTAGGGCCCCGACAGCGCCGCGACCCCGTCCACGCCGGACAGGGCGTCCGTGTCCGCACCGGCGCGGGTGTGCAGCCAGATGTGGGCGCCGTGGGACTGGTTGAAGACCCGCTGCCAGGGGTTCGCGGCGTAGCCGAACAGCGCGCCGGCCAGCAGGAGCGAGGCGATGACCCCGGCGCTGGCCAGGACGACGAAGAGGGCTTCGCCGCGGTGTGCGCGGAAGTCGGCCTGCGCCCAGCGCAGGGTGGCCCGCACGGTCACTCCTTCAGTTCGAGCACGCCGGAGACGCCGCCGGCCGGCCCGGGACGTCCGCCGCCGAGCTGTGCGTCGTCGGCTATTCGGCCGTCGAAGAAGCTGATGACGCGGTCGGCGGCGCTGGCCATCCGGGCGTCGTGGGTGACCATCATGATCGTCTGGCCGCGCTGGTGGAACCGCGTGAGCAGCCGCAGCACCTCTCGGGTGCCCTTGCTGTCGAGGCTGCCGGCCGGTTCGTCGGCGAGCAGCAGTCGGGGGTGGTTGACCAGGGCGCGGGCGAGCGCGACGCGCTGCTGTTCGCCGCCGGACAGCTCGCCGGGCATGGACCGCTCGCGGCCTTCGAGGCCGAGTTCGGCGAGGAGTTCGGCGCGGGAGTCGCGGGCGGCCTTCGGGGAGACGCCGGCGAGCAGGGCGGGCAGCTCGACGTTGTCGGCGACGGTGAGGTTGGAGACGAGGTTGAAGAACTGGAAGACGACGCCGATGCTGCGGCGCCGCAGCATCGCCCAGCGGGCCTCGCGGTATTCGTCGACCCGCTCCCCGTCGAGCCACAGCTTGCCGCCGTCGGGCCGCTGGAGGCCGCCGATCAGGTGCAGCAGTGTGGACTTTCCGGCTCCGGACGGCCCGGTGACCGCGACGAACTCGCCGGGCCGGACGGACAGGTCCACGCCGCGGACGGCGGGCACCGGTGCGCCCTCGCCGTGGTGCGTCTTGGTCAGGCCCTCGGCGCGGACGATCGGCACGGCGGGGCGGACGGTGGGCGGCACGGCTGGAGCGGCGGTGGCGTCGTCGCTCATTCCAGCTCCTCCTGACAGCGTTCCAGCCAGTCGAGGTCGGCCTGCAGGTGCAGCATGGCGCCCTCGATCAGCAGTTGGGAGATCTTGTTGTCGCGGTCCTCGGCGGCGGCCAGCTTCGACAGGTCCCGCATGGTGTTGAGGTACTGGCGCCGCTGCTTGTTGATCAGGGCGATCGGATCGGCCAGACCCGACTGCGGTGCGAGCGCCAGCTTCATGAAGAACTCGTCCCGTACCCGGGGTTCCTCTGCCGTTTCCTCGAACCACGCCAGTACGGCTTCGCGCCCGGCGTCCGTCAGCTTGTACGTGCGTTTGTTGGGGCGGCCCGACTGTTCGACGTCCTCGCCCTCGATCAGGCCGCTCTTCTCCAGCCGGCCGAGGGTGACGTAGATCTGGCCGACGTTCGGCTGAGGGTACGCGGCGCCCAGGAGCTTCTCAAGGTCCTGCTTGAGCTCGTAACCGTGCGCAGGGCTACGGGTGAGGAGCGCAAGGAGCGCCAGCCGCACTCGCTCCCCCTCCTTCCCGCTCCGTAGTCAACCGTTCACTGGCGCCCGGCCGTATGTCGGTGACGTCCGTCCTGTCTGCCTGGACGTCTAGTATCGCCCATGCCTAACGGGTATATATAGGCCACGATGGTCGGCAGTGCGGCCGGATCGTGTTCTGGGAGGAATCTATGCGGTGGATGCGTGCCGCGGGTAGAGCTCTCCTGGTCGTGGCGGTCGTACTGGCGGGGTACTCCGGTCTCGGCGTGCGCCCCGACGCGGGCGCCGCCGCCTCCGACGCCCGCGGCCCCCTGACGCTCGTGACGGCGGGCGACCTGACCGACTACCTCGGCCCGCTCCTCGACGACTGGAACGAGAGCCGTCCCGACGAGCGCGTGACTCTCGTCGAGCTGCCCGACTCGGCAGACGAGACCCGGGCCCAGATGATCAGCGAACTGCGATCGGGCCGCGACCGGTTCGACGTGCTGAACATCGACGTGGCCTGGACCTCCGAGTTCGCGGCGGCCGGATGGATCTCCCCGCTCGAACGGGACCGGTTCCCGCTGGACGCGTTCCTGCGGCCGGTCGTGGACACCGCGACCTTCGACGGACGGCTGTACGCGGTCCCGTACGTCACGAACGCGGGCCTGCTCTACTACCGCAAGGACATCCTGGACCTGGCGGGCGAGCAGCCGCCGCGGACCTGGTCCGAACTGGCCCGTCAGGCGCGCACGATCGCCCCGCAGCACGGGCTGGACGGCTACGCCGGCCAGTTCCTCCCGTACGAGGGGCTCACCGTCAACGCCACCGAGGCCGTGCATTCGGCGGGCGGTTCGATCCTGCGCGACGACGGCGCCCGCGTCACCGTGGACTCCGACGGGGCGCGGGCCGGGCTGCGGTTCCTCGCGGACGGGGTGCGGGAGGGCTGGATCTCCCGCGAGGCGCTCGGCTACAAGGAGGAGGAGTCCCGCAAGGCGTTCCAGGACGGCCGGCTGCTCTTCCTGCGGAACTGGCCCTACGTGTACGCGGATGCGAGCGCGGCGGGGTCGAAGGTCGCGGGCAGGTTCGGCGCCGTGCCGCTGCCGGGCGCCGACGGGCCCGGCACCAGCGTGCTGGGCGGCTCCAACCTCGCCGTCAGCAGCCACGCGCGCCATCCTGCGTCGGCGGCCGACCTGATCTCCTACCTCACCAGTGAACGGGTGCAGCGACGGGTCCTCACCGAGGGCTCGCTGCCACCGGTGCGCGCCGCGCTGTACGAGGATCCCGAGCTGGTACGCGCGTATCCGTACCTGCCGACGCTGCGCGAGAGCGTGCTGTCGGCGGTGCCGCGTCCCAAGAGCCCGCGCTACGACCAGGTGAGCCTGGCCGTGCAGGCGGTGGGGCAGGACGTGATGGCGTTGCGCCAGACGCCCGACGAGGCGGTGGCGCGGCTGGCGCGCGAGCTCGGGGCCATTTCCCGCACAGACTGATCGCACTTCTGCACCTTCCTGAGGGCTCCTACTTACATGTTAAGTAGGAGCCCTCTCTCATGCACGCGGTCATTCAGGGACAAACCATCCCAGCTTTCGCCTGTTTCTGGACACATCGTTGACACCTTCCAGTCTCCGCTACTTAACATGCATGCATAACAGCGCACCTGATCCAGGGCGCTCTCGCATTCAGAGACAGGTCGACGCGAGATGCTCAGCACCCTTCCGGCCGGTACCGGTCACCCCTCCCGCAGCGCCGCCCCTTCCGCCCCCTGGTGGCGCGACGCGGTGATCTACCAGGTCTACGTCCGCAGCTTCCTCGACAGCACCGGGGACGGCGTCGGCGACCTCGCCGGCGTGCGCGCCGGGCTTCCCTACCTCAGGAAGCTCGGTGTCGACGGCATCTGGCTCAGCCCCTTCTACCCGTCGCCGCAGCACGACCACGGCTACGACGTCGCCGACTACTGCGGCGTCGACCCGGTCTACGGCGACCTCGCCGAGTTCGACCGGTTGGTGTCCGACGCCCACCGGCTCGGCCTCAGGCTGCTGCTCGACATCGTCCCCAACCACTGCTCCAGCGAGCACCCGTGGTTCCGCGAAGCGCTCGCCGCGGCGCCCGGCGGCGCGGCCCGCTCCCGCTTCCACTTCGCTCCGGGCCGCGGCCCGCAGGGCGAGGAGCCGCCGAACAACTGGCGCGCCATGTTCGGCGGCCCGGCCTGGAGCCGCACCACCGCGGCGGACGGCACGCCCGGGGAGTGGTACCTCCACCTCTTCACGCCCGAGCAGCCGGACCTGAACTGGCGCGACCCCGTCGTGGGCGACGATTTCGAGCGCGTGCTCCGCTTCTGGCTGGACCGGGGCGTCGACGGTTTCCGCATCGACGTCGCCGCCGGGCTGTTCAAGCACCCCGAGCTGCCCGACTCGGACGACCCCGCAGCGGACGAGCGGGCCCGCGACGCCGTCAACCAGCTGGCCTGGAACCAGCCCGAGGTGCACGGCGTGTGGCGCCGCTGGCGTTCGGTCTGCGAGGAGTACACCGCCCGGGACGGTCACGAGCGGCTGCTGGTCGGCGAGGTGTCCGTGCCCACCGCACGCGAGCACGCCGACTACGTCCGCCCGGACGAACTGCACCAGGCGTTCTTCTTCGACCTGCTCAGCGCGCCCTGGGACGCCGACGCCTTCCGTACGACGATCACCGAGGCGATACGCGACATCGCGGGGACCGGCTCCACCGTGACCTGGGTCCTCAACAACCACGACCAGGTCCGCACGGTCACCCGCTACGCGGGCGAGCCCGGGGTCGAGGGCAGCGGACTGGGAGCCGCCCGCGCCCGCGCCGCGGCCCTCCTGATGCTCGCCCTGCCCGGTGCCGCCTACGTGTACCAGGGCGAGGAGCTCGGCCTCCCCGAGGTCCTCGACCTGCCCGACGAGGTCCTCACCGACCCGATCTTCCGCCGTACGGGCAGCCGCAAGCACGTACGGGACGGCTGCCGGGTGCCCCTGCCCTGGTCCGGGCACGCCTCTCCCTTCGGCTTCAGCCAGGAGACGGCCGGCGTCAAGCCGTGGCTGCCGCAGCCCGAGTGGTTCGCCGAGCACTCCACCGACCGCGCCCTGGCCGACACCCGTTCCTTCTGGCACCTCTACCGCGACGGCCTCCACCTGCGGCGCACCCTGCCTCAACTCGGCGACGGCACCCTGCGCTGGCTGGACGCGCCCGCGCAGGTACTGGCCATCGCCCGCGGCGAGGGCCTGATCTGCGCGGTCAACTTCGGAACGGAGCCGGTACCCGCGCCGGTCCCCGGTACGCCGCTGCTCGCCAGCGGTCCCTGTCCCGACGGGGTGCTGCCCGCGGCGACCGCGGCCTGGTGGGCGGGCGACCACCCGGCTCCCGGCCCGGCGGCCGCGCAGCCGTAACCCCGTAGCCCCGTAGCCCCGTAGCCCCTGTCACCCCGCAGTCCCCCAGCAGCCCCTCCCCAGTCCCGGACTTCCCCGAAAGGACTTCTCATGCGACGACCCGGCAAGACGACCCGCCGCAGTGCCGCCACCGCCACCGCGGCCCTCGCCCTCGCCCTCGGCACCACCGCCTGCGGCGGCGCCACCGGACCCGCGAGCGGCGGCGAGCTCAGCGGCCAGACCGTCACCGTGGCGGGTGTGTGGACCGGCGCCGAGCAGGAGAGCTTCAAGAAGGTCCTCGACGCCTTCACCCAGAAGACCGGCGCCAAGACGGTCTTCGTGCCCTCCGGCGACAACGTCTCCACCTTCGTCGGCAGCAAGATCGAAGGGGGCGCCGCGCCCGACGTGGTCATGGTTCCCCAGGTGGGCGTGCTCCAGCAGTTCGCGAAGAAGGGCTGGCTCCAGCCGCTGTCCGACCAGACCTCCCGGACGGCCGGGTCCACCCTCGCGCCGGTGTGGAAGAACTACGGCACCGTCGACGGCACGTACTACGGCCTCTACTTCAAGGCCGCCCACAAGTCGACCGTCTGGTACTCGCCCGAGGCCTTCGCCCAGGCCGGCGTGGGCGAGCCCAAGAGCTACAGCGACATGCTGAAGACCGGCCGCACCCTCGCGGACTCCGGCCGCCCGGCCTTCGCCATAGCCGGCGAGGACGGCTGGACCCTCACCGACTGGTTCGAGAACATCTACCTCTCCCAGGCCGGACCGGAGAAGTACGACCAGCTCGCCCAGCACCAGCTGAAGTGGACCGACGAGAGCGTCGTGCGGGCCCTGACCACCCTCGGGGAGCTGTTCAAGGACAAGCAGCTCGTCGCCGGCGGCGCCCAGGCGGCGCTGGGCACCGACTTCCCCTCCTCGGTCGCGCAGGTCTTCGGCCCGGAGCCCAAGGCGGGCATGGTCTACGAGGGCGACTTCGTCGGCGGCATCGCCAAGGGGCAGTTCGGCAAGAAGCTCGGGCAGGACGCCAAGTTCTTCCCCTTCCCCTCGGTCGACGGCGGCCGGGCGCCGGTGGTCAGCGGCGGTGACGCGGCGGTCGTCCTCAAGGACGGCAAGAACGGCAAGGCCGGCATGCAGCTGGTCGAGTTCCTGGCGGGCTCCGAGGCCGCCGAGGTCTGGGCCGGCGCGGGCGGCTTCCTGTCCCCGAACAACGAGGTCGACTTCGCCTCGTACGGCGACGACACCACGCGCAGCACCGCAAACTCGCTCATCGCGGCGGGCAATTCGATCCGCTTCGACATGTCGGACCAGGCCCCGGCCGCGTTCGGCGGCACCAAGGGCGCGGGAGAGTGGAAGCTCCTCCAGGACTTCCTGCGCGACCCCTCCGACCCGCAGGGCACCGCCGCCAAGCTCGAGGCCGAGGCCGCCAAGGCCTACGGGAACTGAGGCGACCCCCATGGCTGACACCATGACCGACCGCCCCGCGCCCGGCGGCCCCGCGCCCGGCCGCCCTGCGACCGGCGGCCCCGCGGCCGACGGGCGGCGCCTGGCCCGGCGCAGGAAGCGCCGCCTCGCGGTCGTCTTCGTCCTGCCGGCCCTGCTGCTGCTCGGCGCGCTGGTCGTCTACCCCGTCCTCTTCTCCTTCGGCCGCAGCCTCTTCGACGCCGACGGCGACCGGTTCGTCGGAGCCGCCAACTATGCGGCGATCGTGCAGGACCCGGCCACCCTCAAGGCCATCCGCAACAGCGCGGTCTGGGTCGTCGTCGCCCCCACCCTGCTCACCGGACTCGGGCTGATGCTCGCGGTCCTCACCGAGAAGGTGCGCTGGGCGACCGCGTTCAAGCTGGTGCTCTTCCTGCCGATGGCCGTGTCGTTCCTCGCGGCGGGCATCATCTTCCGGCTCGCCTACGAACAGGACCCGGACCGCGGTGTCCTCAACGCCGCCGCCGTCGCCGTCCACGACGGCTTCGACGACGCCGCCGCGTATCCGACGGCCCGGGCCCGGGAGGGCCACGGCCTGACGGGCGGGGCGGGCGGCCCGTACAGCACCGCGGCGACCGTACGGCCCGGGGGCTCGATCGGCCTCGGGTTCATCGGGGTCGCACCCGACGCGATGCCGGCCGGCGCGAAGGCCGCGTCCGATCCGGCCGGCCCGGCGGGCGCCGCGCCCGCCGCCGACGCGATCGGGGGCGTCGTCTACCTCGACTTCGCCCCCGGCGGGGCGGGCACGCCGGGCCGGGTCGACCCGGGCGAGAAGGGCCTGCCCGGCATGAAGGTCGAGGCCGTACGGGACGGCCGGGTGGCCGCCACCGCCACCACGGCCGAGGACGGCTCCTTCCGGTTCGCCGGGCTGGCCGACGGCGACTACACCGTCCGGCTGCCCGCGGCCAACTTCGAAGCCCCGTACCAGGGCGTGCACTGGCTCGGCCCGGCGCTGGTGACGCCCGCCATCATCGGCGCCTACCTGTGGGTCTGGACCGGCTTCTCGATGGTCCTGATCGGCGCCGGCCTCGCCGCCATCCCGCGCGACGCGCTGGAGGCCGCGCGCATGGACGGGGCCACCGAGGGCCAGATCTTCCGCAAGATCACCGTGCCGCTGCTCGCGCCGGTGCTCACCGTGGTCTTCGTGACCCTCGTGATCAACGTGATGAAGGTCTTCGACCTGGTGTGGATCATCGCGCCCGGACCGGTCCAGGAAGAGGCGAACGTGCTGGCCACCCGCATGTGGATGGTCTCCTTCGGCGGCGGCGACGACCAGGGCCTCGGCAGTGCGCTCAGCATGGTGCTCCTGCTGCTCGTCGTCCCGGCGATGATCTTCAACGTCCGGCGTTTCCGAAGGAGTGGAGCATGAGCGGCCACAGCACCGTCGAGCGGAACGGCCCGTCCCGGAGGGCGGCGACGGTCGGGGCCGCCGCCCCGTCCTCTCCCCCGCCCTCGTCCTCCACCCCGTCCCCTGCGTCCCGCGCGTCCGTGCCCGGCCGGCGTCGCGGAGGCCGAATATCGCGCCTCCTGGGCAGCTCCGCCGTCCAGGGCGTCCTGATCCTGGTCGCCCTCGTATGGATCACACCGCTGGCGGGCCTGCTCCTGTCCTCGATGCGCTCCGAACAGGACAATGCCACCGACGGCTGGTGGACGGCCCTCGCCGATCCCTCCCAGCTGTCCCTGGACAACTACACTGCCCTGCTGAAGGATTCCGGCATCGGGGCGGCCTTCTGGAACACCGTCCTGATCTCCGTGCCGACCACAGTCCTGGTCGTCGCCATCGCGGCACTGGCCGGATACGCCTTCGCGTGGCTGGAATTCCCCGGCCGGGACGGCGTCTTCCTCGTGGTCGTCGGGCTCCTCGTGGTACCGGTGCAGATCGGGCTGCTGCCCGTGGCGAAACTCTTCGGCGCAGTGGGGCTGTTCGGGACGATCGCGGGCGTCGTCCTCTTCCACGTCGCCTACGGACTGCCGTTCGCGATCTTCCTCCTGCGCAACTACTTCGCCGAGATCCCGCGCGAGATGCTGGAGGCCGCCCGGATGGACGGCGGCAGCGAGTGGCGGATCTTCTCCCGGCTCGTGCTGCCGCTCGGCCGTCCGGCCATCGCGAGCCTGGCCATCTTCCAGTTCCTCTGGGTCTGGAACGACATGCTCGTGGCGCTGCTCTTCGCGGACACCGCGTCGCAGCCGCTCACGGTCGCGCTGCAGTCCCAGATGCGGCAGTTCGGCAGCAACATCGGCGTCCTCGCGCCGGGGGCCTTCCTGTCGCTGGTGGTCCCCCTGGTCGTCTTCTTCGCCTTCCAACGGCACTTCGTCCAGGGCGTGATGGCCGGATCGGTGAAATAGCACCGGTCGGCCCGGGCTCCGCACACCGCCTCCGCATGGGTACTCGTACTCATGCGGAGGCGCCCGCGTGCCCGCAGGCTGGATCCATGAACCAGCCCGAATGGAAGCCCGCCGGTCACCGGCGCGGCGTGGAACGTGCCGGCACCGTCATCGTGGCCGTGGCCGCTGCCCTGGCGGCAGTCGTGGCCATCGGCCTCGCCTGCCTACTGGCGGTCTACGGCCTCGCCTGAGCCCGCCCGTCAGGAGTCGGTCAGCGGCGGGCGGCGGGCGGCCCACGGCCGGGCCTCCTCCAGCTGCGCCGCCACCCGCAGCACGGACACCTCGTCGTCGCGGCGGCCGACCAACTGCACGGCGAGCGGCAGCCCGTCCGTGCCCAGGCCCGCCGGTACGGAGGCCGCCGGGTGTCCGGTGACGTTCCACAGCGCGGTGTAGGCGACCATCGGGCGTGAACGCGCCAGCGCGGTCAGCAGCCCGGCACCGTCCAGCGCGCCCACCGGGCGCGGCCGGGCGGCGACGACCGGCGTCAGCAGCAGGTCCATGGAGGTGAACATCCGGTCGGCGCGCCCCGCCAGCCGCTCCCCCGCCCGGATCCCGCGTTCCACGGCGGATTCGGGGACCAGGCGGGCGAGCGCCAGGGTGCTGCGGGTGCGCGGCTCCAGCAGGTCGGGGCGTTCGACGGCGGCGGCCTCCGCGCGCACCCCGCCGCAGAACTGCGCCGCGAAGGGGGCCGTCGCGTCCGGGTAGCGGGGGTTGACCTCCCGTACGTCGTGGCCCAGTTCGCGCAGCGCCCGTACGGTCTCCCGCAGGGCTCCGACGTGCTCGGGGTGCGGGCGCACCCCGGGTACGGCGGGCTTGGCGGAGTAGCCGATGCGCAGTCGGCCGGGCGGGGTCTCCAGGGCCCGCAGCCAGCCGGTGGTGACGGGGCGGGCGCTCCAGCGGTCTGTGGCGGTGGTGCCGGCGAGGACGTCGTAGAGGAGGGCGGCGTCCCGGACGCTGCGGGTCAGCGGTCCGACGGTGCCGAGGGCGTACCAGAGGTGGGCGTTCGGGGCGGTGGAGACCCGGCCGCGCTGCGGTTTGAGGCCGAACAGCCCGCAGCAGGCGGCCGGGATGCGGATGGATCCGCCGCCGTCGCCGCCGAGCGCCGCCCCGACCAGTCCGGCCGCGACGGCCGCGGCGCTGCCGCCGCTGGAGCCGCCGGGGGTGCGGGTGGTGTCCCAGGGGTTGTGGGCGGTGCCGTGGGCGTCGGATTCGGTGAAGGGCCACTGGCCGAATTCGGGCATCGTCGTCTTGCCGATGACGACGGCTCCGGCGGCGCGCAGGCGGCGTACGGCCTCCGAATCGGCGGCGACGGGGGTGTGGTTGGCGACGCCGCCGAAGGTGGTGACCTGCCCGGCGACGTCGAGCTCGTCCTTGACGGCGATGGGCACGCCGTGCAGCGGGCCCCGCCCCTGCTCCGCCTCCGCGTCCCGGGCGTCGGCCTCGGCGCGGGCCTGCTCGGCGAGGACGACGCGGAAGGCTCCGAGGGCGGGGTCGAACCGGTCGATGCGGCGCAGCGCGGCCTCGACGAGGGCCCGGGAGGTGACCTTGCCGGTGCGCACCAGCTCGGCCTGCCGCTCGACTCCCTGGAACATCAGCTCCGCGTCGTCCCTGTCCATGCCCGCCCCTTCGCCCCTACCTACCGGTAACTCCGGGCAAGGCTGTCGCCCCACCGCCCCCACGTCAAGCACGGTTTCAGACGGCGAACAGGACTTCCTCCTGTGGCGGCACCGGTGGGTCGAGAGCATCACGGAGGCGGGCGACGCCCCGACGCCATCGTGGTCCGCTCGGTGCATCGCCCCACAGCTCGGCCAGCTCGGAGGCGGGGGCGACGACCCGGTCGAGCGCCTCGACGGCGAGCAGCCGGAGCTCTCCCGGCAGCCTGGGTACCGCTTCCGAAGGGCCGTACACCGAACACGCCGGCGGACCCTCCGGATGCTGTGCGACGACCAGGGCCGCCGCTGCCACGGCGCGCTCGGCATCCGGCGCGTCCAGATACTCGCCCGAGTCGGCGCACCGCAGGAGGGCGCCGCGGATCATCGGCAGGCGCTCTGCGGGAGCCGCGTCGTCGAGGTCTCCGGCGAAATCGGCGGCGGTGTCGTTGTCGAAGGGCCCGACGTCCCAGGTGCCCATGGTGTTCTCCTTCCGGGTGCCGACGTACGGATCCTCTCTGCACCCACTGACAGCGGCTCCGGGCAAGGCGGCATCTGCCCTACGCGTAGGCTGACTTGGAGGGACGCGCAGGGGGTGGTGCGGGTGGCGCATCGGGGTGAATCCGGGCTGCCGGGGGCGGGGCGCGGGAATGCTCCGGCCGCGCCGGGGCCCGGTCCCGGTGCGTGCGAGGGGGTGGGTCGTGTCCGGACCGTCGTCGGTGTCCCCGCCGCGCCCCCGGCTCTTCTGCCCGCTGCCCGGGGCGATCCACCCCGACCACCGTCAGGTCGAGGAGGGCACGCGCCGGTGGGCCCGTGCGGCCGGGCTCGACGGCCTGCCCGGCCACGAGGCGCTGCTGGGCCACCGGATGGGCGAGCCGGCCGCCCGGGTGCTGCCCGGGGCGGGCCGGGAGGCGGTCCAGCTCCTCGGCGACCTGGGGCTGTTCCACGTGGACGACGACTGCGAGGGCGGCCCGCCGGGCGTCCGGCCCGCCGGGCTCGCCGACCGCCTGAGCCGGCTGCTGTACGCCGCCGAGCACCCCGCCGCGACGCTGCTGCCGCGGGACCCGGTCGCCGACGCGGTGCGCGACCTCCGCCGGCGGACGGAGGCGTTGTTCGGCCCGCACGCCGGCGCCGCGTGGGACGCCGAAACCTCTAGCGGGTGAGGCCGGCCGCGTGGTCGGGGACGGCCTTCTGGAGGTCCTTGGGCGGGCGCACGTAGCCCGTCGACGGGGGCCGCGGCGGGAGGGTGAGCGATGGCAGGGCCACGTCCTCGTACGGCACCGAGGACAGCAGGTGGGCGATCATGTTGAGCCTCGCGCTGCGCTTGTCGTCACTCTCGACCACGTACCAGGGGCAGTCCTCCGTGTCCGTGTGGACGAGCATCTCGTCCTTGGCCCTGGAGTACGCCTCCCAGCGGGTGAGGGACTCCAGGTCCATCGGGGAGAGCTTCCAGCGCCGCAACGGGTCCTCCGTACGGCGGCGGAAGCGTTCCTCCTGGACGGCGTCGCTGACGGAGAACCAGTACTTGCGGAGCAGGATCCCGTCCTCCACCAGCATGCGCTCGAAGACCGGGCACTGGCGCAGGAAGCGCTGGTGCTCCGCGGGGGTGCAGAAGCCCATCACGTGCTCCACGCCGGCGCGGTTGTACCAGCTGCGGTCGAAGAGCACGATCTCGCCGGCGGCCGGCAGGTGCTCCACGTAGCGCTGGAAGTACCACTGGCCGCGTTGGCGTTCCGTCGGCTTCGGAAGGGCCGCGATGCGGGCCACGCGCGGGTTGAGGTGCTCGGCGACCCGCTTGATCGTTCCTCCTTTGCCCGCCGCGTCGCGTCCCTCGAAGACCACGACCAGCCGTGCACCCTCCGTACGCACCCATTCCTGGAGCTTGACCAGCTCCGTCTGCAGCCGCAGCAGCTCCTGCTCGTAGACCGCCCTCTTGAGACCCATGGCGCTCGCCTCCCCGTCGTGGTCCGATGTGTCGATCAAGTCAGTCACGGCGGGCATCCGGGCGCAACGACGTCCGTCCGGCCCGGGCGTGTCGGTACGCCCGCCGCCGTCGTGGTGCGGTGGCTCGGCGGCGGGCCGACGGTGCGGTCCGGGGCGCCCTCGATCCCTCCGGGGCGTCGGTGTTCGACGACATCGAGGGTGAGGTCGGCGGCCTGTTCAGCGAGGAGGACCTCGCGCTGACCGCCGAGGACCTCGTGCCGAACTCGTCCGCGGCGATGCTGGTCTGGGAGGACACCTGGGCCGCCGGTATCACCGGCGCCGTCCGCAGGGCGGGCGGTGAGCTCGTGGCGCACGAGCGCATCCCGGCGGCCGTGGTGGAGCGGGCGTACGAGGACGCCGCCTGATCCACTCGGCCCGCGACCGAAAAGGGCAAGGTGAGGACCATGCTGGGCCGCCCCCTGAGACGTGCCGGACGGCCGGGTGTCGTCCGCGTCGCCGCACGCACCGCCGTCGCCGCCGCCGGCACCGCGACCGCCGTGTCCGGCCGTGTCTCCCGGCACCAGGCCGAACGGGCCGCCGCGCAACACCCCGCAGTGTGCCGCCGCGTAGCGCGGCCGTGAACCGAATATCCCGTCCCACCTGCGGCGACCGTGCACGTAGCCTGTGCCCCATGACCCGCCGTACGCCTCCCCGCCCGCTGGACGTGGAGCAGTTGTTCCCCGAGGTCGCCCCGCTCCGGAAGCGGACGGTGCGGCTGCACCCCCGTGCCGGTGCTCCGACGTGCCGGGACAGTTCGGTGGGCGGTCCGCTGCTGTGGCCGCTGGAGGAGCCGTGGCCCGTGTGTCCGTACCACCACCGGTCTGCGATGGTGCCGGTCGTGCAGGTCCGCGCCGCCGATGCCCTGGGGCTCGTACCGTTCCCGGCCGGCCGTGATCTGTTGCAGGTGCTGTGGTGCCCGCGGCGTCACGACGGGTGCTGGGTGGTCCCCGAGGTGCACTGGCGGGACGCGGCGGCCGTCGGTGCCGTCCGCGAGGCACCGGCGGTCGGTGGCGAGGTCCCGTACGGGAAGATCCCGAGGCCGTGCGTCGTCCACCCGGAACTGGTCGAGGAGTACCCGAGCTGGGACCTGCCCTACGAGCTGTGGGACCTGCTGGAGCCGCGATTCGAGCAGGTGGAGGCGGAGACGGGCTGGGACTACCAGTACCACCTGTCCACCGCGCCGGGGACCAAGCTGGGCGGGTATCCCGGCTGGTGCCAGGATCCGCAGTGGCCGGACTGCTCGGGGTGCGGGCAGCGCATGGACCACCTGCTGACGGTGGAGAGCCGGGAGGCGGACGCCGCGTCCCGGCTGACGTGGACTCCCGTGGAGGACCAGGGTGTCCGGTACGAGGACGCCGGTCTGATGCTGGGTGACGCGGGCGGGGTCTACCTCTTCGAGTGCCGGCGCTGCCCGGGGCGGCCGGTGAAGGAACGCTTCGACTGTTCCTGAGCACCGGTCTGCCGCCCCCGGTCAGTCGGCAGGTTCCGCGCTCCAGGTGATGCGGGGCGGCACGACCCCGGCGCACAGGGGCGCCCCCCAGGCGTCGGTCAGGCCGAGTCGTCCGACGAGCAGCCCGGTGCGCACGGCCGCGTCCAGTACCGGCGCGGGGACCGCGTCGAGCATCAGCTTGGCCCGCCGGAACATGGTGAAGGCGCCCGCCTCGTCGACCGCGTTCCACGAGAGGTAGACGAACCGGGTGCCCGGACGGCCCTGGACGTAGGGGCCCTTGACGTCGGTCCCCGCCGGTGTGGCGACCGTCGCGCATTGCAGGGTCCACACCGCCGTCGGGGCGTCACCGGGCTGCGGGTCGAGGAGCTCGGCCGGGCGGTCGCGGCGCTGGACCGCCACGTGGACGTTGCGGTAGGGCTGCGCCCCGGACGGGGCGTAGGTGCGGCCGGGCAGGTCGGAGGCGTCGATGCGGAGGTGCATGCCGTGATTGTCCCAGCGGACGTACGGCGGGAGGTCACTCTTCGGCACGCTGTCGGGCGAGGACCTCTTCCCATACGTCGTCGCCGTCGGCCCAGGTCCACAGCCAGTGCCTGAGCGAGGCGGTGGCGTGCCGGAGGCCGTCGTGCGGGTCCTCGCCCCAGTCGGCGACCCAGCCGTCGGCGTCGTAGAGAAGTACGGGATGGTCGACGGCGGCCAGCGAGACGTACCACTCCATCGAGCAGCCGCCGCCGGTGAGGAAGAACCACGATGCGGGCACGCCGTCGACTGCGCGGTTGCGCTCGTGCACGTCCACTGCGGAGGTCCAGTCGTGGAGGTGTCCCGGTGCGCGGTTGCCCCGGGCGAGGGAGGCGAGTCCGCCGTCGGGGCCGAAGCCCCCGTCGGCTATCTCCGTGTAGACGCGGCGAAGCAGCCGGGGCAGGCGGCGGCCGAGGCTGCGTTCCGCCTCGTCGACGTCGGTGCGGGAGAGCGGGGCGAACAGGGGGCCGCGGGGAGCGTCGGCGAAGTAGGCGGTCACTTCCTCCCGCCGGGAGGCGAGTTGGACCGTGCCGTTGCTGCCGTACGACAGGATGTCGGAGCTGATCCGGTCCAGGTGGTCCGCTCCGTAGCTCTCGCGGATCCAGGCGGCGGGCAGGGTGGCCCGGTCGAGGCGGAGGCCCGGATCCCATGCGCGGGCGCGGAGCCGGGCGATGAGCGCGTCGTCGTCTGCGGCGGAAGGCTGCCCGCGCGTCACGGCCGGACCGCGCGTACGTGGGCGGCCGAGAGGTGGAGCTCGTACGGCATGGCGCAGTCGGAGGAGAGGGTCGCGACGAGGGTTCCGCAGGCGCACAGCTGGTTCATTCCGCCGTCCGGGCTGGCTCCGCAGCAGGCCGGGGCCGCGTGTTCCAGCTCCAGGCCGCGGGCGTCGTCCGGGTTGACGACGATGTTGCCCCGCGGGCCCCGCGACACCAGCGGCTTGCCGTCCGCATTCCAGTGCCCGCCGAAACGCGGCATCACCGGTCCCGGTGCCTCGGCGACGACCAAGGGGGCACCGTGCGGCTCCGTTTCGATCGCGTAGCGTCCGGACGGCACGGTCGCCGGCAGCGGACCGGGCTCATCGTCCTCCGACCAGGCGTGGTAGGGGGCTTCGGGCACCGCGGGCAGCGGGCTGAGCGGACCGGTCAGCGGGACACCGCACGCGGCGCACGCGAACACCACGGCCCCGGCTTCTGCGGGACCGCCGACGCTGCCGTGCCCCTGGTCTGTCTGATCACGCATGCACCGACCCTACGCGGCGGTCCGCGGCCCCCGAAGGCGCCCCCGGCCCGCCCAACCGGCCGCCTTCAGCTCACTCATGGACGCCTTCACCTCGCCCTCCCGGTAGCCGGTCAGCACGACACTCGCCGCCGCGGGCGTGTCGCCGCCCCGGAGCTCGTGGCTCCCAACGGGCTTGCGGCATAGGCTGCCGGGCATGTCCGTTCACAGGCCGTCATTCAGCGTCGACGCCGGCGTCGAG
This sequence comes from Streptomyces erythrochromogenes, assembly GCF_036170895.1. Classification (NCBI taxonomy): domain Bacteria; kingdom Bacillati; phylum Actinomycetota; class Actinomycetes; order Kitasatosporales; family Streptomycetaceae; genus Streptomyces; species Streptomyces erythrochromogenes. Next base: position 8,001,523 of record NZ_CP108036.1, on the reverse strand, counting down.
GTGCCCGTTCCCGCGGCGGGCGAGGTCTGGACCGTCGGCGCCGTCATCCTCGACCGCGACGGTGCGGCCTTCGCCCAGAAGCGGAGCGCGGAGCGGCGGCTGTTCCCCGACACGTGGGACGTCGTGGGCGGCCATGTCGAGGCCGGCGAGACGGTACTGGAGGCCCTCGCGCGCGAGGTCGAGGAGGAGACCGGCTGGCGCCTGCGCCGCGTGCGGCGGTTCCTGGGCACCACCACCTGGACGGGTGACGACGGCGGTGGGCTCCGTCACGAGGCCGACTATCTCGTCGAGGTCGACGGCGACCTGGACGATCCCGCGCTGGAGTGGACCAAGCACTCCGCCTACGGCTGGTTCGGCCGGGACGACCTCGTCCTCCTCAAGGAGAACCGCAGGCCCGGCGAGTTCCTGGTCCACGACCTCATCGCACGAGCGGTCGAGGTGCTTCCGGGCGAGGACTAGGCCGTCTCTTTCGGATCTTGTCGGTAGAGCCCGCGTCGTCCGGTGCCGTGCATCGCAAGGCGGAGGGGCGCCCGAGTACTGGACGTACTCGGGCGCCCCGACAACGCGGCGAGGTGCGGTGCCGGGCGGCGCGGGCCCGGCAAGATCCGAAAGAGAGGGCCTAGCCGTCCGCGGCCTGTTCCTCGTAGCGGTGCACCTCGTCGATCAGTCGGTGCAGGAGGCTGCGCGCGGCCGCGATGTCGGCCGTGGCGATGTCGGCGGAAAGTACCTGATGGATCGCGCTCGCGCGGTCGGTGATCCGCTCCAGTGTGGTGCGTCCGAGCGGGGTGAGGGTCAGGAGCGGTGATCCGCGGTGGTCCGGGTTCGGGTGGAAGCCGGCGAGGTCCTCGCGGACGAGGTCGTTGGCGACCCGCTGCACTCCCTGGCGGGCGATCCCCAGGCGGCGGGCGGCCCGGGCGACGGTCAGCGGCTCCTCGGAGACCACGCTGAGCAGTTGCCAGCGGGCCTGGGTCTGTCCCTCGGCCGCTGCGACGCCCTCCCCCATCTTGCGGAGCAAGCCGGCGGCCTCGAACACGTCCGCCACCAGCAGCGCCAGCTGTTCCGACACGTCACACCCTCCAGCAACCGACAGCACAATGACAGTTCGGGAACTTGTTGTCATTGTACGGGCGCAGGTACGGCCAGTGCGCGGGCCACGGCCGCGGTGGCGGCCTCGGCGTGACCGGGAACGTGACGGGCCGCCCACGGCTCGACCAGGTGCATGAAGTCCGCCAGGTCGCGCTCCGCGCGGGAGAGCAGGCCGCGCAGTTCTGTCACCGGCAGCTCGATCACCGGGCTGTCCTCCTGGTCGGCATCCACGGTCAACCGGACCCGTTCGCCGAAGCGTTCGGCGAACGGTGACGGGTCGTGGCCGAAGGAGGCCCAGCCGGAGCCGTCGACGACCTCGGCCCAGTCGGTTCGCTCGTCGATCCCGTTGCAGCAGCCCGGCACCAGCGTCCTGCCGTGAACCGTGTCGGTGACCCGCAGCCCGCCGGACGCGAACAGGTCGTCCATGGTGAGCAGACCGTGCAGGAAGGCTCCGAGCGGGTCGGCGGGCCGCGGCGGGCGCCCGTCGTCGGGGTCGCAGTCGTTGCACGCGGCGATCGACACGACCGCCGTACCGACTTCTGCCGGGGACAGCGCACCGCTGAGCGGCAGGAATCCGTACGGCTCCGCCTCGGCCACCGGCCAAAGGTCGAAGCCGTCACGCCTCGCCCGGATCTCCAGGACCGGCTGCAGAACGATCACCCGGGCAGTCTGCCCGATGCGTCCCCTCGCAGAGCCTCGGGGGGTGCCGTCAGGCCTGTGCCCGTGCCCACGTCTCCAGCAGGGCTTCCCGGACGGCGGGCTTGGGCGTGCCCTCCAGTGCGTGCTCGCGACCCCACGCTCCGAGGGGGCGCGGGTCTGCGGTCCCGGCGACGAAGCGGTCGAGCAGGTCCTGGGAGAGCGCGGCCTCCCGGGCCTCGTATCCGCCGGCCGCCGCCGCGTGCACGGTCACCTCCTGCGGCCCGGCCTCCGTCTCCAGCCGCAGCCGCATCTCGGGCGGGCCCTCCCCGAGGAAGGCCCCGACCGCGGCCGACACCATCGACCCCAGGAGCCTCGACACACGGCCGGGCGTGCCCGCGGTGGGCACGTCCTCGACGACGGCGGAACGCAGTTCGGCCCACGTCCACGCCCGGGAGCCGTCGGGGTCCACGGTCTCCAGCCCGTCGGAGGTCAGCCGGACGCAGCAGCCGATGGCGGTCGGCGGCGACCCCACGTACACGGCGTCCGCGGTGACCCAGAACAGTCCGACCATCGCCACAAGCCACGCTCCCGCTCTCGCCCGTCTCGCCGGATCGGACCCTGCCGCCGCCCCGGGAGTCCGCCCACCACCCCTACCGCGCGGCCGGACCGGGGCACGGCAGACACGCCGGTGGCCTCAGGCCAGGCGGGTGCTGATGCGGTATCGCATGTCGCCGGCGGCTCGGCGGATCTCCTCGGGCTGCCCGTCGTCCTCGAGCAGGCCGAGGAGCACGATCAGCGCCCGCGCCTCGTCCGCGCTGATCAGCTTCAGGCGGGGTTCCGTGACCCCGTCGAGCAGTGCGTCCAGCAGGTCCAGTACGTCATCCATGCCCCTACCAACGCACGACGCCCCGACGACGTCACCTGTACGCCGGTCCCGTCCGGGTGCAGGCGGAGGTGCCGCTGCGGACGCTGGAAGGGAGGGGCCGTGGGCATGCCCCCAGCGGCATCACCGGCGATGGCGCCGCTCAGCGGCTCAAGGGCAGTTGCCGGAACAGGCGATTCTCCAGGGCCCCGGTCAGGTACGGCACGCCGTCGGTGTGACCGGAACCGTGGGCGTCGCCGAGCATGCGCGCGGCGAGGCCGCGATGGGCCGACTTCCACCGCTGGTGCCTGGCCTCCAGTCGGCCGAGCGCGGCGTCGAGGCCGCTCCATGCCGCCCCGCCCGGCCCTCGCTCGTGGCGGAGGTCGAGGTAGGCGCGGGTGACGGTGTCGTGGCCGGGGTGCAGCGTCTCGGCCCGTACGGCGGGGACGCTCGTGAAGGCGGTCGAGTGCAGGCGCGAAGCGTGCGGCACGCCGCAGAGGCTCTCGAAGCGTTTGTACTGCTCGGACTGGATGGCGCTGGCCCCCTGGGTGTAATGGCGGAAGGTGGCGAAATGTTCCGCCCGCATCGTGGCGACCGTCCGGAACAGCCCGGCGGCCCGCTCGAACACCGCAACCGCGTCGTCTATTCGCTGGGCACATTCCTCCGGATACCCTTCCCGCAGTGCGGAGACGGCCGATTTCACATGCTCCGACATCGAGGTGAAGAGCATTTCATGTGCCTGGAGAATGCGGATGAAGAAGTATTCGTCGTGCAGTACGTAAACCGGCTGGACGGTCACGTCGAACCATGACCAGGCGTCCGTCGCCGGCGGCTGAGGCAGATGATCGGCGAGGCCCTCCAGACGCGACCAGCGACCGCCGTCCAGGCGTGACGGCAGGTCTTCGGCCCCGGATCCGCCGATACCCTGGGAGACGAACCTCAGGGCATGCCTCAACCGCGTGCTCACCGTCTCCGCATCCGGCCGGCCCCGGCCGGGCCCCTCCCGCGACCCGCCCGCAGCCGCTGCCTCGAACCGGATGACATCGGCCATGAGCAGGGTGGCCATCCGGTCCGCGCTCACTGCGGATTTCCGTTCGTCCAGGAGGAGCTCCAGAACGGGAAGCGAAAGATAGGTGCGATTCCAGAAGCGGTTTTCGTGTTTGTCCAGCACACATTCGAGAAAGGCGCGGAGAAAGGGGAGACCTGCCGTATTCCGGTGGCGGATTTCGCTCAGGCGGATCAGCATGCGTTTCGGCAGGAAGTGCTTTCCCGTGCGCCGCACGTGGTCGTTGACGGACCGGGCCAGGGCGAGGCCGTCGGATTCCACCGGTACCTGGTCGGCGGCCACCCAGCGTCTGACCGCCCGAAGGGTCGACGCACACCGCTCGTCCTGAGGAGCCATCGCCACTCACCTCTCCCGTGTCGCTGTGCGGCGGCACTGACTTCCACCAGACATCACCGCAGGACCGCGGGTCATGTCTCGGAAGTTCGTGTCTTGACAGCGGCGCAAACAGCGCCCGAGGGTGCTTGGACGTCACTCGTGGACGACGGTCCGGGCGTCGCCCCGGTGGGGATGCCGCTGCGGCGGTTCCAGTGCCAAAGCCGGCCGCGAGGGCCGCGGTCGCGGTGCCGAGCGCGACGACGGAGGGAAACTTTCGCATGGTCAGACCTCCATGGGGAGTGGGGAGTCGGTTACTCGCCCGCTGCCTTCAAGGTCTCAGCTCGTCCCGGTCCGCGGCCTCCCCCACCGGAGGGAACCGCCTCCCCCGGGCGGGGGAGGCGGCGCCGGAGTTAGGGTGAGGTCATGCCCGCCATGATCGTCCCGTCGCAGCGGACCCTGCGACTGGAACCCGTCACCGCCGACAACTTCGACGCGGTGTGCGCCGTACAAGTGCGCCCCGACCAGGCACATCTGGTCTCGCCCGTGGTCAAGTCCCTCGCCGAGGCGTACGTCCACCCCACCAGCGCCTGGCCACGGGCCGTCGTCGACGGCGACGACGTCGTCGGCTTCGTGATGGCCTTCCACGACATCGTCTGGGACCCGGCGGCCGATCCGACCGACCGGCGCAGCGGCATCTGGCGCCTGAACATCGACGCCGGCCGCCAGGGCAAGGGCTACGGCCGTTTCGCCGTTCAGGCCGTCGTCGAGGAGATCCTCCGGCGCGGCACCCACCGGGCTGCGCACGTCAGCTGGCACGTCGGCTCCGGCAGCCCCGAACCCTTCTACCTCGGCCTCGGCTTCACCCCCACCGGCGAACTCATCGGTGAGGAACGCGTCGGCGTGCTCACCCTCGACCGGACGGCCGCAGCCGCACCTCCGGCGCGCTGAGTACCACCGTGCCCCCGGGCCCCGACGCCAGTCCGGCGTCGGGTCCGGCCGTGCCCGCGCGGAACGCCTGCGGGCTCATCCCCCGGACCCGTTTGAAGGCCGCTGACAGTGCGAACGCGCTGCCGTACCCGACCCGGCGGGCCACCCTCTCGACCGTGGCGTCCGGCTCTCGCAGCATGTCCGCCGCCAACGCGAGCCGCCAGCCCGTCAGATAACCGACCGGCGGCTCCCCCATCACCTCCCTGAACCGGCGTGCCAGCGACGCCCGGGACACCCCCACCCGTACGGCCAGTTCCTCCACGGTCCACCCATGGGCCGGGCTCTCGTGGAGCAGCCGCAGCGCCGGGCCGACCACCGGATCGCCCTGGGCGCGGAACCAGGCGGGCGCGCTCGAATCCGCCGCCGAGGGCCACGCCCGCAGGACCCCGATCAGCAGCAGGTCCAACAGCCGGTCCAGCACGACCTCCTGGCCCGGCTCTTCGCTCGAGATCTCGGAGGCGAGCAGGTCGATCAGGGTCGCGTCCGCCGCTCTCGCCGGTCTGACCAGGACGTTCGGCAGTGCGCCCAGCAGCCGGCGGCCGATCTCGTTCGGCGCCTGATAGGTGCCGCTGAGCATCACCGCCGAACCTGCGTGCTGGTGGGCCGCTCCCCATGTCCGCACGCCCAGCGCCATGGACTCCGTGACGTCCTCGCCCTCCGGCGTGCTGCACCGCTGGTCGGGCCCCACGGTCACCGTCACCGGCGTGTCCGGGGCGTCGGCCACCGTGTACGCGTCGGGCCCGCGGACCACCGCCACGTCGCCCGGGGCGATCAGCACCGGCTCGCCCCCGTCGGGCAGCATCCACGCGGAACCGCGCACCATCGTCGCCACCGACAGCGGAGCCCGGTCCTCGATCCGCATGGCCCACGGCGGGTTCAGGACGGACTTGAGGAGGAAGGCACCCCGGGCCTGAGGGCCTTCGAGCAGACCGGTCAACATGTCCATGCGTACATCTTCTCCACTCCCGCCGTTCCGGGGTGACGTGCGGTCAGGCGGAGGGCGCGTCCCAGACTCCGGTGGCCGCCGCCTCGCGGGCGAAGTCCGCGAAGTCCCTGGGCGCCCGGCCCAGGACCTCCTCGACCCCGTGGACCAGGTGCGCGTTGCGCCCGTCCAGGATCAGCGTGAACAACTCGGCGAAGTCCTCCGGGAGACCGTGCTCCCGCAGCTCCGCACGGTAGGCCTCGTCCGAGACCGGCACGTAGGCGATCTCACGGCCGGTGACCTTCGACAGCTCGGCCGCGACGTCGGCGAAGCTCATGAGCCGCGGACCCGACAGCTCGTACGTCCTGCCGATGTGCCGGTCGTCGGTCAGCGCTGCCACCACCACGTCGGCGACGTCCCCGGTGTCGACGAACGCCTCGACCCCGTCCGCGGTCGGCAGGGCGATCACGCCGGCCAGCACCGGATCCAGGAAGAAGCTCTCGTCGAAGTTCTGGTTGAACCAACTCGCCCGTACGATCGTCCAGTCGGCCCCGGAGGCCTTCAGCTTCTCCTCGCTGAGCTGCGCGGCCTCCTCTCCCCGCCCGGACAGCAGCACGAGACGGCGTGCCCCTGCGGCCACCGCCACCTCGGCGAAGGCCCCCACCTGCTCGACGGCGCCCGGGAAGGCGAGGTCGGGGTAGTAGGTGACGTACACCCGGTCGACGCCTTCCAGCGCCGGCAGCCAGGTGCCGGGCTCGTTCCAGTCGAAGGCCGGCTCCCCGCTGCGGGAACCGACCCGGACGGGCCGGCCCTGGGCCGTGAGCTTCTCGGCGACCTTGCGGCCGGTCTTGCCGTTCCCCCCGATGACGAGGGTGATGGCCTGGTCCGTGGTCTGCGTGTCGTTCTTCGTCGTCTTCGTCATGACCTCAGTCAAGGCGAACGGACCGAGACGCAACATAGCCGAAACGCTCATCCGCATGCGCGAGCGTCTATGCGGGGGTGGCGATCAGCTCTTCCCAGCACGACTGCAGCCCTTCCTGGAGGAGCGGCACGGACGCGGGGTCGCAGCACAGGACCAGAACGAGACTGCCGAGTGCGGTGCTGTCGGGCTTCCGCGTGTACGACCAGCGCCTTCCGGCGCTCAGCAGGGTCCTGAAGAGCACCATCCGGTCATCGGGATCGTCCGGGAGCGCCGCGTCGGCGGCCTCGACGATCAGGACGCGGTGGTCCGCGGGCAGCCAGTGCAGATCACGCAGGCAGTCGGAGAGGGCATTCCAGTTCCACCCGAAGCAGTCGGGCAGCCGGAGCCCGTCGTAGAAGCTCTGGAAGACGGCGTCCATGTCGGCCATCTCCCGGCCGTCGAGACGCGCCACGTGCGTCGTGCCCGCGGTGGGGAGCAGGAGATCGACGGGCAGCGCGCCCCCTTCCGGAATGACGTGCAGCCAGGGCGGGTTGTGCACCGTCGCCCTCACCTCCTTCGACACGGGCCGTCGACGACGGCTGCCAACTGCGAGCTGCGCATTCTAGATCCGCACGAGCCGGGAGCGGCGTGGACACGTGTGGACAGCGGTGGTCAGTCGTCGGCGCCGCGGGGACTGGTGGGTGGACAGCGCTCGACGCGACGGTGTGTGACGGGTGAGGCAGCGAGCCAATGCGCTCGACCGGCACCCAGCCCCGCCCACCCACCCACTGACGAAGGAGTCCGTCATGACCTCCCGCCCGCTGCGTACCGTCACCGTGCTGGCCGCCGCCGCTGCCCTCTGCGGCACCGCCTCCACCGCCCATGCCGCGCAGGACACCAACCGGCGTACGCCGGGGATCGTCACGGCCTGGGCCGGCGCCTGGAACGGCACCGATCCCCGGGCCCTCGGCGCCCTGTTCACCGCCGACGGCACCTACACCGACGAGGCCGTGGCCGTCACCTTCCGCGGCCGCAAGGAGATCTCCGGGTGGAAGGCCCGCGCCGACTCCCTCATCGACAACGTCCACGTCACCGTGCGCACCACCCGCTCCGCCGGGGACCGTGTCACCGTCCAGGCCGTCTACTCCGGTCATCTCAAGGGCGCGCCCAAGCCGTTCGCCGTGCCGATGACCACCGTCCTCGACCTCGACGAGAACCGCTGCCGGATCACCTCCGACAAGGACCACTACAGTCTGGCCACCGTTCTGCGCCAGTCCGGCCTGCCCGCCGACTGGACCCCGCCCGCCAACTGACGCCCCGCCCGAACGCCGGTCCGCGGAGGGCGGGCCGGTTCGGGGCCGATGACGAAGAGGACGGCGCGCGCCGGTGGTCGTGGACAATGTCCGACGACTCAAGTCGTCTGGGGGGAACGGAACATGCGTGTCGGGGTGTACCTCGCTCATCCGCGGCCGGGCAGTTTCAACCACGCGGTGTTCGGCGCCGTCGTGGACGAGTTGCAGGGGCGGGGGTGCCGGGTTGTCGCGCACGATCTGTGCGCCGAGGGGTTTCCGCCGGTGTTGTCCGCCGAGGAGACGGGGACCGTCTCCTCGGCCCCCGGCGCGGACGATCCGCAAGTGGCCCTGCACCGGCGCGAGGTGGCCGCGCTCGATGCCCTGGTGTTCGTCCACCCGAACTGGTGGGGCATGCCGCCGGCCGTCCTGACGGGGTGGGTGCAGCGCGTCCTCGTGCCCGGCGTGGCCTACAAGCTGGGGACCGCCGACGGGGAGCCCGCGAGGCTGCTCCAGGCCGGCCGGGCCCTCGTGCTGAACACTTCCGACACCCCGGGCGAGCGGGAGGAGGGCGAGTTCGGCGACCCCCTCCAGAGGATCTGGGCGGCGTGCGTCCTGCCGTACGTGGGGGTCGCCGACGTGCGGCGGACCGTCTTCCGTACGGTCACCGACTCCACCGACGAGGCGCGCCTGGCCTGGCTCCGGCAGGCCCGGCAGGAGGCCGCCGCGCTGGTGGCCTGACCGTCGTCAGGCCGCCGGGACCGTGGCCGTCGGTGTGTTCCAGCCGGAGATCCGCAGTCTCGGCGCGGCACCGTGCAGGTCCGCCGTCCGGTACGTCGCCGTCAGCGTGACCGACTCCCCCGGCCAGAGGCTGACCTGGTTGTCGGTCCACCGCACCGGCAGCACCGGCGCTCCCTGCGCCCCCACGAGGTGGACGTCCGCGAGCAGGGCCGGGGTGCCGCCGGTGCCCGCGTGGCGCAGGGTCACGGTCGTCGTGGACGCCCCCGAGGCGTCCGCCGTCGTCGAGGCCGTGGCGGCGACCGCCGTCCGCGCCATGGAGTTCAGCCCGCGGAGGTCGGCGTAGGAGGTGGTGGGCGTGGAGTACCAGTCGCTGCGCTCGTAGTCCAGGACGTCCGCCTCGGTGGAGAGCCAGTAGACGTTGCGGCTCACCTCCCGTCCGGCGGCGTCGGTGAGGAGCAGCCTGGCCAGGTACGTGGTGGGCAGGCCGGGCACCGACCCGGGGACCGTCAGCGCGGTGCTGCTCGCGCCGCCGCCGGCGACGTTCAGGCCGGTCACCGTGCGGTCGTACACTTGCGTTCCGTCGGGGGCGAAGAGCGTCACCCGGGCCGTCAGACCGGTGGCCGGTGTGTTCCGGTTGTTGACGACGGCCACCGCGTGGTCGTCGTACCCGTACTGGACGTGCAGGGGCTCGTTCGCCTTCTTCGCGCCGAAGTAGGCACCTCCCTGGTCGAGGTAGCGGTCCACGAGCTGCCAGTGGAGCGAGGTCCAGCCGCTGTTGAACATCCAGTAGATGACGCCGGTCGACGGATCCTCGGGGTCCTTGGCATTGCGGGAGTACGCCTCGAACTGCGCGCGCACGTTCTCGTACTGGGCGAGCTGGGCCTTGCGTACGTAGTCCTCCAGGCTCGCCGGGGCTCCGTAGCGGGCGGTGAGGGCGCTGTCGTAGAGCTCCAGCGTGTCGAAGGTGGCGGACGGGGAGCGGTGGTACTGGACTGCGGCCGGGTCCTTCCACAGGGTTTCGAGCTCGGCCGGGGTCATCATGCGGCGGAGCGTGTCGAGGGTGGGGATGTCCGGGCCGGCGCTGGTCTCGGAGTTGAAGCCGCTCGCTCCGCCCTCGCGCTTGTCGTACCAGTAGCCCGGCGGGACCCAGTCGTACGGTCCGGTCATCTTCATGCCGGAGCGGCCGGTGATCGGGGACGCGGTGTCCGCGGCCGCGGGGATCACGGGGGCGGTCCAGTCGGCGGCCTTCAGCGCGTCGAGGTATCCGCGCTCGATCTCCTCGTTCGGGGCGGCGTCACTGCCGATCAGGAAGGAGATGACGCTGGGGTGGTGGCGCAGGCGGGCGGCTTCGGCGGCCATCGAGGCCCTCGCCACGGAGTGGTCCGCAGCGGTCCACCGCTCCCCGGACCCGCCCCGGTTGAACTCGGCCTCCCATTTGGTGCAGCACTCCCAGCCGGGGAGGGTGAGGATGCCGTGGCGGTCGGCGAGGTCGAAGAACTCGTCCGGCTCGATGTGTCCTTCCAGGCGCAGGGTGTTCAGGCCCAGGTCGAGGGCGTACTTGAGGCGGTCCTCGACGTAGGTCGGGTCCCAGCGCAGGAACTCGTCGGGGGACCAGCCGCCGCCCTTGAGGAGGAGCGGGCGGCCGTTGACCTCGTACTGGCGGGCGCCGTCCGCGTTGAGGGGTGCTCGTACGTCGCGGATGGCGAAGGCCTGGTGGGCGGTGTCGGAGGGGGCGCCGTTCACGGTGGCGGTGAGGTCGAGCTCGTACATCGGCTGCCCGCCCATGTGTGCCGGCCACCACACGCGGGGCGATTCCAGGCGCAGCGCCGGGTGTTCGGCGGGGGTGAAGACCACGGCCCTGGTCTCGTGGGGGGCGAGTGTGACGCTGCCGGCGACGGCTGCTCCGCCCACGGTGCCGGACAGGGTCGTGGTGACGGTGGCGTCGGAGTCGTTGCGCACCCGCGCCTTGACGGTCAGGTCGGCCGAGGCCATGGACGGCACGGCCAGGGCGGTCACCACGTGCGCGTCGCGCAGGGCAACGGGGCCGGCGCGGCGGACGGTGACGTCGCGGACGATGCCCATGTTCTCGTCCGGTGGCGGTTGCAGCCAGTCGAGCCAGCCCATCGTGAGGTGCTTGCGCGGGTTGTTGGGCTGGATCCGGAAGGCGACCGTATTGGTGCCGGGCCTGACGAGGGCGGTGATGTCGAACTCGTGCCGGGTGTACGCGCCGGCGACCGTGCTCGTGGTGGCGATCCGGCGGCCGTTGACGAAGACGTCGGCGGCGGAGATCACGCCGCTGAAGTCCAGGTGGGTACGGGCCGTCGTGTCGGCGACGGTGAAGTCGGAGCGGTACCACCAGGGAACGGCGAAGTCCGCGGCGGGGATCAGTTTCTGCTGGGTGGAGTGGAAGGGGTCCGGGTACACGCCGGCTGCCAGCAGCGCGGCCAGCACGGTGGAGCGAGGGCCTGCGGGATACCAGCCGGTCGCCGGATAGCCGGGGCTGGACACGGTTTCCGCCGTGTCGGCGACCTTCGCGGTGGACTGGACGGCGAAGCCGGAGAGCGGGGTGGCGCTGCCGGGCGCGGCGGGCACCGCGGTCGTCGCGGCCACCGTACGGGGTGCCGCCCCTGCGTGCCGGGCGGCGGGAGCCGCAGCTCCGGTGGGGCCCGCGGCGAGGACGAGGACCAGGCCGGCCACGGCGAGGGCGACGGTCCTCGCGCGGCGGTGGCGCTGGCGGTGGGCGAGGCGGCGGAGCACGGGGCCTCCCGCGGGACCGGGCCCGGGATCGCGCGCGGCCGAAAGCGGGCGCGGCTGATCCGCGGGGCTGTGGGGTTGCTGATCGGGCCGGACGTCCCGTCCGCTGCGCGGCGGCCGGGCCGGAGTGACCGAGTCTGCCACGGGCGCGGCCGCGTACGGCGGCGACAGCCCGGGGGCCGCCGAACCTCTTCCCGTGCGTCCTGAGCCTCGCGCCTCGTGCCTGGTCTCCCGTCTCCCGTCTCCCGCTCAGGCGAGCACGACGGACGGGTAGTCCTCGGTGTACGACTCGCCGTCCGCGCCGTAGTAGGTGCAGGTGCGGACGGCGGTGTCGACGTCGTACCAGACGATGCCCGCGTTCCAGCAGCCCCGGACGAACTCGGGGAAGGTCGTCTCCCCGGCCTGGTCCGCGCGCAGCGCCGCGATCAGGCCGGCCCGGTCGAAGGGCGGCGCGGCGGCGAAGCCGGTGACGAGCGGCTCGCCCTGGACGACGACGTTGCCGTGCTCGGTCAGGTAGAGGAAGGCGTTGGAGGGGACGGCCATCCGGCAGCGGCTCACGCCGGCCTGGCGCAGGCTCTCGGCGAGGTGGGGAAAGCCGCCGACCTTGGGCCGTAGGGCCGCACCGCGCTCCAGGGCGGCCTGCAGATGACTGATCGCATCGATGTCACTCATGACATCATGATGACACACCGACAACATGTTGTCTAATGGTGAGCCGAGTCCGCCCTCGACTGTCAGACCCCATCGGTACGGTCGGCACATGAGGGCTACGGCAACGTTCACCGTCCAAGCGTTCGCACCGACCGGGCTGACGCCCGAGCCGGCCGTGCCCACCGGGCTGCCGGTGAGTGTGGCGACGATGGAGAAGCACTTCGAGGGAGCGGCCGCGGGCCACTCGGCGACCTTGTTCACTTCCGCGTTCGACCACGGGACCGGCGTCGGCACCTACGTGGCCATGGAGTCGTTCGAAGGCTCGCTGGACGGGCGGGAGGGCGCGTTCAACTTCGTGCACTCGGCGACGACGTCCGGCAGCGACCGCACCGCGGAGTTCTTCCACATCGCGCCCTCCAGCGGCACCGGCGACCTGGCAGGGATCTCCGGGGCCGGAGGGATGGCCGTCGACGCCGACGGCACGCACCGCATCTGGTTCGACTACCAGCTCGACCGACAAAGGCCGACGAGAGCCGAGAAGGGCTGACGACAACCCACGGCAGGCCACCACCACCCGCCGTCCGTCGCCCGTTCCGCCCCGACCGCGCGCCGATCGGCGCCCCGCCCGCGCGGTCCGGGCGACCTATCCTCCAGGCATGGAGGCACTCGCCGCACGGCTGTCGCAACTGGACGCACACGCGGAAGGCGCGATCCGCGTCGTCGCGTTCTACGACACGCTGATGCGCCGGCGGGTGGATCTGGCCGCGCTGGCCAGGTCCTCGGCAGGCCTGGCCGAGTGCGTGGCCGGGGTCCGGCTGCACGGCACGGGGCGGGTGGTCCGCGCCTCGCCCGACGGCGCCGACGCGCCCGCCCCGCCCCCGCCGGCGTCCGCGTCCACCGCCGCGCCCATCACCCTCGACGAGGAGGAGATCGGTACGGTCTGGCTGGAGCGCCCCGGCCCGCCCAACCCGCTCGACGAGGTCCTGCTGGACCGACTGGCCATCGCCGTCGCGGCGGTCGTCGAACGGTACGGCCCGGCCCGCACGACCATGGCCGACCCCGCCCTCGTGGAGTTGGTCGTCAGCTCCGACTGCGACGAGGCGGGCCGGGCCCGGGCGCTGCGACTGCTCGGCTTCGCCGCCGACCTGCCGGTCCGTGTCGCCGCCGTACGGTCGGAGCTTCCGCTGGACCGGGCCGCCGGGCTGCTCTGCCCGGGCCGCCGCCCGGTGAAGGCGGCTCCGCTCGCCGGCGTCGGCGTCGTCCTGGCCACCGCCATCGCCCCGGCCACGGCCACGGCCATCCCCCTGGGCCGGCTCCCCGACCGCCTCCCCGCGGACGTCCGCGCCGGCATCGGCGCCTGCGACGATCCCGCCCGGTCCTGGCGGGAGGCCCTGACCGCCCTCCGCTTCACATCCGCGCGCCAACCGGTCGTCCGCTACGACGACCTGGGGGCCCTGGCCCTTCTGGCCGAGATACCCGAGGACGCCGCACGCGCCAACGGCGACGTGGCCGCGATCGCCCGCATGGCCCGCAACCCGGAGGACCTGGAGACGCTGGACGCCTTCTGCGCCACCGGCTCCCTGCGCAGGGCCGCCGACCGCCTCCACCTGCACCACAGCAGCGTCGCCCGCAGGCTGGAACAGATCACGAAGACCCTGGGCATCGAACTGACCCGGCCCGCCGGCCTGATGCGGGCGGGGCTCGCCCTCACCGCGTGGCGGCTGCTGGACGACTGATGGAACACGGGCCCGTGCCGCAAGAATTGTTGAATGTTGCCACAATGGCCTGGAATCTTCGCTCAATTTGGTGACTTGCGCACTGATGTTTCATCATCGTGACTGCACGTCAGCTTTCGACGTGCGTCGAGGAGGCGGGGGCGCCGGGGGGTCCCCCGCTCGCACCGGTCGATGCGGCAGGCGAGTCCTTGCTCTCGCCGTGCCCCACCGTGGCTCCCGTCCCACTTCCGTCACCTAGGCAAAGGCCCATGTCCGCCCAGCAACTCTCGGACCTCATACGTTTCGCCCGTCACAACTCGCCCTTCTACCGGGACCTCTACGGATCCCTGCCGCCTCACGCCGACCGTCTCAGCGACCTTCCCGTGGTCGACCAGCAGGCGTTCTGGGCGGCCAACACCCTGCACGACAGCCGCGTACTGACCGGCCCGCTCAGCGAGGCCACGGTCTACAAGACCGGCGGCACCACCGGATCCCCCAAGTTCTCCGTCTACACCCGGGACGAGTGGCGCACCTTCGTCACCTCCTTCGGGCAGGGCCTCGTGGACACGGGACTGCGCCCGGGACACCGCGTCGCCGACCTCTTCTACGCCGGGGAGCTGTACGCCAGCTTCCTGTTCGTCCTCGACTCGCTCGCCCACGCGCCCGTGGACAACGTCCGCCTGCCCATCGGCGGCGGCGCCCCGCTGGAGTCGACGATCCCCACGCTGCGCGATCTCGCCGCGCAGGTGCTCGCCGGTACGCCCACCACCCTGTGCCGGCTCGCCGAACAGGTCGTCGGGTCCGGCGTCCGGCTCGATTCCGTCGAGCTGCTCCTCTTCGGCGGCGAGGCGCTCTTCGACGACCAACGGCGTCTGCTGGCGGCCGCGTTCCCCGGCGCCGAGGTCCGCTCCGTCGGCTACGCCAGCGTGGACGCCGGCTTGCTCGGCCGGCCCGTGCCGGGCGCCGACGCGCGGGTGCACCGGGCCTTCACCCCGTACTCCCTCATCGAGATCCTCGACGACTCCACGGACGAGCCCGTCACCGAGCCGGGCCGGCCCGGCCGGGTCGTCGTCACGAGCCTGTTCCGCCGCCTGATGCCGATCATCCGCTACCCCGCCGGCGACCGGGCCGAATGGACCGGCACCGGACCCGGGCACTTCCGGATCCTCGGCCGCGCCGAGGAGGGCGTACGCGTCGGACCCGTGTCCCTCTACACGCAGGACGCCCAGGACGCCGTGGCCGCGGCCGACACCGCCGGGCAGGTCGTCGGCATGCAGCTCGTCGTCCGGCGCTGGGAGGGCCGCGACGGGCTCGTCCTGCGGCTGGCGACCGCCCCCGGGGACGAACACGACCCGGATCGCCGGGAAGCGGATCGGCGGGAGTCCCTCGCGCGGGCCGTCGTCGCGGAGCTGGAGAGCGTACGGCCGCTGTATCCCGACAGCGTGCGTGCCGGGTTCGTGCACCCGCTGTCCGTGGAGTGGGCGCGCCACCGCGACCTCGCCGTCAACCCGCGCTCGGGCAAGCTCGTCCGGGTCCTCGACGAGAGGCCGACGGCATGACCGCCGCCCCCAGCACCCCCGCGGCCGCTCCCCCGGGCCGGCGCAGCCCGCTGATCCTGCGCAACCGCGCCTTCGCCGCCGTGTGGTTGGGCCAGGTCCTCACCCAAGCCGCCGTGCGCATGTTCCAGGTCGGCGTGTCCTGGTGGATCGTCGCCTACGCCGTGCAGGGCTCCCGCGGTCTGGCCTCCGGGCTGTTCATGGCCCTGTGCACGCTGCCCGCCGTGGTGCTGGCTCCCGTGGTGGCCCGGACGGTGGCCGGGTTCGCCCACCGTTCGGTGCTGCGGACCGCCGCCGGCCTGGCCGCGGCGACCGCCGGCCTCCTCGCGGTATGGGCGCAGGGCGGCGGACCGCCGCTCGCCTGGGTGTACGCCGCCGCTCTGGCCCTGGCCACCTGCCAGGCGTTCTTCGACCCCTGCCTGACCACCTCGGTGCCCGAGCTGGTCGACGACGCCGACATCGAGACGGCGACCGGCTTCGAGCTGTCCACCCAGTCCCTGGCGGGCCTCGGCGGCGCGCTGCTCGGCGCACTGACGGTCGACCGGGCCGGTGTGGCGGGACTCGCCGCGGGCTGCGCGGCCGCCTACGCCGGCGCCGCCCTCCTCGTCACGAGCGCCCGCTTCCGCAACGCGGCGTCGTCCGCGGCCGGCTCGGACGCGCCGCCTGCGCAGCGCCCGCTGCGCCGCATCCTCGGCGAACTGCCCTACGTGCGGCGGATCCTGGTCTGCTTCACCGCGGCGAACCTCTTCACCGCCGCCGTGTTCGTCGTCATCCCGCTCTACACCCGTTCGGTCCTGCACGGCGGTGGCGGCACGGTCGCCCTGCTGGAGGCATCGCTGGGCGCGGGCGCCCTCGTCGGCGCCTTCACCGGCACGCGCGTTCCCGGGCGGCCCACGGTCGCCGGCGCCTGGTGCCTGGGGCTGATGGCCCTCGCTCTGGCGCTGCCCGGCCTGTTCGCCCACCGCCTGGTCATCGCGGGCTGTCTGGCGGTGGCCGGCTGGTGTGCCGGGGCGGTCAGCGTCCGGTTCGTGGCCCTCTTCCAGAGGCTGGTGCCCACCGCCGACAAGCCCGGCTTCTTCGCCGTGATGCAGGCCGTCCTGGGCGCCTCGCTGCCGGTGGCGTCCCTGGTGTTCGGCTCCGCGGGCGACCTGCTCTCCCCGCAGGCGCTGTGCCTGGTGCAGGGTGTCGGCCTGCTGCCCGCCGCCTGCGCGCTGGCCCTGCTGGGGTCCGGTACGCCCGCACCCGCGCCCTCGGTGGAGCCGGAAGCCGTCGGGGGCGCCCGGTGAACCCCGTCATCACCGCGGCCACCGCCGCGGACATCGCCGAACTGCGCCAGCTCTACTACGCGGTCTACGGACCGCACTACCCCGTGGCGCTCGGCACCGACCCGGCCGAGATGGCCCTGCTCATGGCGGACCCGCACTCCCTGTGGCTCGTCGCCCGCTGCGCCGCCACCGGGGCCCTGGCCGCGTCCGCCGCCATCCACGGCGAGGCCGGCAGCCGGATCGCCCGGCTGGAGGGCATCGCCGTGCATCCCGAGCACCGCTCGGCCGGTCTGGCCGCCACCCTGACCGAGGCGCTCTGCGCCGAGATGCTGGACACGGGCCGGCTGGACTCGGTGTACGCGACCGTCCGCACCGTCGGCTCCGGTCCGCAGCGGGTCGTCGCCCGCAACGGCTTCCGTCCGCTGGGCATCCTGCCCAACGCCGTGGATCTCCGCAGCCGCGAGAGCCTCGCGCTCTACGCGCGTCACTCCCCCGGGGTGCTCGACCGCCGGGTGCCCGTCACCGAAGTGCCCGCCGTGCTGCTGCCGTTGCTGCGCACGGCCGGGGAAGCCCTCGGCATCGGCTACCCGCAGGTGCGCGCCGCGGCCGGCCCGCTGCCGGCGCCAGCGCCGCGAGGGGCCGTGGAGCAGCTGGAGATGATCGAGGCGCCGGCGTTCGTACGCCGCCGCTTCCGCGAGCGGTTCCCGGGCGCGGAGGGCTGGTTCTACCCGCTGCACACCCCGAACGTGCTGCTCACTCCCGAGGACGGCCGGTTCGAGGTGTACGCCTACCTCAACCGCGCCGGCGGGTACTGCTCCCTGCTGACCGCCCACCCCGACCCGGCGGCCGCGGCCGCCCACCTCGAACCCGTCACCCGCGCCCTGGCCCGCGCGGGCGCCGGCTACGTGGAGGCGCTGGTGCCGCTCGCCCACCAGGAGGCCCTCTCCGCCTTCCTGGCCCAGGGGTTCGTCGCCGGAGCCCTCTACCCGGCGATGCGCGCGGACGGCGACGGCTTCCACGACTACGCCGTCCTGTCCCGCTCCAGCGAGCGGATCGACTTCCGCGGCGTCGCCGTCGAACCGCCCCTCCAGCCCTATCTGGACTGCTACGCGTCGGCCTGGGCGTCGGCGCACCTGCCCACACCATCCGAGGTTGCCCCATGAACCGCATGAACCCCCATCTCGCGCCGGTGGCCGTACCCGACCCGGCCCTCCTGCCACACGTCCAACAGCTGTGCGACCTGACCGACCCCTACGCCCACGGGCCCGCGGTGGACGAGCTGTTCGCCGCCGCCATGGCGGAGACCAACGCCTGGCACACCGAACGCTCCGCGTTCTTCCGCTCCCTGTACGAGGCCACTCCCCCGGCGGAGCCGTACCGTACGCCGCTCGTCCACGCGAACTTCTTCAAGCGCCACGAGGTGCTCTCGATACCCCGCGAGGACGTCGAGCTGCACCTGACCTCCTCCGGCACGACCGGCCAGAAGTCGCAGATGTTCTTCGACCACTGGACCATCCGCTCCGCGCAGCGCATGGTCGCCCGGATCTTCGAGCGCAACGGCTGGATCACCCCGGACCAGGAGGTCAACTACCTCCTGTACAGCTATGAGCCCGCCCCGTCGCTGAACCTGGGCACCGCCTTCACCGACAACTACCTGTGCGACTTCGCGCCGGCCCGCAGCGTCGAGTACGCGCTGCGCAACACCGGCGGCGACCACGAGTTCGACCCCTTCGGCTGCATCGCCGCGCTGCGCCGCTTCGAGGGGGAGGACGCCCCGGTCCGCATCCTCGGCTTCCCCGCCTTCCTCTTCTTCACCCTGGAGCGGATGCGGGCCATGGGGATGGCGCCGCTGCGCCTGCCCGAGGGCTCGCTCGTCGTCCTCGGCGGCGGCTGGAAGGGCCACGCCGACCGGCGCATCGAGAAGGAGGAGCTGTACGCGCGCGTCACCGAGCAGCTCGGCATTCCGGGCGAGCGGATCCGGGACACCTTCGGGTCGGTGGAGCACTGCATCCCCTACATCGAGTGCGACCACCACCGGCTGCACGCCCCCGTCTGGTCCCGGGTGACGATCCGCTCCACCCGGGACCTGGAGCCCCTGCCGTACGGGGAGCGGGGCTACCTGCACCTCGTGTCGCCGTACATCACCTCGGTGCCGGCGCAGAGCGTGGTCATGGGCGACCTCGCCTCCCTGCAGCCGGGCGAGGCGTGCGGGTGCGAACTGGAGACCCCCTGGTTCACCGTGCACGGCCGTGCCGGGGTGAGCCGCAACCGGAGCTGCGCCGTGGCCGCGGCGGAACTGATGAAGGGAATGGCGTGACCATGAGCGTGCACCACCACTACTGGCAGGGCTCCTTCGTCGGCGACGAGGAGGCCGGGCGCCGCCTCGCCGAGCTGCCGGCCGCCGTCGAGGCCGCGCTGGCGACGGAACTGGACACCGAGACCGTGCTGGCCGCCTGCGACGCCCTCTCCGCCGCGCTGTGCGACCCGGACCACGCGGTGCACGGCCGGCTCGCCGCGCATCTGCCGGAGGGCGAGGACCCGGCGGTCCTGGCCGAGCTCGGCGCCCTCCTCGGTCGGCGTGAGCTGACCCGCAAGCTGCGCCGGGAACTGGGCGACACGGCTCCCGGCCGGCTGAACCGGGCGGATCCGCGCGAGACGGTCTACGAGGCGTGGGCGCCCGTGGGCCTGGTCGCCCACATCGCCCCGGGCAACGCGTCGACGGTGGCACCGCTGAGCATCGTCGAGGGCCTGCTCGCCGGCAACGTCAACGTCCTCAAGACCAGCAGTGCCGACACGCTGCTCACCCAGCACCTGATGGCCGAGCTGGCGGCCCTGGACCCCAGTGGCGCGCTGGCCGCGCGGATCGTCGTGCTGCGGTTCCCGTCGTCCCGGCAGGAGTGGCTGCGCCTCATGTGCGCGCCCGCGGACGCCGTGGCCGTGTGGGGCGGGGAGGGCGCCGTGGAAGGTGTGGCGGCCCACGTGCCGGCCGGTTGCCGGCTGGTGGAGTGGGGGCACCGGATCTCCTTCGCCTACCTGACGAGTGACGCCTGGTCGGACGCCGTGACGCTCGGCGCCCTCGCGGACGACGTGTGCCTGCACGAGCAGCAGGCCTGCTCCAGCCCCCAGGTGGTCTACCTCGACACCGAGGACGAGGGCGAGGTGTTCGCCTTCGCCGAGCGCTTCGCGGCCGTGCTCGCGGCCCGGCCGCCGGCGGTGGGCGCCGCGTCGACGGCCGATCCGGACCCGGCCGAGGCCGCCGAGCTGACCACCACCGAGCTGATGGCCCGGCTGGAGGAACACCTCGGTCTCACCCGGGTGTTCGCCGCGCCGGACGGCTCGTGGCGGGTCATGGCCGACACCCGGTCCCCGCTCACCGCCTCGCCGCTGCACCGCAGCGTCTGGGTCAAGCCGCTGCCGCGCAAGCGGATGATCGCCACCCTGCGCCCGATGCGCCGCTACCTGCAGACGGCGGGCCTCGCGGGCAGCCGGACCGACATCGCCGAGCTCTCCCGCACCGCCCTGGCCGCGGGCGTCACCCGTGTGACGCCGATCGGCGCCATGCTGGAGAGCTACGCGGGCGAGCCGCACGACGGCGTGTACGCCCTCCAGCGCTACAGCCGCCGCGTCGCCGTCCAGGCAGACCCGGCCCTCTTCGCCACCACCGCCTGCCTGGACGACCTGGCCCGGCCCGTCGTCCTGCCGCCGCCCGCGGGCCCGCTGCTCGGCAAGGAGGACGTGCAGGAACCGGCCCGGCGGGTGGCGCGCGCCGATGCCGAGCTGTACTTCCGCAGTGGCGGCAGCACCGGAGCGCCCGCGCTGTCGATCTTCAGCTACGACGACTACGACACCCAGATGCACGCGGCGGCCCGCGGCCTGCTCGCGGCCGGCTACGACCCGGTCGGGGACCGCACCGCCAACCTCTTCTACTGCGGCGCCATGTACGGCAGCTTCATCAGCTTCTTCTCCGTGCTGGAACGCCTCGGCGGGGTGCAGCTGCCGCTGTCGGCCGGCCCCGACCACCGGGCGACGGCCCAGGCGCTCATCGACCACGGGGCCGACACGCTGTTCGGGATGCCCTCCTATCTGTGGCAGCTGCTGCACGCGGAGGCGGACGCGCTGCGGGCCTACGGCGGTCTGCGCAAGGTCTTCTACGGTGGCGAGCACTTCACGCCGGAGCAGCAGCGCACCCTGAAGGACACCTTCGGCATCGAGGTGATCCGCTCGATCACCTACGGCAGCACCGACCTCGGGCCGCTGGGCTACCAGTGCACCGAGAGCACCGGCGGCGTCCACCACCTGCACGCCGACCTGCACACCATGGAGATCCTGGACCTGGCCGAGGACCGGCCGGCGGCGCCGGGCGAGACGGGCCGGCTGGTCTTCACCACGCATGCCCGGCGCGGCCAGCAGCTGGGCCGGTACGTGATCGGCGACCTCGGCCGGGAGGTCCCGGGCCGCTGTCCGTGCGGTCGGTACGCGCCCCGCTTCGAACTGCGGGGCCGCACGGGCGACGTGATGCGGGTGGCGACGTACTTCCTCAACCACCGCCGTTTCCTGGACCTGGCCGGGGAGGGCGGCGGCCACCGCGGCGAGCTGCAGGTCCGGCTCGACGTCACGGACGCGTGCGAACGGCTGACCGTACGGGTGGAACGCACGGGGGCGACGGATCCGGAGCGGCTGCGGGAGGTCTTCCTCGCCGGCTACCCGGAGCTCCGGTCGGCGGTCGCGGAGCGGCTGCTGGACCTGGTCGTGGAGGCCGTCGACGGCGCGTCGCTGGACCGCAGCCCGACCAGCGGCAAGCTCCTCGCGGTGGTCGACGCCCGCAGGTAGGTCCCGTACGCGGCCCGCTGCCCGCCCGGCGGCGGGCCGCCGTTTCGATGCAGAAACACTGCGAGTTGCACCGGGGGGCCCGGGCGCGTGACCGTGGGGATCTCGGGGAGTTCGGAGGCATCATGTCCACTCCACGGATACCGCCCGGGGAGACTCCCCCGGCGGAGGGATCCATCTCCTCGGCCCATCCGGAACGCGGCGACGGCGGGGTGTGGGAGCACCCGGGGGTGTTCCTGGCCCTCATCGTCATAGGGGCCGCCCTGGTCGCCGCCTTCTTCGTCGCGCGCATCGCGGGGTGGTGACCCCGCGTCGCGCCCCGCTCAGGGCCGTCTGGCCGCCGCCGAGGAGGTGAGCGGGCCGGCCACGGCCGCGCAGTGGCGGTCCAGGACGTCCAGCGCCTCGCGCAGACCGGTCGGGCGGAGCATGCCGGGACCGGGGGCCCGATTGCCCCAGCCGGGGCCGGCGAGGACCACCAGCGGACGGGTGCGGGCGCCGCGGACACCGAAGGCCGTCGCGGCTACCTGGCGGGCCAGGGTGCGGTCGGCCGTGTGCCGGGACTGGGACCAGAGGACCACGGCGGACGGCCCGGTCCTGCGCACCGACGCCGCGAGGGCCTCGGCCGGTACCGCGGCGCCCAGCATCCGCAAGGGCAGTGCGCGCTCGGCGAGGCCGGCGGCGAGCGCTTCGAGGGGCAGGGAGTGCTGCTCGCCGGGAACGCATGCCATCAGCACCGGCGCCGCGTCCCGGGGGCTCGGCGGGGCGTTGCCGACGGCCTGCCGCAGGACGGTGGAGACGTGCCAGGACAGGAGGTGCTCCACCTCGACGTAGCGGTCGCCGGAGGACTCCCATGTGCGGCCCACCGCGTGCAGGGTCGGTGCGATGGCCTCTTCCCAGGCCACCACGAGCCCGTGGCCCTGCACCAGAGCGGCCAGCAGCCCGGCCATGGCCGGGCCGTCCAGCCGTACCGCCGCGCGGGCCAGGCCCCGGAACTCCTGCCGGATGTCCCCGAGGGGCAGTCCGCCACCCGGTCCGGGGCCCTGGGCCCGGCGCGCTTCGGCGGCGGGCAGCGGGCCGGGGTCCACCGCGCGGGACCGGTTCGCCCGGGACAGCGCCACACCGGCGGCCTCCGAAGGGGACACTCCCGACGTGGTGAGCCGGCACATGTCCTCCAGGACGGCGATGTCCTCGACGGTCCAGCGCCGGTGCCGCCCGCCGTCGCGTACCGCCGGGCCCATGCCGTAGCGCCGGTCCCAGGACCTGAGGGTGGTGGGCGAGATCCCGAGGCGCCTGGCCACGGCTCCGGTCGTCATGCGGGGAGTACAGGGGAACTTCTCGGGCATGGCGGCACCACCTCGGGACCCACCCATCACCAGCCCCGGCTCCCGGGCACGCCCTTGAAGGGGCCCGTGATCTCGTCCGTGATCCACCCGCCGTAGAAGCCGCCCGGCTGGGGCCGGACCCGCTCTCCGTCCACCGTGCACGCCTCGACCCGGTCGGCATGGAACGCGAGATGACCGGTGATGGGCGCGAAGTCGGGCCGCGGGGCCTCGTAGCTCCACGCGATGTCGGGCGCGGGCGGGACGCCGTGCTCCGGGCCGAGCCGCCAGTAGGTGGCAGTGCCCTTCCACTCGCACACGCTCCGGTGCTCCGAGGCCCGGAGGAGTTCGATGCGCACATCGGCCCGCGGTATGTAGAACACCGGCGGGTGGCTGGTCTCCAGGACGCGGAGGCAGCGCCGGGAGTCGGCCAGCGCCACGCCGGCGTGCCGTACCACCACGTGCCGCGTGTCGGGCTCGATCCGGGGCGGGCGCGGGTAGTCCCACACCGATTCCGTCGCCGCCCTGTCCACTCCGTTCGTTCCCATGAGGACCTCCCGTCAGTACCGTGTCCCGCCGGCCGGCGGGTCCGCAGCGTTCCGCCCTGCCCGGACCAGGAAGACCTCGTCCCGGAAGCACCAGGCCCAGTCCTCGTCCGGTGCGAGCGACACCGCTACAGGGTGCCCGCTCTCCAGGTGGTGCGCGTAGGAGTGGCGGCCCCTGGAGCTGTCGCAGCATCCGACGTACGCGCAGCTCACGCACTGCCGCAGCCTCACCCAGGGCAGTCCGCGCGGCAGGCACCCCGAGCAGCCGGCGGCCGGTGCCGCCGGGGCCGCCCGCTCGTGCTCCAGGAGGTCGAGGTGCGCGCAGGCGCGTCCGTCCGGGCGCCCCGCGTCGGGCGCGACCTGCCACTGCCCGGATCCTCCCATCGAGCCTCCGCTCCGCGATCGGAAGGCGTCCGCCGCTCGCGGACACTCCTGTGCTCCCTCTTCTGTGCGAGTGCCACGAACGGATGCGTCGCGGACCCGCCACCCGCAGGGTGCGTCCGAAGCGCCCCGCATCCGGGAAAGGGCAAGGGGGACGCAAACACCGTGTGAGGAAGGGTGGCGACATGACCGGCGCGCACTGGATCTTCGGCGATCAGCTGGGCCCCGCCTTCACCTCCCCGGGGAACGGCGGGATCCCCCGTGACACCCGACTGGTGATGATCGAATCTCAGGCCGTGTTCCGGCGACGGCGGTTCCACCGGGCCAAGGCGCACCTGGTGCTCTCGGCGATGCGTCATCGCGCCGCCGAGCTGGGGGACCGCGTGGTCTACGTCAAGGCCGACACCTACCGCGAGGGCTTGCGCCGAGCCGTCGGCAGCTCGCCCGTCACGGTGTACCACCCGACCTCCCGGGCGGCCGCGGCCCTGGTGAACTCCCTGGGCAACGTGACCGTCCTCCCCGCACGGGGCTTCCTGGTCGGCCACGAGGATTTCGCGGCGTGGGCGGCGGGCCGCGGCGACGGAGGGCTGCGGCTGGAGAACTTCTACCGCCACGTGCGCAGGGAGCACGATCTGCTGATGGACGGGGGCGAGCCGGCCGGCGGGCGGTGGAGCCTCGACCACGCCAACCGGGAGCCGCCGCCGCGGGGAGCGCAGGCCCTCGGCGCACCCGCCCCCTACCGGCCCCGCGAGGACGACATCGATGCCGGCGTCCGGGAAGACCTCGACCGCTGGGAGCGGGCCGGCGCCGTCTCGTTCGTCGGCCGGGACGGACCGCGGCTCTTCCCGGCCGACCGGCGCGAGGCGCTCGCCGCGCTGCGGCGTTTCGTCGACCACCGGCTCGCCGGGTTCGGCGCCCACGAGGACGCCATGCTGGCCGCGGACCCGGTGCTCAGCCACAGCCTGCTGTCCTCCTCGCTCAACCTGGGCCTGCTGGATCCGGCGGAGTGCGTGGAGCGCGCCGAGGCCGCGTGGCGGGCCGGCGCCGCGCCGCTCAACTCCGTCGAGGGCTTCGTCCGGCAGATCGCCGGATGGCGCGAGTACGTCTGGCACCTCTACTGGCACTTCGGCGAGGAGTACCGGACGTCCAACGTCCTGGGGCACACCGCCCCGCTGCCCGCGTGGTGGGTCTCGCTCGACGCGGACGCCGTGTCGGCCCGCTGCCTGTCGACCGTGCTCCGCCAGGTCAGGGACACGGGGTGGACCCATCACATTCCGCGGCTGATGGTGCTGGGCGGTTACGCGCTCCAGCGGGGCTGGGACCCGGCCGCGCTCACGGACTGGTTCCACCGCTCGTTCGTCGACGGCTACGACTGGGTCATGCTGCCCAACGTGGTCGGCATGTCGCAGTACGCGGACGGGGGCTGGATGACGACGAAGCCCTACACGTCCGGCGGCGCCTACATCGACCGGATGAGCGACCTGTGCGGGCCGTGCCGCTACCGCCCCGGCTCCCGCAGCGGCGAGGACGCCTGCCCCTACACCGCCGGGTACTGGTCCTTCCTCCACCGCCACCGGGCCCTGCTGGGGCGGGGCGCCCGCACCGCCGGCCCGGTCCGGGGACTCGACCGGCTGGGGGACCTGCCGGAGCTGCTCCGGCAGGAACGCGACCGCGGCGACAGCGCTCCGTGAGGCTTCCTGTAGGCGGACGGCCTGGAGTTCCAGGACTGTTCACCCCCTTGTGACCTGGGACTTCCCGGAGCGGCCCGGAGCGGCGGGTCGAATGACGAGAACCAAGAGGTCTGGACCATTCGAGTCACGCCAATCCCGTGGCTCATTACGCCCGTTACCGACCGCTTGTAGAGTGCGGGGCTGCCCACCCGTCACGCACCCTTGTGGAGCCGACAGCAAACGCGCCCACCGCGAAGATCCGGTCAGGGCCGTCTTGCGTGTCCTGGCCGACGGAGGCTGGCCAGCTTCCAGAAGGGCGTCGATCGCCACTCCAGGACACGTTGCGTGGGAGCTGACCCCGTCCGCCCCGACCGGTCGTCCTTCGTGCGCCGCACGATGCGCGTGCGGCCCGCGCCAGCATCGCTTTTCCGCTACAACTACGGCCCGCCCCTGCAGACTTGTCGGAAGATCACAAGTTCCGCGACGAGCGGTCGGCTCCGGGCTACGCTCCCCGCTCCGGGTTCCGCGGCGCCCGCGCCGAGCGCCCGGGCCTGCCATGAGATCGCTGTCCACCTGCGGTCGGTCGCTCTCAGCGCGAACCACCCACCATGCCCAAGACCTCGCACAGATCGGCCGGCACTTGGAGGAAGCCGTCGCGGTCCTGCCGCCGTATCACCCCCCCGTACCACACTCCGCTCCGCGGCCGTGACACCACGCCCGGTGGCCGCAGCACCTTCGGCCACCACCGCGTCCACGCAAGACGACAGGCCCTGCCCCGCCCCGCACTCCTCTGATGGAAAGCCCTGCCCTGTTGACCCTGGCCGAACACCCGACCACTGCCCCGCCGCTCGCCACATACGGCGCCGTACTGGGCAGCCGACACGTCGTCCGCCTGCTCGGCGGCACTCTGATCGGGCGCCTGCCCAACTCCATGGTTCCGGTGGGACTCGTCCTGTGGATCACCGGCGGCGGGGGCTCGCTGGCCTTCGCCGGAATGCTCGCCGCCCTCTACGGCCTGGCGTCCGGGCTGTCCCAGCCGGTCAAAGGCAGGCTGATGGACCGCTACGGTCAAACCCGTGTGTCGACACCGGCGGTGCTGCTCAACGCCGGCTGCCTGGCAGCGCTCCCCTTGATCGGGGCGGGCGGGCACCCCGCGGCGGTGACCGCGGTGGTCGGGCTCGCGGGTCTGGTCACACCTCCGCTGGAGGCAGGGCTTCGGGCGCTTTGGCCGACAGTCCTGCCTGACTTCGGGCGGCGCCGAGTCGTCCAAGCCCTCGACACCGGCTCGCAAGGACTCCTATACATCGCCGGCCCCCTGCTCGCCTCGTGGCTGGCAACCACGCAAGGGCCCGACACCGCCTTGGCCGCGACCGCCGCCCTCGGGCTCGTGGGCACGACGGTCGTCCTGACCGCCGCACCGTCGCAGACCTGGCGTCCTGCCGCCGGGGTGATGGGAAGAGGGCGACTGGTGAGCGCCGGCCTGGTCCTGCTGCTCACCGCGCTGGCAGGAACGGGGTTCGCATTCGGAGCGATGAACGTGTGGGCCGCAGGCATGGCCGGCACCCACGGGCAGGCAATGCTCTGCGGACTGCTGCCTGCCGTTTTCTCCACCGGCAGCTTCCTGGGCAGCCTGATCTACGCCCGCCGGGCGTGGCCCGGCACGACCAAATCCCAGCTCATCACCACCAGCGCCCTGTTCCTCCTCGGCTGGGCTCCCCTGCTGGCACAGCCCGACCCCCGCACAGCCTTCGCCCTCGCTGCAATCCCGGGGCTGTTCTTCACCTTGATCATCACCAACGGCTTCCACACCGTGGACGCTCTGGCCTCCGCCTCCCGCACCACCGAGGCGTACTCCTGGCTGATCCTGTCGGTCGGCACCGGGCAGGCGGCCGGAACCGCGCTCGCCGCAACCCTCGCCGCCCACCCCGATGTTCTGGCCGCGCTCCCCGCCGGCGGCGCCGCCACCGCGCTGACCATCCTCATCCTCGCCCGCCGCAAGCTCGGCCCAGGCCGTCGCCTCGGCCGCCACCGGCGTACCCGACAACAAGGACATCCGCGCCCAATGCCATCACCGACTCGATGGCGAGCAGCGGGGACGCGCTCGCTGCTCGCGGCGTGGACCGCCTGTGAATGGGTGCTACGCGCCTTGGCTGGTCACGCTCGAGGGAACCGGCGTCGCCACAGGAAGGGGTCGCTCGACCACCCGGCGGCCCGGTTACGGTACCGAGCAAATAGAGGGTTCCGGGGAGCGTGTTCGCTGGTCGACGGGCCCTGATGTCCGAGCTGTGGCCCGGAGCCAGGAAGGGGAGCCGCCCCGCGCGGGGCGGCTCCCCTTCCTCGTGACCTGTCGTCACATCAGAGCGGCCAGGTTCTCGGCCACCGCACGGTACGAGTCCTCGACGCCGGCCTCGTTGCCGAGCCGGTGACGCTCCAGGCGCAGCGCACCGAGGTGACGCAACTCGTACACACGCCGCCGCCACCGACAGGACTCAGTGTCCGTACGCGCAGGGTAGGCGTCGAAGAAGGACAGCCGTTCGTCCTGCTTGGCCCGGGCCATCCGCATCGTCCAGTCCGCCTCCGGGTCACCCCACCAGGTGCGGTCCAGGTCCAGCACCCCGCAGATCGCTGGAACGGGAGCCGGCGCGAGCAGGGTGTTCACAGTCCACAGGTCCCCAGTCAGCAGCCGGGGCTTGCCAACCTCGTCGAGCAGGCGGGCGCCCGCCAGCGCGACATCGGAGGCTCTGCGCAGGTCGACCGCGTCCAGGCCGCAGCCCTCCACGTCGTTGGCGATCTGGCCCAGTGACGCGACGACGGCCTGACTCCAGCGGGCGTGACCGGGGCCGGCGACCGGCCCGAAGGACGGGCCCGCGACGGCGTGTACGGCGGCGGTGATTTCGCCCAGCTGCCGGAAGAAGAGGCCGTGCGTGTCCTTCGGAAAGGAGCCCAGCTTCTGGGGCGCGGGGGTGCCGGGCAAGAAGGACTGGAGCATCCAGTCCCTGCCGATCACCGAGCCGGTGAAGTCCGCGGTGAGTACCCTCGGCATCAGATCGGCGATCGGCGCCAGCCACGGCACGGAGGCGCACTCGTTGCGCATCAGGTGCGCCTCGGAGGTGAACTGCCGTTCGGCGGGCGGCGCCACGCGCAGTACGACCGGCTCGGCCGTGGCGCGCAACCGGATCCGATAGACGCTGTTGTACAGGCCGCCACCCAGCTCGACCGCCGACTCCACCACGGTGCAGCAGCCGAACGCGGCCCGTGCGATCGCCTGGACATCGCTGGCGGTTACGCTCTGTTGGAAGGACCCGTCAGGGCGCTGGATCGTACGAAACTCCACAGCAGCACCTTCCTGGATCACACGTCGCCCCGGGTACGAAAAGTCGGCTGAGCAGTGGCCGGCACCTGACCGCGCTGGAGGAGAAGAGGCGGATGAGCCCGGGGGGAACACGAGGCGCAGGTAATCCCCTTCCCCTCACGCACCGTGGAACCTCAACCCGTCGAGTTCCCGGATGTGCTGTGCTCCACGAAACTCGACCTCTCGCTCAGGGAAGTCGCCGACAGCCGCAGCTGACGCCGCCGGTGGGGGCCTCGCCACGGCTGAACCCCCGTGGGCCCCTGCCGGTAATCGGCGCTACCGGGCGGCGTTGAACGAGTAGGTGGCGGTGCCCTTGAAGAACTTGTAGTCGTCGAGCTTGCCGAGCTCGAACTCGTAGGTGCCCGCCGGGCTGTCTTCGAACTTGGCCGTCCGGCCGGCGCGGCACTTGATCTTCTCCGTGCCAGAGACGTAGTTGAAGCCGTCGGTGCGCCGCAGCAGTACGGTCATGTCCCCATTGGGGTGGTCGCACTTCTTGACGGTGAAGTGGATGCGGCCCCGAATGCCCGTCTTGAACTCGGGTGTCAGCCAGATGTGCTGGTACTCGAAGTTGACGGTCCGGCTTGCCGCGTGGGCAGGCGCCGCCTGTGCGACGGCGAGGACCGCGGAGCAGCACAGGGTCGCGGCGACGTGCGACAGGCGTCGCAGTGAGGTGTGATGACCGGGCATATTGCACGCTTTCCCTCGGTGTGCACGATTCGTTACTCATCTTCCTGGAGGGGGTGCGGCCGAGGCATCGCGCGTCCAGGTGACGGTGTCGCGGCGAGATTGACCGGCACTGGCGCGCCCCGCCTCAACACGGCCCGCACGTGTCACGGTTGAACAAGTTCAATTCTTCCGTGAGGCCCCAGCCCTGCCGCAGCCAACGTCCTTTCCGGCGCCTGCCGCTGTCGGATTCCTGCCTGCACGCAAGGGAGCCCCATGTCCGTACCGGTTCCGCTGCCCGGCCCGCCACCACCGCCCGGGTACGTCATCCCCCTGCCTCCGCCTCGGCGGGAGGAGGTGGCGTGATGAAGCTCATCGGCTTCTCCGGCGCCGCCTTCACCGCGGTCATGGTCCCGCTCTGGCGGCTCTCATGCTGATTGCGTTCTTCCAGGTCGGACCGGGGGGCAGGCCGATCAACAGCAGCGCACCGCCCAGACCGCGGCCAGGTCCGCCCCCGCACATCCGACCCCCGCCGCCCATCGGCGGCCGCGGACGCCCTGACGGCTGCCGCGTGCCGTTCGGCCCGCGCGGCCGTACCGCCACCGGGCAGCACCGCGAGCTCGACGGCCTCCGCGACCGTCGCCACCAGCCGTGCCAGCTCCGCCGGACCGGGATCTGCCCACACAACCCTTCGCCGGCGCGGCGGCCGCCCGTCACCCTTCGACCGCGAGGCCCACAGCAGCGAAACACCGTCGAACGCCGACACGGCCGCCACCATCCACCTCGCCGCCATCTCCATCTGGCGGCCAGCGAGGCGATCCAAAGGAAACGGTCCGGCCGCGCACCGGCACTCCACTCACAGAGCGTGAGGGGAGCGCTACTCTCCGAATCGCCTGTCACACGGGAGAGTTATGGATATGTCGGGATTGAGCAACACGAGAATTATGTGCGGCGCATCGTCGCGATCCGGGGCCAGAGTGTGGCTCCTCGGCCAGGCGCCGGGAACCGTTTCAGGCCAGACCGGTACGCATCCGCACCCGTAGGTGTGCGGGTGCGGGTGCATGTCGCCGGTCGGGGCCGCCCGTTGACGTCGAAGGGGTCCATCCTCCATGTCTGCTTCCCTCGCCACCCGCCGCGCTCTCGCCGCCCTCCTGGCCGCCGGCACCCTCGTCGGCGCCGCCGCGCTGCCCGCCGCGGCCGACGACCACCGCCGCGACCAGCGCGGCCGCCACTCCGCCCTCGTCATCGGCGACGTCCAGTACGACAGCCCCCACCGCGGCGACCGCTCCCACCGCGCCCTCAACCGCGAATGGGTCGAGATCAAGAACACCGGCCGGAACAGCGTCAACCTCCGCGGCTACACCCTCACCGACCAGCAGGGCAACCGCTACCGCTTCCCCGACTTCCGCCTGGACGGCCGCTCCGCCGTCAAGGTCCACACCGGACAGGGCCGCGACACCCGCCACGACCTCTACCAGGACCGCAACCGGCAGGTCTGGAACGACCGCGACACCGCCACCCTCCGCGACAACCGCGGCAACGTCGTCGACACCGAGTCCTGGGGCCGCCGCGGACACCAGCACCGCGGCTGACACGGGAAGTGCCCGCCCGTGGTGACGGCGGGGCAGTCTCCCGCCGTCACCGCCAGGCACCGGAAGACATATGCGGACCGACTCCACGCTCCTCGACGGGGACGGTCCGCCGCGCTCGCGGAACGCATCCCGTTCAGAGGGTCGGGTAGTCCGTGTAGCCGCGGGCGTCGCCGCCGAAGAAGGTGGACACGTCCGGGGTGTTGTAGGGGCCTTCGGTGCGCAGGCGGTCCGGCAGGTCCGGGTTGGCCAGGAAGAGGGCGCCGAAGGCGACGAGGTCGGCGGTGCCGTCCTCGATCAGCGCGAGGGCCCGGTGGTCGGTGGGGCCCTCCGTGGCCGGGTTCAGCACGAGCGGCCCGGAGAACTGCTTGCGCAGGGCGAGAGTGGTCTCCCGCACCTCGGGGCCGTACTCCATCACGTGCAGGTAGGCCAGCCCCAGTCCGTCGATCTCCTTGACCAGCGCCTCGTAGACGGGCCGCGGGTCGGGCTCGGAGATGTCGTTGTAGGGGTTTCCGGGCGAGACGCGCAGCGCCGTGCGCTCGGCGCCGATCGCGGCGGCGACCGCCTTGACCACCTCGACCGCGAAGCGGATGCGGTTCTCGGACGGGCCGCCCCACTCGTCGGTGCGCAGGTTCGAGCCGGGGGCCAGGAACTGGTGGATCAGGTAGCCGTTGGCCCCGTGCAGCTCCACGCCGTCGAAGCCCGCCTCGATGGCGTTGCGGGCGGCTTCGGCGTAGTCGGCGATGGTCGCCCGTACCTCGTCACCGGTCAGCTCGCGCGGGGTCACGAAGTCCTTCATTCCCTCGCCGGTGAACAGCTGGCCGGCGGGGGTGACCGCCGACGGGGCCACCGGGACGAGCCCGTCGGGCAGCAGCGAGGGGTGGCCGATGCGGCCGGAGTGCATCAGCTGGGCGAAGATCCGGCCGCCGGCCGCGTGGACGGAGTCCGTGACCGCGCGCCAGGCCACGACCTGCTCGGCGTCGTGCAGGCCGGGGGTGAAGGGGTACCCCTGTCCGACGACGGAGGGCTGGACGCCCTCGCTGATGATCAGGCCGGCCGTGGCGCGCTGGGTGTAGTACTCGGCGACGAGCGGGGTGGCGACACCGCCCTGTCCGGCGCGGCTGCGGGTCATCGGAGCCAGGGCGATCCGGTTCGAAAGGGTGCTGCCGGCCACGCGGACCGGGTCGAAAGCGCTGGTCATT
The DNA here is from genome assembly GCF_036170895.1 of Streptomyces erythrochromogenes. Lineage (NCBI taxonomy): Bacteria > Bacillati > Actinomycetota > Actinomycetes > Kitasatosporales > Streptomycetaceae > Streptomyces > Streptomyces erythrochromogenes. The sequence goes on along the minus strand of NZ_CP108036.1, from coordinate 7,969,226 downwards.
TTCGCCTCACAGAGATAATTGGTCGGCCAATCAATGGCTTCGAGATGCAGCGTACCCCATTAGTTGGTCGGCCAAGGTAAAATCTGGAAGGCGGGTAAAATCGACGGAGCGGACGACGGTCCGGGCGAAGCCCCGCCCGCCGGACCCCGCCGCACCCGACGCAGGAGGAGCACTCCCATGACCCCGGAAACCGCCCAGGAGACGCGCACGCCCACGCAGTGCGCGGCGGTGCCCAGCGCCGTGCTGGACGGGCCGGTGAGCCATGCGATCAGCCGGGTGGCCCGGCTCCACCGGATCGCCGCGGGCCGCCTGCTGCGGGACCTGGGGCTGCATCCGGGCCAGGAGTTCCTGATGATGCACCTGTGGGACAGCGGGGCCGTGCGCCAGTCGGAGCTGATCAAGGCGGTCGGACTCGACCCGTCCACGGTGACCAAGATGCTCCAGCGCCTCGAACAGTCCGGTCACGTGCGGCGGCGTCCCGACCCCGCGGACCGGCGGGCCTCCCTGGTCGAGGTCACGGAGGCGAGCTGCGGGCTCTTCACCGAGGTGAGCAGGGCGTGGGGCGAACTGGAGCGGCAGACCCTGGGCGGCCTGGACGAGGCCGAGCGCGCCGAGCTGGGCCGCCTGCTGGGCAAGGTGGAAGGCTCCCTGTGCACGGCGGTCGCCCGGGGCGGCGACGCCGAGTGCGGGACGGCGTACAAGGGTCCGATCGACTGCTGAGCACCGCAGGGCCCGCCGCACGCCTGCCGCCCGGTCCCGCCCGGCATGCCCGCCCGCGGCGCTCGCCGTAGCGTTGTCCCGTGCGCCACACCACCGCGGCCGCGGCCGTGACGACCGCCTTGTGCGCGGCCGCACTGGCCTGCTCCACGCAGGCCGCCCCACCGCGCCTGCCGGCCGGGCCGCCCGACCCGCCGGTCCGGTTCACCGCGCGCGTCACGACGGTGCCGCAGGAGAAGCTGGGCGCCTCCCACCGGGCGGGCTGCCCGGTTCCGCCGGAGCGGCTGCGGCTGATCCGGATGAACCACTGGGGTTTCGACGGCCGCACCCACGCGGGCGAGATGGTCGTCCACGAGAACGCCGTCGACCCCGTCCTCCACGTCTTCGAGCGTGCCTTCGAGGCGCGGTTCCCGATCCGCCGGATGCGCGTGATGGCCGAGTACCGCGACGACGCGCAGGCCATGGCCGACGACAACACCTCGGCCTTCAACTGCCGCCCGGTGACCGGCGATCCCCGGCGCCTGTCACAGCACGCGTGGGGCGACGCGGTCGACATCAACCCCGTGGAGAACCCGTACGTCGACATCAACGGGGTCGTCCACCCGCCGGACGCGCACGTCCACTTGCGACGGTCCCCGTCCCGACCGGGTCAGATCCATCCGGACGACGCCGTCACCGCGGCCTTCCGCGCGGTGGGCTGGCAGTGGGGCGGCCGCTGGGGCAACCCGGACTACCAGCACTTCTCCGCCAACGGCGAGTAGGCCCGCGGCCCCGCCGCGCGGGTGAATCCGGCGTGTACACGACGGCTCCTCCATCGACGCACCCTACAGTCACATTTTGAGATAATTCGTCCCGTCTGGGGGATTTGCGTTGCGTCGACTCGCCGTTGCTCTCGCCTGCGTGACCGCCCTTTCCTGCGGCTCCCTCGTCAGCCCGCACGCCGTATCGGCCCAGCCCGCGGCCGCGGCGGGCGGCGGTCGGGGCACGAACATCCTGATCGTGGGCATCGACAGCCGCGCGGGACTCTCCAGGGCCGAGAAGAACCGGCTCCACGTGGGCGGGAAAGGGTGCAACTGCACCGACGTCATGATGCTCGTGCACCTGTCCGAGGACCGGCACCGTGCGAGCATCGTCTCCATCCCGCGCGACTCCTACGTCGAGTACGCCGGCACCGCCGTGCCCGCGCGCAGCGGCAAGATCAACGGTGCGTTCGCCCTCGGCGGCGGGCCGCTCACGGTCGCCACCGTCGAGAAGGCGACCGGCCTCCACGTCGACCACTACCTAGAGACCGGTTTCGCGGGCTTCGAGCAGACCGTCGACAACCTCGGCGGCGGGACCGTGTGCACGGACAGGCCGCTCACGGACGAGAACTCCGGCCTGGACATCGGCGCCGGCCGCCACCACACCGACGGCAACACGACACTGCGCTACGCCCGGGCCCGGCACGTCAATCTCCGGCCGGGCGACCTGGGCCGCGTCCGCCGCCAGCAGCGGGTGGTCAACGACCTGCTGGCCCGCCTCACCTTCGAGGGCGCCCTGGCCAGCCCCGTACGCACGGCGCGGACCGTACACACCCTGCTGAAGACCGTGCGCACCGACGCACGCACCGGTCCCGGCGACCTGATCGGCATCGGCTGGGCGCTCGGCCGCCTGCGCGCGGACCGGACCGAGTTCGCCACGGTCCCGATCCGGCTCTTCGACCACCGCGTGCCGGGGGTGGGCTCCACCCTCGTGTGGGACGAGGCCCGGTCCGCCGCGTTGTGGGAAGCCCTGGGCGCGGACCGCCCGATCACCGGCGACACCCGGATCCAGCCCGTCGCGGAGACCCCTGCGCCGACCAACCCCGCGGCCGTCGCGGTCCGGGTGGACGACGCCGTCGTGGCCGCGGCCCTGCGCCGCAACGGCTTCGCCGTCACCGACACCTCCCCCTCCGCGCCGGCCGTCCGACCGGCGGGCCCGCCGGTCATCCGGTACGCCCCGGGCCAGGAGGAGCACGCGGCGACCCTCGCGGCGGCGCTGCCCGGCTCCCGGCTGGAAGCCGTTCCCGGCCACGACGCGCTCTTCGACGTCGCCGTCGGCACGGAACCGGTGCTGGTCAAGACCGTCACCTACGACCGCAACATCGCCGACGGCGCCCCGGTGACCGGGGACCGCCTGCGCTGCGCCGAGGCGCCGGGACCGGCGCCGGCGGCCCGGTCGTGACGCGGGTCGCAAAGATGGGTGCCAGGCCCGATGTGCGAGGCGGGCGCCCCGGGTGATGGTGGGGTGGAGGAACACTCCCGTTGGGGCCGAGGCCGTACGCGATGCCCTCCGACGGAAGAGGGCGCGTTCGGGCACGAGAGGAGCGGCGATGCCCCACCGCGACGACGACACCCACACCCCGCGGGCCGCACTCGGGCGCACCCCGCGCAGGGACCGGCCGGGCAGGCCGGGGGCCGTTCTGGCCCTCGCCCTGGCCGCCGCCCTCGCCGCGGCCGTCGCCGGCGCCGTCCTGCCCCACGGCCTGCTCCTCGCGGCCGGCCTGATCGCGGCCGCGGTGGCGGTCATCCGCTGCGGCACGGCCGGCCGGGACCGCGAACGGCTGCCGTGAGGCGGGACGTTGCGCCCTGTCTCAGCGCTCCCGGGAGGCCGGTTCCGGCAGGGCCGTCGCGGCTTCCGGCACCGGGTCGGCGGACCGGCCACCAGTGCGCCGGCGCTCGGCGAACCGGGCCGCGAGCGGCTGGGTGTAGCGGGCGGTGAGCGGTCCGATGACGACGAGGATGAGGACGTAGGCGGTGGCGAGCGGACCCAGCTCCGGTTCGATGCCGGCGGTGACGGCGAGTCCGGCGATGACGATGGAGAACTCGCCGCGGGCCACGAGCGTGCCGCCCGCCCGCCAGCGGCCCTTGACGCCGATACCGGCGCGCTTGGCCGCCCAGTAGCCGGTGGCGATCTTCGTACCGGCGGTGACGACTGCGAGCGCGAGCGCGGGCAGCAGGACCGGCGGGATGCTCGCCGGGTCGGTGTGCAGGCCGAAGAACACGAAGAACACGGCGGCGAACAGGTCCCGCAGCGGGCTGAGCAGCGTGTGGGTGCCCTCGGCGACCTCGCCGGACAGGGCGATGCCGACGAGGAAGGCCCCGACGGCGGCGGAGACCTGCAGCTGCTGGGCGATGCCCGCCACCAGCAGGGTCAGGCCGAGGACGACGAGCAGCAGTTTCTCCGGGTCGTCGCTGGAGACGAAGCGGGAGATGAGCCGGCCGTAGCGGACGGCGACGAACAGGACGGCTCCCGCGACGCCGAGGGCGATGGCGAGGGTGAGGCTGCCCGCCGCCAGGCTCACTCCGGCGAGCAGGGCGGTGATGATCGGTAGGTAGACGGCCATGGCCAGGTCTTCGAGGACCAGGATGCTGAGGATGACCGGGGTCTCGCGGTTGCCGAGCCGGCCGAGGTCTCCCATGACCTTGGCGATGACGCCGGAGGAGGAGATCCAGGTGACGCCGGCGAGGACTACGGCGGCGACCGGCCCCCACCCCAGGAGCAGGGCCGCGGCGGCGCCGGGCAGGGCGTTGAGGGTGAAGTCGACGATCCCCGCGGGGTACTGGGTCTTGAGGTTGGAGACGAGGTCGCTGGCGGTGTACTCCAGACCCAGCATCAGCAGCAGGAGGATGACGCCGATCTCGGCGCCGATGGCGACGAACTCCTCGCTCGCGCCCAGCGGCAGGAGGCCGCCGGTGCCGAAGGCCAGCCCGGCGAGCAGGTACAGGGGTATGGGCGAGAACTTCAGGCGGCCCGCGACCCGGCCCAGCAGGCCCAGTCCGAGGATGATCGCTCCGAACTCGATGAGGAAGACGGCAGAGTGCACGCGATCACTCCCTGCCGAGTATCGCCGCGGCGGCGTCTACGCCCTCGCGGGTGCCGATCAGGATGAGGGTGTCGCCGCCGGCCAGGCGGAAGTCGGGGGCCGGGGAGGGACGGGCCTCGGCCCGCCGCAGCACCGCCACGACCGAGACGCCGGTCTCGGTGCGCATCCGGGTCTCGCCCAGCACGCGGCCGTTCCAGTGCGAGTGCGCGGAGAGTTCGACGCGCTCGGCGACCAGCCCCAGGTCGGTGGTGTGCAGCACGTTCGGGCTGTGGTGCGCCGGCATCAGCGCATCGATCAGCGAGGCCGTCTCCGGCCCCGTCAGGTGCAGCGACTCGGCGCAGGCATCCGGATCGTCCGCCCGGTACAGGCTGACCGTGCGGGTGCCGTCCCGGTGTGCGATGACCGACAGGTTGCGGTGTTCGCGGGTGGTGAGGTCGTACTGGACGCCGATGCCGGGCAGCGGCGTCGTACGCATCCGTGGAGCAGGCACAGCCCATCCCCCTCGTGTTGTGAGCCTTGTGACGGTGGTGCGGCACGCGGCGGATCCAGGCAGGCGGAACCGGCGCGGCGGGGTTCATGCTGCCATGTTTGCCATGCCCGGAATATGGGTGTCGGCACGGATGGACAGGAACCGGCCCGGCTGGCGAGGATGGGGCGGGGAAGTGGGTTCCGCCGCAGGTCAGAGCATGCCGGGACGGCTCGGGTCGGGGACCATGGAGAGGGCGGGATGGGGACGGGAGGCACCGGGGCGGAAAGGGGCGTGGCCATGTCGTTGTACTGGCGGATCTTCCTGCTGAACGCCGCCGTGCTCGTCGTCGCGGTGCTGTTGCTCTTCGGTCCGGTCACGGTGTCGACGCCGGTGCTGTTCGGCGAGGCGATCGTGCTGGTCGCCGGGCTGGTCGCGATGCTCGTCCTGAACGCCGTGCTGCTGCGGATCGGGCTGGCCCCGCTGGGGCGGCTGAGCCGGGCGATGGCGACCGTCGACCTCCTGAAGCCGGGCGTCCGGCCGCAGGTCACGGGCCAGGGTGAGATCGCCGAGCTGACCGGGACGTTCAACACGATGCTGGACCGGCTCGAAGCGGAACGGGCCACCAGCAGCGGACGGGTCCTGTCCGCGCTGGAGGACGAGCGCCAGCGCATCGCGCAGGAACTCCACGACGAGGTCGGGCAGACCCTGACCGCGGTCCTCCTCCAGATCAAGCACGCCGCCGACCGGATCCCCGAGCCGGTGCGCGCCGATCTGCACCAGGCGCAGGAGACCACCCGGGCGAGCCTCGACGAGATCCGGCGCATCGCGCGCCGGCTGCGCCCGGGGGTCCTGGAGGAACTCGGCCTGCACAGCGCACTGCGCTCGCTGGCCGCGGAGTTCACCACGTCCCGACTGGGCGTCAGCGCCCGCATCACGCCGGGGCTGCCGGCCCTGGACGCGGCCACGGAGCTGGTGCTGTACCGGGTCGCGCAGGAGGGGCTGACCAACGCCGCCCGCCACTCGGGGGCGACCCGGGTGGAGGTGCACCTGCGTCCGGTGCCGGGCGGGGGTACGTCGCTGCTGGTCCGCGACAACGGCCGGGGGCTCGGCGGCGCCCCGGAGGGTGCCGGGATCCGCGGGATGCGCGAGCGCGTACTGCTGATCGACGCCGAACTGCTCGTCGGGGCCGGGCCGGACGGCGGCACCGATGTGTGCCTGAACGTCACTGCAGACCGACACGGGGGAACCAGCTCATGACCGCACCGGCCCGCATCCTGCTCGCCGACGACCACGCCCTCGTCCGCAGCGGCGTACGGCTCATCCTCGACGCCGAGGCGGATCTGACCGTCGTCGCCGAAGCCGACGACGGCGCGGACGCCGTCCTCCGCGCCCGTGAGGACCCCGGCCTGGACCTGGCCATCCTCGACATCGCGATGCCCCGCCAGACCGGCCTGCAGGCCGCCCGCGAGCTCTCCCGGCTGCGACCGGGGCTGCGGATCCTGATGCTGACCATGTACGACAACGAGCAGTACTTCTTCGAGGCCCTCAGAGCCGGTGCCAGCGGCTACGTGCCGAAGTCCGTCGCCGACCGCGACCTCGTCGAGGCCTGTCGTGCGGCCCTGCGCGACGAGCCGTTCATCTACCCCGGCGCCGAGACCACGCTGATCCGCACCTACCTCGACCGCGCCCGCACCGGCGAGGACCTCCCGGCACGGCCCATCACGGAACGCGAGGAGGAGATCCTCAAGCTCGTCGCCGAGGGCCACACCTCGAAGGAGATCGGCGACCTCCTCGTGATCAGCGCCAAGACGGTCGAACGCCACCGCGCCAACCTGCTGCAGAAACTCGGCCTGCGCGACCGCCTGGAGCTCACCCGCTACGCCATCCGCGTCGGCCTCATCGAACCCTGACCGGCCGCAGCCTCGTACGACGGAGGTCCTGTACGGGTCGCGCCCGCGGCCGACCGTGTCGCTGCGCCCACCGCCCGATCCTCCCTTACCTGGGGGAGTTCTCTGAGACGGGGTCGGGGTGGGTTCGGGGCCGGGCCGGGGGGAAGACGGGCTCCGACCCGGGCTACCGCAGCGGCGTGTTCGCCTCCCGCGACCTCGCCCGCCGCGCCGTCTACTCGACGGGGACCTCGTCCACTCCCGCGGGCGGCCCCCCGGCGGTCTCCCTGCGCCTGGCCCTCGCCGCCTTCGGCAACTGACGGCACCGGCCGGGCGGGCCTCCGGCCGGACCCCGGCTCACCGGAGCCGGCGGAAGAACGCCCGTACGTCTCCCACCAGCAGGTCGGGCACTTCCATCGCGGGGAAGTGCCCGCCGCGGTCGAAGGAGGTCCAGCGCACCACCGCATCGGTGCGCGCCGCGACGTGCCGCAGCGGGATGAAGTTGTCGTGGGGGAACACGGCCAGCGCGGTCGGGGTGGACGACACCTCGGGCCGCTTCCCCGCGTAGTCGGCGTGGGCACGCTCGTAGTAGATCCGCGCCGCGCTGCCCGCCGTTCCGGTCAGCCAGTACAGCATCACGTTCGTCAGCAGCTGGTCCCGGTCCACCGGGCAGCCCGGATCGCTCCACTCGTCGAACTTCTCGGCGATCCAGGCGAGCAGGCCGACCGGCGAGTCGTTCAGCGCGTAGGCGAGGGTCTGGGGCCGGGTCGCCTGGATGTCCGCGTACCCCTGTCGTTCGCGCGCCCAGTTTCGGTACCGCTCCCAGGAGGCGCGGGTCAGGTCCTGCTCGGCCGGGGACAGCACGGCCAGTTCGGCCTCGTCCGGTTCGGTGGTCGCCCCGCCGCCGGGCAGCAGGTTCAGGTGCACGCCGGTCACGCGGTCGGGCCGGATCCGCCCGAGCTCCCTGGAGATCGCGGCGCCCCAGTCGCCGCCCTGCACTCCGTACGCCCGGTACCCCAGCCGTTCCATCAGCACCCCGAAGGCCCGGGCCACCCGCTTGAACTCCCAGCCGGTCTCCGTCGTGGGGCCCGACAGCGCGAAGCCGGGGATGCTGGGCAGCACGAGGTGGAAGGCGTCGGCGGGGTCGCCGCCGTGTGCCCTCGGGTCGGTCAACGGGCCGACGACCCGCTGGAACTCCACGAACGACCCGGGCCAGCCGTGGGTCATCAGCAGCGGCGCCGCGTCCGGCTCGGGCGAGCGCACGTGTGCGAAGTGCACGCGGGTCCCGTCGATGACCGTGGTGAACTGCGGCCATTCGTTCAGCCGCGCTTCGGCGGCCCGCCAGTCGTAGCCGTCGCGCCAGTACGCGACGAGCTCCCGTACGCGCTCCAGCGGAAGGCCGTAGGACCGACCCACTCCGGGCAGTTCATCCGGCCACCGGACCCGCGCGAGCCGCGCACCGAGATCGTCCAGCTCGCGCTGGTCAACGTCCAGCCGGAACACCTGCAGACCTGACTCGGGAGCATCCATGGTCCAGATGCTAGGCGTTGTCCGGTCCGGCTTGACCACCCGGCGTTGCGCGCGACTCTCGGCCAATCAACTCGGCTGATTTCAGCCGCCGTTCAGACCTCACCGCACAACCGCCCGCCACGTGACAGCAGTACAAAGAGCACCACAACAACACGAACGCCTCCCCGTTCTCATAAAAAAGTACCTGCCGACTGGTTTTCTTTCAGGTCACCCGATTACATTGACGGCACACCGCGGGGACACCCCACCGACAGCGACCCGGGAGGACCACCACGTGGCGAGGGCCAGACAGGAACGGGCCGAGATCACCCGTCAGGCCATCCTCGACGGCGCGGCCGTCGCGTTCGACGACTGCGGGTTCGAGGGCACCAGCCTCAGCGACGTCGTCAAGCACGCCGGAGTCACCAAGGGAGCCCTCTACTTCCACTTCCCGTCCAAGCAGGCACTCGCCCGCACGCTGATGGACGAACAGTTCCAGGTCTCGGAGCACCTCGCGGCGATCGAGAACCCGGGGCTGCAGACCGTCATCGACCTGACCCACCAGATGGCCCACGGGCTGCGCACCAACGTCCGCATCCGCGCCGGCATCCGCCTGGTCATCGAGTTCGGTTCTTTCACCAGCCCCGACCCGACCCCCTACGACGCCTGGATCGACACCTGCCGCGGCTGCCTGACACCGGCCCAGCAGGGCGGTGACATCCACGCCACGCTGGACGTGGACGCCCTCTCGGCCCTCCTCGTCGGAGCGTTCACCGGCATCCAGGTCACCTCGCACGTCCGCACCCGCCGCCAGGACCTCCACAACCGTGTCACGGACATGTGGAACTTCCTCCTCCCCACCATCGTCCCCGCGAACCGGATGGCTCGCTTCCATCCCACGGGGACGTCGCAGTCGTACGGCGCGCCCGTCGGCTGACCGCACCGCACCGCACCGCACCGCACCAGGGCGGCCTCGCACACGCCGTGGCGAACCACGGGGGTGCTCGCCACGGCGTGAGCGAGACCGCCCTGCCCTCACGCACACTCGTACGCACGTGCCCACGCGCGTCCGCATCGCATCCGTTCATCCCTGTCCGGTGTCCATCCGCGGCGGGCGCCGGCCCCCGGAGCGCGCCCCGGACGGTGCGTCCTCGAACAACGGTTCACGGGACAACCCTGTCAGGCGCTACGGGCGTTTCGACGTGCGCGACGGGACCGCCATCGGCAACCGTGGACCCGCCACCGGCGCCGACCGAACCCACCGACGTCTCCGAGGAGACCCCCGTGAACTGGACCATCGAAGTCGTTCCCGTCCCCGTCACCGACATGGACCGTGCGAAGGCCTTCTACGCCGAGAAGATCGGTTTCGACGTCGACCTCGACGACGAGGTCGCCCCCGGAGTGCGCGTCATCCAGCTGACGCCGCCCGGCTCCCGGTGCTCCATCGCCCTGCTCCAGGGCATGCCGACACCGCCCGACGCGAAGGTCATGGCTCCGGGCACCCTGCACGGGCTGCAGATGTGCGTCACCGACATCGACGCCGCCCACGCGACCCTGACGGAGCGCGGGGTGGCCGTCTCCCCCGTCCGCCACGTCGGCGAGACAGGGTGGGAGGACGGCAAGGGCGGCACCTGGAACTCCTTCCTCTCCTTCAACGACCCGGACGGCAACGGCTGGGTGCTCCAGGAGGCCCCCTCGGACCTCAGCGAACGCTGACCCCGCACCGGCCCCAACGCCCTCTCCGCTCCCCCGCCGCGACTGAACGCGAGCGGCCCCGCCCCGGCATCACCCGGTCGGCGCTCAGGCCGGACCGGGTGAGGGTGCGGGCTTCGCGGTACACCCGGTACGACCACGGGTCCTCGGTGGGTACCGTCAACGGCATCGCCCGGGAGATCTTCCGCTACCTCACCACACCGGTCACCGTCCCGGACGTCTCCGACCTGCGGCCTCCACGCCGGGCCAAGAACATCACCCCGGCCACCGTCGCCGAGCACTTCGGCGTCCGGCCCGCCGTGATCTCCTGCATCGAACGCGGCACACGCCGCGACGACGACCTGGCAGGCGCCTACCGCAACCGGTTCACCGCCGCTTGACCCCGGCAGCCCGACGTCGGATCGGAAAGCATCGCTCTTCACCCCTACCGAACCTGACCGGACGCCAGCAGGCTCTCGGCCGCCTCGACTGCCGAGAGGAGCATCATCGGCCGTCAGGCGTTGCGGGAGTCGATGTCCTCCATGAAGGCCAGCATCCGGGCGTTGACCAGGTCGGGGTGGTCGATCTGCGGTCCGTGGCCGGTTGCGGCGACGATCTCGGCGCGGGCGCCGGGGATGACGCGCGGTACGCGCTCCAACTGCCGCTGCGGGTGCACGAGCAGGCTGCGCTTGCCCATGATCAGGTAGAACGGCGTCCGGATGGAGCCCAGTTCGGCGTCCGACAGCGGCAGCGGAGCGGGGCGGCGGATCCGGAAGGCCCGGACGCCGGCCTGGATCATCGCGCGGAGCTCGGGGACGATGATCACCGGCTGTTCCAGCCACTTGGCGAGGCGGGGGCGCCACGCCTTGGGGGCGTAGGTGGCGAAGAGGCTGGCGAAGATCCAGACGAAGAAGCGCAGGCCCACCTTCTCCAGGCCGCCCGGATCGAGGGCGGTGACCGAGGCGAGCCGTCCGGGCCGCCGGTGGACCTGGTTGATGACCAGCCAGCCGCCGTACGAGGAGCCGACCAGGTGGACCTCGTCCAGGCCGAGCGCGTCGAGGGCCTCGTCCATCCACTGGGCCGCACGCTCGGGCTGCCACATGGGTTCGCGGTGGACGCTGCGGCCGGGGTCGCCGGGAGTGTCGAGGGCGTAGACGGGGCGGTCGGCGCTGAGGGCGCGGGTGTTGGGGTACCACTGGGCGGAGCAGCCTCCCGAACCGTGTATCAGGACCACGGGTGTACGGGACTCGGCCGCCGGGTCCGTGGGGCCGTAGCGGTAGACGCGCGTGGTGCCGAAGCTCGTCTCCACGTCAGTCTCGGAGCGGGCGGGCGCGCCCAGCGCGTAGAGGGCGTCACAGGCGGCGAAGTACCGGTCCCGCAGGGTGTCGTTCACGTAGTGGCCGATGTCGCGGCTCACGCGGGGTCGGGTCGCGTTCTGGGTCACGGGGCACCTCCGGGAAGATCGGTTCTTCGTAATACGAACGTACCATGAAGATGGTACGGCGGTATCATCAAAAGCGCCGGGGTCGACGGGCCCCGACTCACCAGCGACGGGCGGAGACAGGACACATGCCGAAGCGCGTGGACCACGAGGAGCGGCGGACGCAGATCGCCGAGGCGCTCGTCCGGGTCGCCGGACGGCGCGGACTGCACGCCGTCGGGATGCGCGACGTGGCGGCCGAGGCCGGTGTGTCACTCCGGCTCGTGCAGTACTACTTCCAGACCAAGGAGAAGCTGCTCTTCTACGGGCTGCAGCACCTCACCGACCGCTTCACCGCCCGCGTGGGGGCCCGCCTGAGCGCCGTCGGCCCGGATCCCGGCCCGCGCGCGACGATCGAGGCGATCCTCCTGGCCTCCCTGCCCACCGACGAGGAGAGCCGCACCTTCCATCTCCTCTACAGCTCCTACTCGATCCTGTCCGTGACGGACGACGCCCTCGCCGCCCAGCCGTTCATCGACAATCCGGATGCCGCCGAGAACGCCCTGACCGGCCTGATCCGGCAGGCCCAGGAGGCCGGCCTGGCCGATCCGGACGCCGACGCGCGCACGGAGGCGATCAGCCTCCTCGCGATGACGGCGACCATGGGCACCAGCATCCTCGTCGGCCAGCGGCAGCCGGAGTCGGCCGTGGCGGTGCTCCACCACCACCTGGACCGGATCTTCACCACCGCGCGGCGACCCGCACCCGGCGGCCCGCCGGCCGCCGGGGAGGGCCGGCGCGTCGACGGGTGAGCCGCCGGGTGCGGCGCCACGCGCCCGGCCCCCTCACCCGATCGGGCGAGGGGGCCGGTGTGGCGCCGGGCACCGGCATCGCGCCGGGCCTGCCGCGGGTCAGTCGGTGCCGAACTCCATCGCGGCGCGGTCGAGCATCTGCTCGTCGTCGCCCTCGGCGCGGCCGCGGGAGGCGATGACCTCGGCGCCGCCCTCCGGCATCGCGCCGATCAGCCCGGTCGAGGCGGCCTGGGCGGCCCCGATGAGCGTCTCGTGCGTGTTGCCGACGATGCCGAGCGCGGCGTACTGCTCCAGCTTGGCGCGCGAGTCGGCGATGTCGAGGTTGCGCATGGTGAGCTGGCCGATCCGGTCCACCGGGCCGAAGGCCGAGTCCTCGGTGCGCTCCATGGAGAGCTTGTCCGGGTGGTAGCTGAACGCCGGGCCCGTGGTGTCCATGACCGAGTAGTCCTCGCCGCGCCGCAGCCGCAGCGTGACCTCGCCGGTGACGGCCGCGCCGACCCAGCGCTGGAGGGACTCGCGGATCATCAGCGCCTGCGGGTCCAGCCAGCGGCCCTCGTACATGAGGCGGCCCAGACGCCGGCCCTCGTTGTGGTACTGCGCGAGGGTGTCCTCGTTGTGGATCGCGTTGACGAGGCGCTCGTACGCCGCGTGCAGCAGCGCCATGCCGGGGGCCTCGTAGATGCCGCGGCTCTTGGCCTCGATGATCCGGTTCTCGATCTGGTCGGACATGCCCAGGCCGTGACGGCCGCCGATGGCGTTGGCCTCCATCACCAGATCGACGGCGGAGGCGAACTCCTTGCCGTTGATCGTGACCGGGCGGCCCTGGTCGAACCCGATGGTGACGTCCTCGGCGGCGATCTCCACCGAAGGGTCCCAGAACCGCACGCCCATGATCGGCTCGACGGTTTCGACGCCGGTGTCGAGGTGCTCCAGGGTCTTGGCCTCGTGGGTGGCGCCCCAGATGTTGGCGTCGGTGGAGTAGGCCTTCTCGGTGCTGTCGCGGTAGGGGAGGCCGTGGGCGAGCAGCCACTCCGACATCTCCTTGCGGCCACCGAGCTCGGTGACGAAGTCCGCGTCGAGCCAGGGCTTGTAGATGCGCAGGTGCGGGTTGGCCAGCAGGCCGTAGCGGTAGAACCGCTCGATGTCGTTGCCCTTGAAGGTCGAGCCGTCGCCCCAGATCTGGACGTCGTCCTCGAGCATCGCGCGGACCAGCAGGGTGCCGGTGACGGCGCGGCCCAGCGGCGTCGTGTTGAAGTACGCCCGGCCGCCGGAGCGGATGTGGAAGGCGCCGCAGGTGAGCGCGGCCAGCCCCTCCTCGACCAGCGCGGCGCGGCAGTCGACCAGACGGGCGATCTCGGCGCCGTACGCCGAGGCCCGGGCGGGCACCGATGCGATGTCGGGCTCGTCGTACTGGCCGATGTCGGCGGTGTAGGTGCACGGGACGGCACCCTTGTCGCGCATCCACGCGACCGCGACGGAGGTGTCGAGTCCGCCGGAGAAGGCGATGCCGACGCGCTCGCCGGTGGGAAGGGAGGTGAGGACCTTAGACATAGGAAGAGTATGCAGGCTCACGCATGTTCATGCAATCCGGTGGGCGTGTCGGCCTGTCCTTCCAGGCGGAGGACGACCAGGACCGTGTCGTCGGTGACGCCGACGGGCGGCACGAGTTCGGCCAGGAGGGCGTCCGCGATCGCGCCGGGATCGGCGGCCCGGTGCCGGGCGAGGGCGTCGGCGAGCCGGCCCAGGCCCGTGTCGATGTCCTCGCGGCGGCGCTCGACGAGCCCGTCGGTGTACAGGACGAGGAGCGAGCCCTCGGTGAAGTCCGTACGGGCCTGGGGGCGCGGCGCGTGTTCGGGGCGGGCCCCGAGCGGCGGGTCGGTGGCCCGGTCGAGGAAGACGACGGTGCCGTCGGGGTCGCAGAGGGCGGGCGGCAGGTGGCCGGCGCTGCTGTACGTGAGGGTGCGGCTGTTCCAGTCGATGAAGACCGAGACGGCGGTGGTGGACTCGGCGCCCGCGACCGAACGGGCGTAGAGGCCGAGGACCTCCAGGGCCTGCGCGGGTCCCTCGGCGACGAGCGAGGCGGCGGACAGGGCACTGCGCAGCTGTCCCATGACCCCGGCCGCGCCCAGTCCGTGGCCGACGACGTCCCCGACGGCGACGACGGTGCAGCCGGGGGTGTCGACGAGGTCGTACCAGTCCCCGCACACGTTCAGGGCCGCGGCGGCGGGCCGGTAGCGCACGGCCGCCCGATGGTGCGGGCTCGGCGCCGGGAGCATCGCCTCCTGGAGGTGGAGGGCCACCTCTCGCTCGCGGGCGTGGGCCTGCCGCAGCCGCTCGTTGAGTTCCTGGAGTTCCCGGGCGCGTGTGTAGAGCTCGGATTCCAGGACGTGGGTGGAGCCCGGGCCGCTGCGCGCGCCCCGGGCCCGGATCAGCTCGGTGACCTCCTCCACCCGGTGCACCAGCAGCGCCACGCTGCCGTCGGAGGCGAGGACCGGGACGTTGACGGGGCTCCAGTACCGCTCCTGCCACACCCCGGGGCGTTCGGGGTCCTCCACGTCGTAGCGCTGCAGGGCCATGGTGTCGCGCTCCCCGGTGGCCACGACCCGCTCGAGTGAGGCGCGCAGGTTCAGTGAGCCCGTCGCCTCCGGATCGTTGGGGTTGTCGGGGAAGACGTCGAACAGACGGCGGCCGACGAGTTCCTCGCGGGTGCGGCCGGACACGGACAGGTACGCCTCGTTGACGTCCAGGTACACGAGGTCCGGGGCCAGCAGGGCGACCGCGCCCGTGAGCGCGTGGAACACCGCCCGGTAATTGATCGCGGATCCGTTCACGATCCACCTGTCCGTGTGCTTCCGTCCCGGTCGTGAGGTTCCTCCCACGATAGGCGCGGACGCGCCGGGCGGCCCCGGCACCAGGGCCCGCCTTGGGCCGTTCGGTCACTGCCCCTAGCATCTGGGGCCATGGCGAGAAGCGGGGAGAGCGGCGGGGCGGGCGGCGGGTGGCGCGTCTCCGTGGTGAAGTACCGGCGCAAGGCCGGGCGGCCGGCGTACGACGAGGCGCGCACCCCGGGGCAGCCCCTGGCCCGGCGGGACGGGCTGCGCGTACTGGGCGGGGCCGGGGAGGTCCGCTGCGTCGATCCCTCCGGCCGCACGCTGTGGACCGCCGCCTGTGCCGGCGTCCCGAACGCCGCCCACGTCTCCGGCGGCAGGGTCCTGGTCACCACGGACTCCTTCGACTACACCCCCTGGGGCCACCTCGGTCCGGCGCTGCTCCTGGACCTGGCGGACGGCACGCTCATCGCCGAACTGCGCGGTGCGAGCGGCGCGGTGCTGCGCGGCGGCCGGTTCTTCCTCGGCCTGGAGGGCTACGACGTCTTCGACACCTGGGAGCACGACCGTGACGGCGCCCTGGTGGACTCCTGGCGCAGCTACGGCCACTACGTCGCCGGTGCCGGCATCCGCGTCGTCGAGACCGACCGCAGCCTGCCCACCCGCAGCAGGGTGGTGCGACTGCTGCCCGGCGGCACCGTCGAACGCGGGCCGTCGCTCACCGACCCGCTGTGCCCCGAGCCCCTGGTGCTCGCGGACGGCACCGTCCTGGTCCTCGACGCCGGGGTGCTGCGCGCCGTCGACCGCCGGCTGGGGGACGCCGTCCTCGCCGAGCTGCTTCCGGTGCCCCCGGACCGGACCTGGAGCTACCGCGGCAGGTTGCGCCGTACCGGTGACCAGCTCACCGTGACCGTCGCGGAGGAACCGGAGGACCGGCCGGGCAAGCATGTCGTGCACACGTGGACCCTCGCCCTCCGGCCCGGGCCGACCGTCGTGTGATCATGTCCGTCGGCACAACCAGCACTTCATGGGGGGACCATGCGCACCCGCACCACCACCGCCACGACCGGCCTCGTCACCGCGCTCGCGCTGGTGTACGCCCTGGCGGGCTGCAGCACCGCCCCGGACAAGGGCCGGACCGCGACAGCGGGTCCCACGGCGTCCGCCCCGGCGGCGCCGGGCGGCGGCTCCGGATTCGAGGGGCCGCGACCGCAGGACCAGAACCTGCTGGCCTGGACCGGCGACCCCAATGACGCGGGCCACGTCACCGCCCAGTCGTCGGCGGGGGTCGGCGGCCGGATCACCCTGGTGCGGATCGTCCTGCGCGAGCAGATCACCTGGTCGAACATCTGGCTGGGACTGGCCGGTCTGGACACGAACGCCCAGCTGGCCGACTGCTACCTGGGCGTGTACGACGCCAAGGGCGCGCTGGTCGGGTCCACCGCGGACATCTCGCCCCAGCTGATGACCGACGCCATCGCCAAGCCGCTGCCCCTCGCCAAGCCCTTCACGGCCGCCCCCGGCACGTACTTCATCGCCCTGCTGCTCAACGGCAACTGGGCCACCAACGCCCTCACCCTGAAGTCCACGGGCGCCGGCATCTCCGTCAACGCCGGGCTGACGCCGCCGAACCTGCGGTACAGCAGCATCCTGACCGGTCAGACTTCGCTGCCCGCCACCGTGAACCTCGGCGAGCAGTCCACGGCCACCATCAACACCGGCTGGGCCAGCCAGTGGTACGCCGTCTCCTGATCCGGGCCTCGAAACGGCTCACTCGGACGACATATGCCGGTGGGTGACCTACCATGCGGGCATGAGTGATCGCGCGATGCAGGAACCGACCCTCCTCCTCCTGACCGCGCTCGCGGACGAGCCCCGCCACGGGTACGCCATCGCCCGCGAGGTGGAGCTGATCTCGGACGGGCGCGTGAAGATGCGCACGGGCACCCTGTACGGGGCGCTGGAGCGGCTGCTGGGGCAGGGGCTGATCGAGGTCCACGAGGAGCAGATCGTCGACAGCCGGCTGCGGCGCACCTACAGCCTCACCGCCGCGGGCCGGGAGGGCCTGGCCGCCGAGGCGGCGCGGATAGCCGCGACCGCCCGCGAGGCGGCCCGCCGGCTGGGCGTCTGCGGTGAGACGGCCACGGCGTGAGCCTCCGTCTGCTGCGCCTGTACCCGGCGGAGTTCCGCCGGGACTTCGGCGACGAGATCGCCGAGGCCTACCGGGAGGCGACCGAGGACGCCGGTCCGCTCGCCCGTCTGCGGGAGGGCTGGGACATCGTGGCGCACGCGCTGCGCCTGCGGCTGCACATCGGCTCCGCGCACCGCGGCGGGCGCCTGCTCGCAGCCGCGGCGCCGTTCGCACTGGCCGCGATGGGCGCACGCGCCGCGTTCCTGCTCGCTTCGACGCTCAACCGCGCCTACGTCACCGGCCGGCCCGACTTCGAGGGTCCGATCGGCTACCCCCTCGCCGTCTGCGACCTGCTGACCCTCGTCGGCGTCGTGGTCGCGCTCAGCGGCCGCTACGCCGTCGGCGCGCGGTCCGCGTTCGCCGGCGTGGCGGGGACCTCGGCCTGCCTGCTCGCCGCCTCGGCGCCAGGGGCCCTGGACATGCCGCTGGAGCACGCGGCGTACCTGCTGCCGCCCCTGCTGATCGCGGCGCTGCCGCTGCTGTGTCCGCCGGACCTGCGGCCGTCGTGCCGGATCGGCAGCACCGCGGGGCTCGTGGCGCTGCTGGTCTGGGCGCCGCTGTCCGTGGTGATCCTCGCCCTGCTCGACGCGGGCGGGATCGGCATGATCCTGCTCTGGCGGTTCGCCGTGCCCGTCGTCGCCGTGCTGGTCCTGGCGGGCCGGCCGGCCCTGTCCGGTGTCCGCACGGCCGGCCAGTTCGCGCTGGCCGTGGCGCCGTTCCTCGTCCTCGGCCACTTCTCCGGGGTGGTGGGCGAGGCGAACGCCGTACCGTGCCTGGCGGTCCTCGCGGCCGCGGGCCTGGCCGGGCGCCTGTGGCGCCGCAGGAACTCCGGAGCGGCCGGCCACGCCTGATCCGCCCCCGGGCGCCAGCCGCCCGGTCGCCCGCGGCCGGGCGCCAGCCGTCAGACGTCGGCCCCGACGGCACTGACGCGGATCTTGGACTGGCCGTGGCCGAGTTCCTCCCAGTCCTCCATGAAGCGGGCCGCGAGTCCGTGCCGGGCGGCGAGGTCGACGAGGGTCTGCGTCCGGTAGTAGAAGTCCTCGCGCAGGACCTGGTGTTCGGCGCCGGTGGTGCGGTCGAAGGTGAAGTCGAAGTGACCGCCCGGCGCCAGGACGCGGCCCACGTGGGCGAGGCATTCGTCGATCACCTCGATCGGCGAGTGCGAGAACACGCTGTGGGCGTGGACCACGTCGAAGTAGGCGTCGGGCAGGAAGTCCAGCGTCAGGTTCCTGGTGATCGTCAGGTGCGGGACCTTGGCCTGCAGGCCGCGGTCGGTCAGCGTCCGCTTGGCGGCGATGAGGATGTCCGGCGAGATGTCGATGCCGTAGTAGTGGCCCGCGTCGAGGTAGTCGATGAAGCGCCAGCCGGCGCGCAGGTTGCCGCAGCCGATGTCCAGCATGCGGGCCTCGGGCTTCAGTCCGTGGCCGAGCAGGTAGTCGAACTGCATCTTGCCGAGGGCGAGCCAGCGTTCGTGGGTCTGGCTGCCGACGGCGGCCTCGGGGTTGCGGCGCGTGTCCGAGGCCATCACCGCCCGGTAGTAGCTCACGTGGTCGGGGTGCTTGAAGGCCAGCCACCGGTCGCGCGCGGCGCGCTTGAGGTACGGGGCGATGCGGTTCGGGCGGCTCGCCGCGTAGCGCACCTTGTGGACGAGGGATTCCCGGTTGGCGGTGAGGTTCTTCCTGGTGGCCATGAGCACTCCGTCTCCGTCGCAAGGCGAAACCCCGGGGCGGCAGGCGGGATCCGCTGCGCCCCGGAAGGATCTTCAGGACCCACCATACGTCGGTCACCGACATATACAAACCACTGGACTGTAATGAGCGGGCGAAGCCGCTCCGGGCGCACAACGGCTCGCCGGCGGCGAGCCGTTGCGGCAGACGGGCCGAGCGACGCACTGGATCGCGGGTTTATGGTGTTATGCCCCAGATTGCCACTCGACCGCCCCCCGGCCCGCGCAACGCGCCCCAAGAACGTTGCGTCGTGTCCGCGGCGTCAGTTGGCGGCGGCGGGGCGCTCCTGCGGAAGGAGGCGGGTGCGGAAGAGGTCGAGGACCGTGTCGAGGGCCTCGCGGGTGGGCCGGCCCGGTTCGTCGACGAGGTGCTCCGTCAGGACGGAGTGGGGCGGCAGGGCGCTCTCGGGGTTCGCGTCGCCGTCGTCCAGTTCGACGGCGACGAAGGCGTCGCCGAGTTCGCGCCGCAGGTACGCGAACCGGTCGGCCGGGACCAGCCGGTCGCCCCGGAAGCGCAGGCCGAGGACCTGCAGCCCCTCGCGCTCGCAGCGTCCGCGGACCACGGCGAGGTCCTCCGGGCTGATGTCGATGGAGGCGGCGCGGCCGGGGGTGCAGGCCAGCGGCAGCGACGGCTGGGAGAGGACGGGGGCGATCAGACGTTCGTCCGTGGCCATGGCCAGGGCGAACCCTCCGGTCAGGCACATGCCGACGGCGCCCACGCCGGGACCGCCGCACCGCTCGTGCTCGGCGGCGGCCAGGGCGCGCAGCCAGCCCACGACCCGGGAGCTGCGGCCCGTGGCCAGCAGGGTGAACTCCCGGCTGACGCAGACCCGCGACATGGTCGACGCCAGGTACCGGCCGCTGCTCGCCCAGCCGACGGCCCGCGGGTCCGGGTCGCGTCCGGGCTCGCCGAAGAGCACCGGGAGCACGGCGGTGCAGCCCGACGCGGCCACCCGTTCGGCGAACTCCAGGACCTTGGGCGTGATGCCCGGGATCTCCGCCATGACGATCACGGCGGGGCCCGTGCCCGCGCGCAGGACGCGGCGGGTCGCGCCGTCGTGGGTGAACGAACCCTCGGTGAAGCCGGTCAGGTCGTGGTTCGGCACGTGCCCGTTCCTTCCGTCGGCGCTTCTGGACCGCGCTCAAGTTACCGGCAGGTAGCGCATCGTGGTCAACCCTGCGCGGGCAAAGGGCCGTCGGCGTCCGGCGGAGCGGCTTCAACCCACCTGGATGCCGATCACGCAGGTGTCGTCGTCCGTGTCCGACCTGCTCCCGGCGAGGAGTCGGTCCAGCCTCGCGTCCAGGTCCCCGGATCCGGCGGCGGCCGCGTTCACGAGGTGGCCGAGCGAGTCCTGGACCGAGGAGTCCCGCCGTTCCACCAGCCCGTCCGTGAACATCAGCAGCGTGTCGTCCGGTTGCAGCTGGACCTCCCGCTCGCCGTACGTGACGTCGGGCAGGGCGCCGAGGAGCAGGCCCTCGATGAGCGGGAAGGCCTCGGCCCGGCCGCCGCGGACGAGTACGGGCGGCAGGTGGCCCGCGCGCGCCCAGCGCAGCACCCGCGTGCTCGGGTCGAAGAGGCCGCACACGGCGGTGGCGGTCACGTGCTTGGCCAGGTGGTGGGTGACCGTGTTGAGCCAGGACAGCAGCTGGCCCGGGCCCGCGCCGGTGACGGCCAGGCCGCGCAGGGCGTTGCGCAGCACCACCATGCCGGTGGCGGCCTCGATGCCGTGGCCGGCGACGTCGCCCACGGACAGCATGATCAGACCGGAGGGCAGGAGCACCGTGTCGTACCAGTCGCCGCCGACGAGCGACTCGGTCTCGGCCGGCCGGTAGCGGACGGCGACCCGCATCCCCGGAGCCTCGACGGCCGGTGGTGTGGGCGGCATGATGGCGTGCTGGAGCTGGAGCGCCAGCCGGTTGCGTTCGGCGGACTCCGCCTCGGTGTGGGCGAGCTGGTCCCTCGTCGCGGCCAGCGCCACCTCGGTCCAGTGCTGGGCCGAGATGTCCTGGTAGGCGCCCCGTACGGCGTGCAGCCGCTGGTCGGCGTCGAGGACCGGCTCGGCGACCACCCGGATGTGGCGGGTGATTCCGTCGGGCCGCTGGAGGCGGAAGTTGACGGAGGACGGGCGGCGGTGTCGCAGCAGCGCCCGCAGGAAACGGCCGAGTGCGGCGGAGTCGTCCGGATGGGCGTGGCCGGGCAGTTCCCTCAGCCGTACGGGGTGCGCGGTGGCCGGGAGCCCGTGGAGCGCGTAGAGCTGTGCGTTCCAGGTGGTCTCCCCGGTGGCGAGGTTCTCCTCGAACCCGCCGATGCGGCCCAGGCGCTGGGCGTGCTGGAGGAGGTTGGCCAGCCGGGCCGTCTCGTCCTCGATCCGCCAGATCAGCAGGACGGCGGCGCCGTGGCGGCTGACGCTGATGTCCGCGACCGAGGTGAGCGGGATCTGGTCGACCAGCGCGGTCAGGCTCATGCGCTCGGCACGGAACGGCTCGCCCGTCGCGTGGACCCGCTCGATGATGTCGAACAGGCCGTTCTCGGCTGCGGCCATCGGGTAGGCCTCCAGCAGCAGTGCGCCGTTGACGTCGCCACGCGGTCGTCCCACGGGGTCGACGAACCGGCTGCCGGCGTGCCGGATCCTGAAGTCGGTGAGGCGGCCCTCGGGGTCGAGGACCGGGGTGAGCACCACGGCGGGGTCCTGGAGCCCCTCGGCGAGGTCGATGAGTTCCGCGACGTCCGGGAGCAGCGCGTCGCCGGCCGTCGGGTCGGCCGGCGCCGAGGCGTCCATGGTGCGGGCGCACAGCTCGGCGAGCGCCTCCACCTGGCGCTCGATCTGCGGTGGCTGCGGTGCCAGGGGCTGCGGCCAGCAGATTTCGAGGACGCCGTGGATCCGTCCGCCGGTCCCGGTCGGTACGGCCATCCGCCCGCCTTCGGGCCACTGGAGATGGCCGATGGAAGGCAGACCAGCGCGTTTGGTGCGGGACAGGGTCACCAGTCGGCGCTCCCGGAGCGCGAGGCCGGCGACGGTGGAGACGCCCGGGGGTACGTGGCGCCAGCGGACGGCCTCCCGGGGCGGGAACCCGGCGTGGCCGGCGAGGGCCAGCGAGCCGTCGGGCACGGCGGTCCAGACGGCGACGGCGACGGCCCCCAGCGGCCCCAGGGCGTTGGTCAGGAGGGACTCGGCGACGGCCTGGGTGTCGGAGGCCGCGGCCAGCATGCCGCTCTCGGCGGTACGCAGCCGGACCGAGACCGTGGAGTGCTCGGCGGGGTCGTCGTCGGTGCCGGCGCGCTCGACGAACGCGGCGGCGATCTCGCTGACGTGGTCGCGGGACGCCTGGTTGACGATGTCGGCGGCGAGTTCGAGGCGGGACGTGCCGCTCTCGCGGCACAGCAGGTCGAGCTGCCGCGCCGCCGCGGCCGGGGTGCAGTTCAGCTGGCCGATGAGGATGCCCTTGGCCAGCTCGACGAGCGCCCGGCCGTCGGCGGCGGCCTGCGCCTCCAGCACCTCCCGGCGCAGCCGTTCGACGGTGGCGACGAGCCGCCCCAGCGGGGTCGGGGACTGCTGCGGGATGGCGCAGGCGGTCTGCCCCGCGACCGGTGCCGGCGGCGGGTGGACGGCACCGTTGCGTGCGGTGTCCCCGGTCATCGCGTGAGCCAGTGCCGGACGCGGGCGATGAGGTCGTCGGCGTCGACGGGCTTGGTGACGTAGTCGCTGGCACCGGCGGCGAGGCTCTTCTCCCGGTCCCCGGGCATCGCCTTGGCGGTGACGGCGATGATGGGCAGGGCCTCGTACGCCGGCATCCGCCGGATCTCGGCGGTGGCCGCGTAGCCGTCCAGTTCCGGCATCATCACGTCCATCAGGATCAGGTCGACGTCGGCGTTGCCGGTGAGGGCGTCGATGCCCTTGCGGCCGTCCTCGGCGTGGAGCACGCGCATGCCGTGCAGTTCCAGGACCCCGCTGAGGGCGAAGAGGTTGCGTGCGTCGTCGTCGACGACGAGGACGGTGCGTCCGGCCAGGTCGCCGTCGGGCACGTGGGTCTCCTGCTGCCGGGTGTCCGCGTGCACGAGGGGCAGTACGTCCCCGGGCTGTTCGGCGGACAGGTGGAGGGCGATGCGTTCGCGCAGCTCGTCCAGGCTGGACAGCAGTTCCACCCGGCGTGAGGCGGCCCGCTCCCGCAGGGCCTCCTCCCGGCCGGTCCGGACCCTCGGGTTGTTGTGGGCGAGCACGGGGAGCGAGGAGAGCGCCGGGTCGCCGTCGAGCGCGTCGAGGAAGCGCAGCGCTTCGCCGTCGGGCATGTCCAGTTCGAGCACGACGCAGTGGAAGGCGTCGGACGCCAAGGCTGCGGCCGCCTCCCGTGAGCTGGTGGCGCCCACGACCTGGATGCCGCCGCGCTCCCCGGCCGCATGGGGGTGGGGGGCGAAGTCGCGGTCGGCGCTCTCGGCGACGAGGGAGAGCAGGCCGTTCGGCCGCTCCTCGATCACCAGCAGGCGGCGGGTGCGCCGCTGCGCCGGGAGCGCGGGGGCGTCCCGGCGGTCCTGGTCGCCCGTCCCGTACGCGCCCTCGGGCGAGGGTGCCTCGGCCGTGTCGCCGTACGGGGCGTCCTCGTAGTCCGCGCGGCTGACGGGCAGGTAGAGGGTGAAGGTGCTGCCCTGGCCGGGCGTGCTCTCCGCGGTGACGGCCCCGCCGAGGAGCTGGGCGATCTCTCGGCTGATGGAGAGGCCGAGGCCAGTGCCGCCGTACTTGCGGCTGGTGGTGCCGTCGGCCTGCTGGAAAGCTCCGAAGACGGATTCCAGCTGCTGCTCGGGGATGCCGATGCCGGTGTCCCGTACCCGGAAGGCGAGCATGGGGCCGCGGCGGGAGATCCCGGCGGGGATCTCGGGGGCCGTCGCCGGTTCGATGCGCAGCTCGACGCCGCCGCGCTCGGTGAACTTGACGGCGTTGGACAGCAGGTTGCGCAGGATCTGGCGCAGTCGCGAGTCGTCGGTGAGCAGGTCGGCGGGCGCGTCGGGGGCGGTGGTGACGGTGAAGTCGAGGCTCTTCTGCGTGGTCATCGGCCGGAAGGTGGCATCGACGTACTCGAGCAGCTGGGGCAGGTCGACCCGCTCGGGATTGATGTCCATCTTTCCCGCCTCGACCTTGGACAGGTCGAGGATGTCGTTGATCAGCTGGAGCAGGTCGGAGCCGGCCGAGTGGATGATGCCCGCGTACTCGACCTGCTTGGGGGTGAGGTTGCGGGTGGGGTTCTGCGCGAGCAGCTGGGCCAGGATGAGCAGGCTGTTGAGCGGGGTGCGCAGTTCGTGGCTCATGTTGGCCAGGAACTCCGACTTGTAGGTGGAGGCCAGCGACAACTGCTGGGCGCGGGCCTCCAGTTCCTGCCGGGCCTGTTCGATCTCCAGGTTCTTGGCCTCGATGTCGCTGTTCTGGCTGGCGAGGAGCGCGGCCTTCTCCTCCAGTTCGGCGTTGGAGCGCTGGAGTTCCTCCTGCTGGACCTGGAGTTCCTCCGAGCGGGCCTGGAGTTCGCCGGTCAGCCGCTGGGACTCGTCGAGGAGCTCGTCCGTGCGGGCGTTGGCGACGATCGTGTTGACGTTGGTGCCGATGGTCTCCATCAGCTGGGCGAGGAAGTCCCGGTGCACGGGTGTGAAGGCGCTGAAGGAGGCGAGTTCGATCACGCCGAGGACCTGGTCGTCCACGACGATCGGCAGGATGATCAGGCTGCCCGGGGTGGTGTGCCCGAGCCCTGAGGAGATGATGTAGTCGCCGGGGACGCGGTCGGTGGCGATGATCCGGTGGCTGCGGGCCGCCTGCCCGACGAGCGACTCCCCGAGGGCGAACCTCGTGCCCTCCACGGAGTCCGCGGGGCGGCCGTAGGAGCCGACGAGGGTGAGGGCGGTTCCGCTGGGGCCGTCCTCGGCGAGGTAGAAGGCGCCGTACTGGGCGGCGACGAGCGGCGTCAGTTCGTCCATGACGAGTTCGGCGACGGCGGCGAGATCGCGATGGCCCTGCATCAGGCCGGAGATGCGGGCGAGGTTGGACTTGAGCCAGTCCTGCTCCTGGTTGGCCCGGGTGCTCTCGCGCAGCGAGCCGACCATGGAGTTGATGTTGTCCTTGAGTTCGGCGACCTCGCCGGAGGCGTCGACCGTGATCGAGCGGGTCAGGTCGCCCTCGGCGACCGCGCTGGCGACCTCGGCGATGGCCCGGACCTGGCGGGTGAGGTTCCCGGCGAGCTCGTTGACGTTCTCGGTCAGCCGCTTCCAGGTGCCGGAGACCCCTTCGACCTCGGCCTGGCCGCCGAGCCGGCCCTCGCTGCCGACCTCGCGGGCGACGCGGGTCACCTCGGCGGCGAAGGAGGAGAGCTGGTCGACCATGGTGTTGATGGTGGTCTTCAGCTCCAGGATCTCGCCGCGGGCGTCCACGTCGATCTTCTTGGACAGGTCGCCGTTGGCGACGGCGGTCGTGACGAGGGCGATGTTGCGGACCTGGCCGGTGAGGTTGTTGGCCATGGAGTTGACGTTGTCCGTGAGGTCCTTCCAGGTGCCCGCCACGTTGGGGACCCGGGCCTGGCCGCCGAGCCGGCCCTCGGTGCCCACCTCGCGGGCCACGCGGGTCACCTCGTCGGCGAAGGCCGACAGCGTGTCGACCATCGTGTTGATGACGCCGGCGAGCGCGGCGACCTCGCCCTTCGCCTCCACCGTGATCTTCTGCGACAGGTCGCCGCGCGCGACGGCGGTGGCCACCTGGGCGATCGATCTGACCTGTCCGGTGAGGTTGGACGCCATGACGTTGACGTTGTCCGTGAGGTCCTTCCAGGTGCCGGAGACCCCCCGGACGGTGGCCTGGCCGCCCAGGTTGCCCTCGGTGCCGACCTCGCGGGCCACGCGCGTCACCTCGTCGGCGAACGCGGAGAGCTGGTCGACCATCGTGTTGATGGTCTCCTTCAGCTCCAGGATCTCGCCGCGGGCGTCCACCCGGATCTTCTGCGTCAGGTCGCCCTGGGCCACGGCGGTGGTGACCTCGGCGATCGAACGGACCTGGGCGGTCAGGTTGTCGGCCATGACGTTGACCGATTCCGTCAGGTCCTTCCACGTGCCGGAGACGCCCTTGACGTCCGCCTGGCCGCCGAGCCGGCCCTCGGTTCCGACCTCGCGGGCCACGCGCGTGACCTCCCCGGCGAATCCGGACAGCTGGTCGACCATCGTGTTGATGGTCTCCTTCAGCTCCAGGATCTCCCCGCGCGCGGTGACGGTGATCTTCTGGGAGAGGTCGCCCTTGGCCACGGCCGTCGCGACCTGGGCGATGGAGCGCACCTGGGCGGTGAGGTTTCCGGCCATGAAATTGACCGAATCCGTGAGGTCCAGCCAGGCTCCCCCGACCCCAGGCACGTCGGCCTGACCGCCCAGGGTGCCCTCGGTGCCCACCTCTCGGGCGACCCGTGTCACCTCGGAGGTGAACAGCGACAGCTGGTTGACCATCCCGTTGAAGACGGTCGCGATCTCCCCGAGCAGCCCGTCCGCCCCGTCGGGCAGCCGGGTACGGAAGTCCCCGTCCCGTACGGCGGTCAGCCCGGCCAGCAACTGGCGCAGCTCCGACTCGCCGATGCCGCCGTCGCCCGGCAACGCCGGTACGCCGCCCCGTGGATCCCCGCCCACCCGCTCGGCCATCCGTCACCCTCACTCTCGATACCAAACCGCGCCGACACGCGGAACAGGACAGGCCACCCCGGCACCAGGGCATGCCGGAGCACCCGGCTCCGGCGGGCACCCGCCTCGCCGCAGCACCGGTCCGGTGAAGGCTAACGCCGTCGGAGGTGCGGTGGAGCACGGTCGATCACTCCGGGGGCGGCGCATCCGGAATCCGCGGAAGGGGGGTTGCCGGTGATCCCGGGCGGGCCGGGCCCGAACTCACGTTTCCCCAGGGCGCTTCGGGAATCCCCGGATGTCGCCGCGGACTCCGGGTAGACGAACCGGTATCGGACGGCACAAAGATGGAAAAGGGGTGAGGACATTGGCAGTCAAGGCGGTCGGCTGGGCACGTTCGTTCCCGATCTCGGAGGGCGTCCGGGCGGCGCGGCAGTGGACCGCGGCGCATCTGGCGTCCCTGCCGTGGAACGCTTCGGCGGCCGACACCGTGCACTCCGTGCTGCTCTGCGTCTCCGAACTGGTCACCAACGCCCACCTGCACGCCGTCGGCACCGCGCACCTGGTGCTGACCTGGGACGGCCGCTGCCTCCACGTCAGCGTCGCCGACGGCGATCCGCGGCTGCCCCGCGCCCGGACCACCGGGGCCGACGCGAATGCCACGTCCGGCCGCGGGCTGGGCATCGTCAGCGCCCTGGCCGACTCCCTGGACGTCCACTCGTGCCACGGCGGCAAGGCGATCACCGCCTGTTTCCGGCCGGCCGGCGGCCCGGACCCGCACAGGGCCGACGTGTGAGCCGGCCGGCCCGTACGCAGGAGGCTCGCCGGGCGGACCGGTTCACGCCGCGAGGGCGTCCTCGACACTCGCGTGCAGGGAGAGGACGGTGTCCGCGCCGGTCACGGCGAAGAGCCGGCGCAGCTGCTCGCCCGGGGCGGCGATGCGCAGCCCGGTGAGGTGGTGCAGGCGCAGGAGCAGGTTCAGGAACGAGGAGTCCCCGAAGGTGATGGAGCCGGCGTCCAGAACCACCGTCGCGTGCCGGCCGGCGGCCGCGGTGAGCGCCTCTTCCAGCGGGTTCAGCGTGTCCTGGTCCAGCTCGCCGTGCGCCGCCACCACCCAGCCGTCCCCCGCCGGGTAGCCCTCCCCCACCACGCCGGGCTGGTACGCGTCCCCGAATCCGCTCATGTCCGCCTCCACGGATCGCCGTCTGTACGTCGTCGTCAAGGGAGTATGCCTGCTCATCGCGGCGGCGCTCGTCCCCCGGGTCGGCCCGGCGCCCCCGGGTCGGCCCGGCGCCCCCGCGGCGGCCCGGCGCGGACGCGGGGAAAAACTCGCCGCGATCGAGGTGTGTGGAAACGCAATGACGGGGCAGAAGCGCGACGGCAGCCGCAGTCAATCGGGAGGGAGCGGCCAACATGTCTCGCTCGGCCACCGTTGTAGCCCCCATTCGTGGAACCGACGTGCACGTCCCCGTAGGTGACCGAGAGGACCCGGGAGCACCGGCGCGCGACGAAGAGCTGATGCAGGACGAGGCCCTGGCGCGGGTGGAGAACGCCCGCGAGATGGCGCCCTCCGACGCGCGTGAGCTGTCGCGGCACTTCTTCCGGCGGCTGCAGGCACTGGAGGAGGGCACGCGCGAGTACCAGTACACCCGCAACACCCTGATCGAGATGAACCTCTCGCTGGTGCAGTTCGCCGCACGGCGCTTCCGGGCCCGCGTGCTCGGCGGCGGCCTGGACATGGACGACATCATCCAGGTGGGGACCATCGGCCTGATCAAGGCCATCGACCGCTACGACCTCGACCGCGAGGTCGAGTTCTCCACGCTCGCCCTGCCGTACATCACGGGCGAGATCAAGCGGTACTTCCGCGACACCACCTGGGCCGTGCACGTGCCGCGGCGACTGCAGGAGCTCCGTACGGAGCTCGCCAAGGCGCAGGAGGCCCTGACCGACGTCCTGGGCCGGGCGCCGACGGTCAAGGAGGTCGCCCAGCACCTGGAGCTGTCCGAGGACGAGGTCATCGACGGGCTCGTGGCCGCGAACGGCTACACGAGCGGCTCCCTGGACGCCGCGGGCGCGGACGACGACGCGCCGTCCACGGCGAACCGGGCGGCCCGGCCGCTGGCGGAACGCCTCGGCGACGTCGACCCCGCCATGGAGCTCTTCGAGGAGTTCCACACCCTCGCGCCCCTGCTGGAGCAGCTCGACGAACGCGACCGGCGCATCCTGCAGATGCGCTTCGGCCAGGACAGGACCCAGGCCGAGATCGGTGCCGAACTGGGCATCTCGCAGATGCAGGTCTCCCGCCTGCTGTCCCGGACGCTGGCACGGCTGCGCGCCGGCATGCTCACGGCGTAGGCCCCCGCACCGATGACGCCGAGTACGGGCGCGACCGCGCCGCTGACCGCCCTGCCGCTGCCGGGCCGCCCCGGCGCGCGCCTGAGCGGCAGCTGCGACCTCGACACCCGGCAGGCGCTGGCCGGCGCCCTCGGCGTGGTGGCCGAAATCCCCGGCCCCGTCGTGCACCTCGATCTCTCCGCGGTGGTCTTCCTCGACCCGGCCGCCGTCGCGGCACTCGTACGGGCGTCGGTGGACTTCAGCGGGCAGGGGCGGCGCCTGCTGCTCCACGACCCGCCATACTCGCTCCGCAAGATAGTGGAGATGTTCCCGGACGAGTGCGCCGCGCTGGAGGTCGCAGCATGATCACTGTTCCTGCGCCCGCCGGGCCTGGGGCCTTCGTTCATCCCGCCCTCTTCTACCGGGACCTCACCGAGTACGTGGCGGGGGTGGGCGGCTTCGTGCGGGGCGCCCTCGCGGCCGACGAGCCGGTGCTCGTCGCCGTGCCCGGGCAGCACCTGGACGCCCTGCGCGAGAGCCTCGGCGCGGGCGGCGGCGCCGGGATCACCTGGACAGACATGACGGAGCTGGGCCGCAATCCCGGTCGCATCCTGGCCGCCCTCCAGGAGTTCGCCGACCGGCACGCGGGCCGGGCGGCGCGGATCGTCGGCGAACCGATCTGGCCCGGCCGCTCCCCCGCCGAAGTGCTGGAGGCCACCCGCCACGAGGCCCTCATCAACACGGCCTTCGCGGGCCGCCCCGCCACCGTCCTGTGCCCGTACGACGTGGTCGGGCTGGCTCCCGCCGTGGTGAGCGACGCCCGGCGCACCCACCCCGCGCTCATCGAGCAGGGCCGGGACCTGCCGAGCCCCGCCTACGCCGACGCCGCGCGGGTCACGGCGGACCTGGACGGCCCGCTGCCCGAGCCCGACGGCCCGGTCGCCCGGCTCGCGTACGCCCACGGAGGGCTGGCCGAGGTACGCGAGTACGCCGAGGGCTGGGCGCGCGGCACCGCGCTGACCCCGGCACGGCGCAGCGACCTGGTCATGGCGATCAGCGAGGCCGCGGCGAATTCCCTCTCCCACGGTGGCGGGAAGGGCACGCTGCGCCTGTGGACCGTCGCCGGGTCCGCTGCGGGGGTCGTCGCCGAGATCCACGACGGCGGCCGGCTGGCGGACCCGCTGGCCGGCCGGCGGCGCCCCTCCCTGGCCTCGGCCCACGGGGGCCGCGGTCTGTGGATGATCCACCAGCTCTGCGACCTGGTGGAGGTCCGCGCCACGGAGCGCGGCTTCACGCTGCGGCTGCACGCGGCCACGCCCTGAGACCGGTCGTCGCCTACAATGTCCTGCGCTTGCCAGGACGGCCACGAGAGTCGCCGGCGGTGCGTGGACGGTCCCGTACATCGATCGTGCCGCGCCGGGCATACGCCTGTGACAGAGACCAGTGTCAACGCGGGGGTGAGAGAGCTCAGTGGAGACCGTCGGACCGGAAACGGGTGATCCTGTGAGTGTCGTACCCGCCGCGGGGCAGCGCCGCCGGCTCGCCCTGACGGGCGTCCGCGGCGCAGTGGCCAAGGGGCGCGACTTCACGCGCCAGGCCCTGCGGGACTGGGGCTGGGACGGCACCGAGACCGCCGAGGACACCCTGCTCCTCGTGTCCGAGCTGCTGACGAACGCGTCGCTGCACGCGGACGGCTGCCACGAGCTCGTGCTCACGGCCGGGAAGGTGCTGCGCATCGAGGTGTGCGACGGCACGACGACGCTCCCCCGCCGCGACCCGGCACCGCGGCGCGGCGTCCCGGGCGGGCACGGCCTCCACATAGTGGAGCGGCTGTCCGACCGCTGGGGCGCGGACGCGCACGCGGACGGGAAGGCCGTCTGGGCCGAGATCGAGGCCGCCCGGCTGGTGTCCGGCAGGCCCACCGGTCCGTAGCCGGCGCCGCCCCGGCGTAGTGGAGCCGCCCCCACGGGGTATCCGCGGGACATGGAAACCTCTTCGGATCGGCCGGGCGGCACGCGGCGCCCGATGTGGGGGCGGATCGCCGCCGGCGTGGCGGTGGTCGTGGTGCTGATCGTGCTCGTGGAGCGCTTCAGTCTGGTTCCGGGGTTCGGCGGCCTCTTCGGCGAGGACACCCGGGACCGATCGGGTCCGGCGCTGCTCAAGTCGGTCCAGGACATGGACCGTTACGAGGCGGCCGTCGGCAACTTCCAGGTGGTCGTGGACCTGGAGAAGGACGCGGCCTTCCTCCCGGACGCGATCCGCGGGACCCGCACCCTGTACGTGGGCGCCGGCACGGTCAGCGGCTACGTCGACATGGGCGCGCTGGACGAGCGCAGCGTCACCGTGAACGAGGACCGCACCGCGGCCTCGATCCGGCTGCCGCACGCGGAACTCGGCACGGCGGCCCTCGACCCGAACCGCTCGTACGCGGTGTCCAAGCAGCGCGGCCTGCTGGACCGCATCGGCGACCTGTTCTCCGACAACCCGGCCGGCGAACAGGCAGTACAGAAGCTCGCCGTGCAGCACATAGACGAGGCCGCCCGCACCGGTGGCCTCGCCGAACGCGCCGAGAAGAACACGACGTCGATGCTGGAGGGCCTCCTGCGCTCCCTGGGCTTCCGCGAGGTGACGATCACCTACGGCTGACCGGCTCCTCAGGTGCAGACGAGGCAGCCGCGCCGGATCGCGGGCTGGGCAGCGCGCTGGAACAGTGCGACGTAGAAGGCCGCGTCCGGGTCCTTGTTCCACTGTCCGGCTCGCGCCGTGTCCAGTTCCCCCGCTCGATGCCTGAACCACGTGCTCGGGGTCGAGGTCGTCGCATGCCGCCGGGACCTCGGACGGCAGACCGGCCCCCTCTACGCCGACCGGGCCGGCTGCGCACGCGGGCGGCTCCTCGAACGCCCCGCGGTCACAGCCAACTGCCCCAGCCGAACGTCAGGAAGTAGGCGCGCCTGGCCGCGGCCCGTCCGCCCAGGCCGCCGCGGGCAGCCGTCCACAGGGCCGCAGTGAACCAGGACGCGACCGCTGCACCGGCGATCAGGGCCCACCGGACGCCGCCCACGGAAGCGACCAGGGTCACGATCAGAATCGTCATGGCGAGACCGGCATGGGCGCCGCCGGTACTGACCCGGAGCAGCTCGCGCATGACCCGACGGTCCTCCGCGAGGACCCGCTCGTACGCGTTCAGCTCCCGCTCCGCACCGTCTCGTTCCTCCGCGCCCCGTTCCATGAGCCCCCCACGGCCTGGTCGAGCCGAGCCTGACGCTTCTCCAGACGCGTCGGCCCGCCCTGCCCATCGGCGCGTTCGAGGTCCTGCCGCAGCGGCAGCAGCAGGGCCGTGGGCGGATGGAGGGCGGTCACCGGTCAGCTGCCGGCCGACCGGACGGACGCGAGGACGAACGCGTGGCCCGCCGGGTCCGCGTAGCGGCGCAGGGTCGTGCGGTTGTCCGGGCGGGTGCCGTCCTCCTCCGCCGCCACCGGGCGCGCGCCGAGCGCGACGGCCTCGCGCTCGGCCTCGTCGAGGGAGTCCTCCGCCACCAGGATCCGCAGGTGGACCTGCTGGGAGCCCTCCGGCAGCGGCCAGCTCGGCGGTGTGTGCTGCGGGTCGCGGCGGATGCCGAGCAGCACGCCGGCGCCGCCGGTGACGAGGAACAGCTCGCCGTCGTCGGGGGCCGGGCCCGCCGTCGCGCCGAGCAGTTCCGCGTAGAAGCGGGCCAGTGGCTCGGGTTCTGCGCAGTCCAGGACGATCACGCTGGTCTTGAGTACGGTCATGCACCCGCGTGTGCCCTGCGTCGTCGGCCGTACACGGACCGTGCGGGTGCATGGTGCCCGAGGGTCGGGGTAGCCGCGCCACGAGACGTCCAGACGGACGCCCGAAGACGCGGAAGGGGTGCGCATGTCGCACGTCGAGGAGTATGTCGAGGTCAACGTTCCGGTACGCACGGCCTACAACCAGTGGACGCAGTTCGAGGACTTCCCCGCGTTCATGGAGGGGGTCGAGCGCATCGACCAGCGCAGTGACACGCTCACCCACTGGGTGACGAACGTGAACGGGGTCCGGCGCGAGTTCGACGCGCAGATCACCGAGCAGCTCCCGGACCGGCGCGTCGCGTGGATGACGGTCGACGGTGAGGCCCGCCAGGCCGGGCTCGTCACCTTCCAGCCGATCGACGCGACCACCACCAAGGTCGTCCTGCACATGAACTGGGTGCCCGACGGCATCGCCGAGGCCGCCGCCGACAAGCTCGGCTTCGTCAAACGCCAGGTCAACGGCGATCTGAAGCGGTTCAAGCTGTTCATCGAGTCCCGCGGGGTCGAGACGGGCGCCTGGCGCGGCGAGGTCTGAGCGCGATGAGCGGGGTGACGGCGAGAAAGGGCGCCCGGACCGCGTCGCGCGGCGGCACGCTCCGGGAGGTCACGGCACGCTGCGGGCTGGTGGCGCGCGGGGTGCTGTACGGGCTGATCGGGATCCTGGCCGTCCGCGTCGCCTTCGGTGGCGGCGGCCGGGAGGCCGACCGGCAGGGCGCCCTCCAGGAGCTCGCGGACAAGCCCTTCGGCTCCGTCCTCATCTGGGCCGTCGGCATCGGTCTCGTGTGCATGATGCTGTGGCGGCTGTCGGAGGCGGTGTTCGGCGCGGCCGGGCCGGACGGCGACAAGGCCACCAAACGGCTGGCCTCGGCGGGCCGGTGCGTGTTCTACGCGGTGGCGGCCTTCTCCGTCCTCGTGTTCGCATCGGGCGGCGGCGGGCGCTCCGGGGACGAGCAGTCGCGTGACATGACCGCCAAGACGCTCGGCCTGCCCGCCGGCCAGTGGCTGGTGGGTGCCGCAGGGCTCGGGATCGCCATCGCGGGCGTGGTCATCGCGGTACAGGCGGCGCGACGCCGCTTCCGCAAGCACCTCGCCATGGGCGGGGCCTCTGAGGGCTCGCGCAAGGCGGTCGACTTCCTCGGGGTGAGCGGCGGGCTGGCCCGCGGGGCCGTGTTCGCGGCGGCCGGCGGCTTCGTCGTGTACGCGGCGCTGCGCTACGACCCGGGGCAGGCGAAGGGGCTCGACGACACCCTGAGGTCGTTCGCCGAGACTCCGGTGGGACCGTGGCTGCTCGTCGCGGTGGCCGTCGGACTGGTGCTCTTCGGGGCCTTCTCCTGGGCCATGGCGCGGTGGCGCGAGGTATGAGGGAACAACGTGTGAGTTCAAGGGGGTAACCCGCCGAAGCGAAGCCGGATCCCCCGGCATCTCGGCCAAGTTGTCCGTACACCCCTGCACGCCCCCCGCAGTGACGTTCCATCTCCCCTGTCCGGGGGCAGCCGCGTGGTGCTGTTGGTTCGTTCACCGAGGAGAGCTCACGATGACGAAGGTCCTGGTCCTGCACAGCGTCAGCCTGGTCCGGTCGGCACTGGCCGCCCTGCTGAGATCGGAAGGGCCTTTCGAGGTCACGTCCGCGGGCTGGCCGAGCGCGGCCCGCCGCGCGGAGTCCTTATGCCCGGACGTGACGGTCGTCGACCTCGACTGTCCGGGGACGACGGCCGTGCTGGCCGACCACGGGCGCGGAGCGGACCGCCAGGTCCTCGCGTCCCCCTCCCCCGTACTGGTGCTCGCCTCGACCGGCGCGCCCGGTTCGCTGCACCGGGCCTTCCGCGCCGAGGCCCGCGGCTACGTCGACAAGGACGGCTCGCCGGGACGCCTGGTACGGGCGGTACGGCGGGTCGCCGCGGGAGAACGGTTCATAGACGCCTCCCTGGCCTCCGCCTTCATGGAGGCGGACCCCGTACCGCTGAGCCCGCGCGAGCTCAGCGTGCTGGCCCGGGCCGCCGAGGGCGATTCCATCGCCGAGATCGCCCGCACACTGCACCTGGCGAGCGGGACGGTACGCAACTACATGGCCGCGGCGACCCGCAAGACCGGCGCGCGCAACCTCATCGACGCGATCCGGATATCCCGGCGGGAGGGCTGGGTCTGATCCACGGCCGTCGCGGGCGGGGGCGGGACGGCCGGGTCAGCCGTCCGCGGTGCCGTTCCACTTCCCCACCAGATCGCGGTACAGGGTCGATCTGGCCGGGAGTTCTGCATGGGTGCCGCATACGGCTCGGGTCCCGTCCAGGACGAGGACCCGGTCGGCGCGGGCCGCGGACGAAACGCGGTGGGCCACGACGACGAGGGTGCCGGGCCGGGCCGCGAGGGCCCGTTCGGCACGCTCCTCCGTACGCGGGTCCAGGTGGCAGGTGGCTTCGTCGAGGAGCAGGAGCGGCGCCGGCGAGAGGTAGGCGGCGGCGAGCGCGAGGTGCTGGCTCTCGCCGCGGGACAGCAGCCGGGGCCGCACCTCGGCGTCGAGCCCGCCCAGCCGCTCCACCAGGCCGTCCAGCCCCAGGGCGGCGACGGCGCACCACACCCGGGCGTCCCCGGACCGGGGGTCGCCCGGGTCCGCGGAGAGGGGGGAGAGATGGGAGAGGTGGGTGAGGTTCTCCCGTACGGTGCCGGTGAACACGTAGGCCTGCTGCGGCAGGAGGGTCCGCCGCGGGTCCGGCCCCCTCGCGTCCGGTGTCCGGCGGGCGGCCGAGCCGGCGACGAGCACGGTGCCCGCGTCGGGTGGGAGCATGCCCGCGAGCAGGGCGGTGAGCGTGGACTTGCCGATGCCGCTCGGACCGACGACGGCGAGGTGTTCCCCCGGCCGCACGACCAGGTCGAGGGCGTCGAGGACGGGCGCCGCGCCGCGGCCGTAGGCGAAGGTGACACCGCGGAGCTCCGCCGCCGCGGCGGCGGCCGGGGGGACGGCGCGGCCGGCCGGCTGCGGCTTCGCCTCCCCGGCGGCCGTGTCCGAAACGCCCGGGGTCGGCGGCGGCGCGGGGTCGCAGAAGCGCTCCAGGACCACCAGCAGGCGGGTGCCGGCCGAACCGAGCGCCGTCATGGCTGAGTTGAGGGCCGGCAGCAGGGCCTGCACCAGGTACGTGAGGCCGCCGGCCAGCGCTCCGGCGGTGATGCCGTGCGCGAGCAGCCAGGGCGCCGCGACGAGCAGTGCGATCACCGGCAGCCGGCCCGCCGTACCCAGCGCCAGGGTCCGCAGGGCCGCCCAGCGCGCGAGCCTGCGGGCCAGGCGTTCCTGGGCCGCGATCAGCGGCTCGACCCGTGCCCGCGCCGCCGTCTGACCGCCGCAGGCGACGACGTCGCGGAGTCCCTCCCCCAGCTCCCCCAACCGGTCCGCGAGCGCCTCGTCGGTGTCGAGGGACCGGCGTTGCACGGCCGCCATGGGGCGCAGCGTGGCCAGGAAGGCCGCGACGCCGAGCAGCAGGGGCGGCAGCACGACCAGCAGCAGCACCGGGGCCAGGGCCGCCATGCCCGCGAAGGCGCCCACGGCGGTGAACACGAACGAACGCACGGTCAGGACCAGCCCGGCGAAGGAGTCCCGGGCCATTTCCGTCTGCTGGGTCAGGCGGGACACGGCGCCCGCGTCGGGCGCCCGTACCGGGTCGGCGACGGCGCGGTCCAGCGCCTGCCGCACCGCCCGCCGGACCAGGCCGTCCCGCAGTGGCTCGACGAGGTCGGCGAGGCCGGCGAACACGCCCCGCAGCGCGAAGCCGCCGACGAGCGCCCCGGCCGCCGCAGCGGCCAGCCACGCCAGACCGGTTCCGGTGCGGCCGGCGAGGAAGCCGTCGTCCAGGGCGCGAGCCACTCCGTAGCCGCCGAGGAAGGTGTGGGCGGATTCCACGAGCGACCATGCCGCCAGGCGCGCCAGGGCGCTCTTGTGGCCCCGCAGGAACCGCCGGCCTTCGGGGGCCACCCGTCGCCAGGCCTCCGTCTCGGTGCCGGTCCCCGTTCCGGTCATCGTCCCGCCCCCTGCTTCCGCAGGGGCACCGGGCGCTCGTCCGTCCCGGCCTCCGCATCCGCATCCGCATCCTTCGTCGCGTCGGCGGCGGCGAACACCGCCCGGTAGGCGGGGTCGCGCCGCCACAGCTCGGCATGGGTGCCGGCGGCCCGCATCCGCCCGCCCTCCAGCCATACGACGAGGTCGGCGCGGACCGCGGACGAGAGGCGGTGCGCGACGACGATCCGGGTCCCGGGCCGGATCTCGCGGGCCAGCGCCCGCTCGACCTCGCGGGCGGTGACGGTGTCGAGGCTGGAGGTGGCGTCGTCCAGTACGAGGAGCCGACCCGCGCGGCAGAACGCCCGTGCCAGCCCCAGGCGTTGAACCTCCCCGCCGGACAGCGGCGCGTCGGCGAGGCGCGTTCCGTACCCGTCGGGCAGGCGCCGTACGAACGGGTCGGCGCCCGCGGCGCGGGCCGCGGCCCGGACCTCCTGCGGCCCGGGGGCGGGCCCCGCGCCGAACCCGATCGCGCCGCCGACCGTGTCGCCCAGCAGTACGGGCCTGTCGAAGGCGTAGCCGACCTCGCGGCGCAGGGCCTCGCCGGTCAGCTCCCGCAGCGGCACGCCGTCGAGCAGCACCTCGCCGGCGTCCGGGTCGGCGAGCCGGCCGGCCACGGCGGCGAACAGCGTCTTGCCGGCGCCGGAGCGGCCCACCACCGCCACGGTGCTGCCGCCGGGGACCACCAGTCTGATGTCGTGCAGGACGGCCGATCCGCCGCGCACGACCCGGACGTCGCGCAGCTCCAGCGTGCCCGGGCCGCCTTCCGGGAGTTCGGCCCGGCCGTGGCCGAGCGGGGGCAGGGCCACGAGGGCCGCGGTCCGCCGGGCGGCGGCCCGGCCGCGGGCCACGGCCGCCAGGGCGCCGGTCACCGCGCCGACCCCCGCCGCGAGGCCCGCGTACCGCAGGGCGGCGAGGAGTTCGCCGACGCCGATGGCCCCGGCCGCCAGTCGGATGCCGCCGACGGCGAGGACCGCGTACAGGAGCATCGGCATGAGGGCCGTGGACCGGGCCGTCGTGCCGCCGTATACCTGCCACATGCGCCTGCCCTCGGTGCCGAGTTCGGGCAACCGCGCGAGGATCCGGGCGCGTTCGCGGTCGGCGGTCCCGGCAGCGGCGATCGTGCGAGCCCCCGCCAGGGCCTCGACGAGGCGTCCGGCGGTGGCGAGCTGCACCTGCTGGTAGCGGGCGACGCTGGTGAGGGTGTCGCGGGTGAAGGCCCGCAGCAGGAGCACCAGCACCGGCAGGCCCAGCAGGAAGGTGAGCGCCGTCCACAGGTCGATGAGGAAGAGCGCCGCCACCGCACCGAGCGGCGGCAGCAGTGCGGCGAGGGCGTGCGCGACGGCCGCCGGGACCTTCCCCGCCTCGGTGGCGTGTGCGGTCAGCCGGGCGGCGGTCTCGCCGGGCGCGTGGCGGGCCGCGTGGTGGGGGGCGGTGCCCAGCAGCCCGGCGAGGCCGAGCCTGCGCAGCCGGGCGGTGGAGCGGCCGTCGACCTCGCCGGTCAGCCGTGCCGCGGCGGCGTCCAGGGCCACTTCGGCCGCGATGACGGCGGCGCACAGGAGGGTCCAGGCGGGGCCGGACGGGTCCCGGCGCAGCAGCAGGTCCAGGGTGTGCCCGAGGACGGCGGGTTCGGCGAGGGCCGCCGCGGCTGCCGCCACGGCGCATCCGAGGACCGCGGCGGTGCGCCCGCCGCTGTGCCGGGCCGCCGCGACGAGCGCCCGGTCCGCGCCGCGCGCCAGGTCGGGCTCCGGCTCCTGCGCCGTGCCGGCGGCCGCGTCGGGGGGGCTCATCGGCGGATGCCTCCAGTGATGGGGTGCGGGCCCGGGCGGTGAACCGCCCGGGCCCGAGGTGACCTGGGTCAGTTACAGGTCGTGATGCTCAGGCTGCTGTCGCCGCAGAGGAGCAGGCTGGCGCGGCTGCCGCCGCCGGTCATCGCGACCTCGGCGGTCTCTTCCTTCGGGGTCTCCATCGACTGCAGGTCAAGAAGCGTCATGTCAGGTTCCTCTTCTCTCGGGTGGTGCGATGGGTCACGGCCCCGGGCGGGACCGGCTGGTGGGCCGCGGCGCCTCGGCGCAGCGGCGGGAGGAACGGCAGGTGCGCGCGCCCGCCGGGCGCCGCGCTGCCGAGGGCGAGGAGAGCGCCGGCCGTACCCGTGGTGAGGTCCATGGACAGCCGCATCATCTGCTCGCCGGGGAAGGCCAGATGCCCCTGGTACGGCACGGCGTGCCGGGCCAGTGCGTCGATCTGGCGGGCGATGGCTCCGGGCCCGGTGCCGGGTCCTGGCGTGGTGGTCCGGGCCAGGTGCAGGATCATTCCTGCGGCGCCGCGCATCAGCCCGGGCTGGGCGTAGAAGGTGGCCTGCGCCGCCCGTACGATCTCGGTCCGGGCCTGTTCGAAGCGCTCGTCGGGACCGTGCTCCAGCCAGTCGTCGAGGACCATTCCGATGCCGACGCTGCCCTCGCCGAGGTACGGCATGGTGCGCCAGCCCTCGTTCACCTGGAGGGTGCCGTAGGCGCTGGTGACGCAGCGGTCGAGGTCGCGGTGGAGCGCGTGGGCGGCCTGGATCAGCAGTTCCTTGTCGCCGGTGCGCTCGTAGAGGCGTACGAGGAGCAGGGCGGGTCCGGAGTTGCCGTACAGGAGGCCCGCGCGGCCGGGCCGTCGGTCCGGGTGGGCGACCAGCTCGGCGCAGCGCAGGGCCGCGGTGTGCAGTTCGCTCTCGCCGCTCGCGGTCCCGAGTGCGTCCAGGGCGAGGCCGATGCCGGCGAGGCCGCCGTACAGGTCGGGTCCCGCGCTCTGCCAGGGCTGGTGCAGCAGCCGGTCGGCGAGGGCGAGGGCGCGTTCGCGGTGTCCGAGCCGGTCCAGCGTCCAGGCCGTGCCGGCGAGGCCGTCGTAGAAGCCGAGCGGGGTGCCGGAGGCCGGTTCCGCCGTGCGGTCGACCAGCCACTCCTCGGCCTCCGGCCAGGGTCCGGCGCCGGTTTCGGCGAGGGCGTGGAGCACCCCGGCGATCCCGTGGCCGAAGCCGATGCCTCCGTGGGCGGTCGCGAACTGGGCGATGTCCCCGGGGACGAAGCGGTCCTCGCGGTGCGGGGTGGCGCTCGCCCGCAGCGCTGCGGCCATCGACGTACGGGCGGCCGGCCATTCGCCGGGCTCGACGGGCAGGTACGGTCCGGCCGGTGCGGGCAGGCGGTCGCCCGGCAAGCCCTCCGGTACGCCGGACAGGATCTCCTCGACGGCTTCGTCGAGGAACCGGCGCGGTACGGGGAACTGCTCGGCGGCGACGGCGGCCAGGTGTGCGGCCTTGGTGCGGTCCAGGACGAGCAGGCTGGTCAGCGGGAGGAACAGGGCGAGCCGCAGGCAGGCGAGGGCGTAGCGGTCGACGGCGAATCCGCGCCGCTCGGCCGGGGCGACGAAGGCCGGGTTGGCCACGGTCTGCCGCAGGCCCTCGTCGATGTGCGCGGCGGCCTCGAAGTCCAGGAGTGCGACGGAGGGTTCGCCGGTGTCGTCCTCGGCGACCATGATGTTGAAGAGGTGGAGGTCGTTGAAGACGACCCCGCGGGCGTGGACGGCGTCGACGGCTTCGGTCACCTGCTGGTGGATCTTCAGCGCCCATGCGGTGTAGGAGGCGAGCTCCGCCGGGGCGGGGTCCGCCTCGATCAGGGGGTGGCGGCGGGCGAAGTAGGTGTTGAGCGGTTTGCCGTCGAGGTGCTGCAGTACCAGGAAGTGGTGGTCGCCGACCGTGAAGGTGCCGCGGACGGCCGGTACGCAGTCCAGGCCCGCCAGCCGTTCCAGCGCGGTCCGTTCGCGGTGCAGCCGGGTGACGGCGTCGGCGCCGTCGGCGGCGAGTCCGGCGTACGGCCGGGCCTCCTTGAGGACCACGGTCTCGCCGCTGCGGCTGTCCTTGCCGAGGTAGACGCCGCCGCCGTTGGAGAAGTGCAGCGCCCGTTCCACCGTGAAGGGGACACCGGCGAGGGTGACGGCGGAGCGCGCCTGGAGGTGGGGGTCGAGGAAGGCGGGCAGTTCGAGCCACTCGGGCGGCTGGAACGCGGGTCCGCGCCGGTCCGGTACGAGCCGGCCGTCGGGGGTCTCGACGGCCGGGACCAGTTCGCCGTGTTCGCCGTAGCAGTGCCGCAGGGTGAAGCTGCCGTAGCGCAGGTGGACCGGTCCGGCGCCCCAGCGCAGATCGCTGAGGATGTACGGGCCGGCCGCGCCGCCGAGCGCCGCGTCGAGGTCCTCCGCGATCCGTCGGCACTGCCCCTCGTCGGCGGGGTACACGGTGATGAACTTCCCGCTCGCCGCGCGGTCGGCGTACTTGGCGTTGCGCAGGTGGAGCAGGTAGCGGCTCGGGACGAACTTGAAGGCGATGTTCCGCTCGGTGCAGTAGGCGTACACCGTGGTGAGTACCGACTCGGCGTTGTCGAGCGTGGCCGAGACGTGGATCTTCCAGCCCTGCGCAGGCAGTTCGGCGCCGGCGGGCCGCAGTGCGAGCCAGTCGCCGCTGCGGTGCGAGCGCCAGCCCGACGGGACGGGGGCGAGGGCGGGCGGGTAGCTCTCGCCGACCCGCCGGTACGGCGCGTCGTAGAACCAGCGGTCGGCGTCGCAGTAGGCGGCGTACCCCTTGTTCACACCTGCTCCCTCGGTCGGTGGCAGACCCGACCGTGTCACGCCGGGCCGAGGGGCCGACAGTCACCGCTGTCACCGATGGGGTGTGCAGTACTCACGAGTCACGAAGGACGGCGGTGCCACCAGTGCCTGCGGCGCGGGTGCACGGCGCGGCCCAGCCGCAGGCCGATGAAGAGGTAACCGAGGAGCGCGCCGGCCGTGTTGAGGATGACGTCGTCGATGTCGAAGACGCGTCCGGTGACGAGGGCGCCCTGGATCAGCTCCACCAGCGTCATCAGGCAGATGGTCACCGCGGCGACGCGCAGCAGTCCGCGGGCGGGCGGCAGCAGGACGGGCAGGAGCACGCCGAACGGCACACCGAGCAGCAGGTTGCCGCCCAGTTGGCGGGCCGCTTCGAGCGTCGACGCGTTTTCCAGGTAGGCCTCGATCGAGCGGCCCGGCTGAAGATTGCTGTGCACGAGGGCCGCCGAGGCGGCGGAGGGCTCCAGCGTCAGCCGGGCCAGGACCACGCTGAACAGGACGGTCCCGGCGAAGGCCGCCAGCATGGCCAGCGCCCGCACGGCCGGGTGGGTCGGGCGGGTCTGGTGGGTCGGGGACGTCGGGTGGTTCTTCGTCGCGGACACTGTGACGGGCCGCACCGCTTCCTGCGGCTCTGCGTCGCGCCTTCGCGCGTGGCTCCATGTCATGGCGCCCGTGTACCCGGCGGACGGGCCTGTACGCAGATGCCCCGCGGGCGCATGGGCGCGGGCTCGGGAGGGCACGCGCACGGGGTGACCGACATCCCCCGCACCACTTCGCGCCGAGGCGGTCCGCCCGCCATCGCCGGCACCGCGACCGCCGACACCGGCACCGCCGTCAGCGCCCTCGCGGCGCGCACCCGCGCCGAGTTGCGGCGTACGGCCGTCCGCGTCTGGACGGACAACCTGGCCGACCACGCGGCCGCCCTCACCTACTACGCCCTGCTCGCGCTGCTGCCCGCGCTCGTCATCGCCGTGTCCGTCGTGGGGCTGCTGGGCGGGGCGCGGCGCGAAGGACTCATCGCCGACCTGACCGCGTACGCACCCCCGCAGTCGGCGCAGGTGCTCCGTGAGGCGCTGGGCAGCGTTCCGGAGGGGCATTCGTCGATGTGGGCCCTGCTGCTCGGCGGGGTGGTGAGCGCGCTGTGGTCGGCGTGCAGCTACCTGGCGGTGTTCCGCCGCGCCCTGCACACCATGCACCGGGTGCCGGACACGCGGCGTCCGCTGCGTGCCGCGCACATGCTGGTCGTCCACGCGGGGCTGCTGCTGGTGCTGCTCGTCGTCG
This sequence comes from Streptomyces erythrochromogenes, assembly GCF_036170895.1. Classification (NCBI taxonomy): domain Bacteria; kingdom Bacillati; phylum Actinomycetota; class Actinomycetes; order Kitasatosporales; family Streptomycetaceae; genus Streptomyces; species Streptomyces erythrochromogenes. Next base: position 7,926,394 of record NZ_CP108036.1, on the reverse strand, counting down.
GCGCGGTGGGGCTGGTCGTGTCCGGACCGCCGGCCCGATGGGCCGCCCGGGCCGTCGGATGGAGCGGCCCGGAAGCCGTCGCGCTGCTGCGCTGGCCCGTGCTCCTGGTCGTCGTGACCCTCCTGGTGCTGGTCCTGTTCCGGACCGGCCCGGTCCAGAGCCGGGGCACCCGGCGGGGCCTGCCGGGCGGGGTACTGGCGGCCCTGCTCTGGCTGGCCGCCTCGGGGCTCTTCACGCTGTACACGCAACTGGACACGTACGGCCGCCTGTACGGGTCGCTGGCCGGGATCGTGGTCTTCGTGATCTGGCTCTGGTTCGCCAACCTGGCCCTGCTCACGGGCGCGCAGTTCAATGCCGAGCGGGCGCGGAAGCCCGCGGCCGGGCCGCGGGGCTGAACGCCGGCGTCCCGGCGGAGCCGCCGCGCCCGGCACGGCCCGACCGGGCCGTGCCGGGCCGGGCCGGGCCGGGCCGGGCCGGGCCGTGCCGGGCCGGGCCGTGCCGGGCCGGGCCGTGCCGGGCCGGGCCGTGCCGGGCCGTGCCGGGCCGGGCCGTGCCGGGCCGGGCCGGGCCGTGCCGGGCCGTGCCGGCCTCGGACGCCCTACTTCACTTCGCGCGCCGTGCCCGTCGGGCGCGCCGCGCGATCACGGCGGCGGTCAGTACACCGGCGGCCGTGGCCAGCGCGGTGCGGTTGGCCCGTGCCAGGGTCGCGGCCCGGCCGGCCTTCGCCCGCACGGAGTCGAGGTTCCCGTGCCCGGTGAGCCGCCCGGCGCGGGCGGCCGTGTCCCGGACGCGCGTCGCCGTCCGGAACGCCCCCGCGAGAACGGGATCCGGCGTCTTGTCCTCGACGAGCCGCCCGACGTGCACGGCAGTGTCCCGCAGCCGGCCGGTCGCACGTGCGACCTGCCGCCGCAGCTCCGTCGGGATGGGGACGGACTTGTCGTTCGCGTGCGGTATCAGGGTCATGGGGCTTCCTTCTCCTGGGAGTTGTCCGCGTTCGGGTCTCTGCTGCGCGGGTACCCGGCAACGGCCCGATCACGCGCGCGGGCCCGGGGAGCCGGTGCCGTACGACAGCGCTCCCCATCGGAACGCGGCACGGCCGTGGGCCCGAACTCGGGGAGTTCGGGCCCACGGCCTCGAAGCGGTCGGACTCGGGCCGGTCAGAGCGGCGGGAGACCGAACCGGGTGGCGGCGTAATAGGCGCCCAGTTCCTGGTGGTACTCCCGGTCCCCGAGGTGCTTGTCCCGATGGAACTCGGGGGCGTCCTTGATCTGGCCCTTGGTGCGGTCGACGTAGAGCGTCCGCGCCTCCGGGTCGATGCTGACGACGGTGCTCGCCGGCAGCAGGACCTCCTTGCCGAAGATCCAGACCCCGGTGTCCACGACCAGGTAGGCGTCACCGACCTCGTCGGAGTGCTTGTCCACCTTGCCGATGCCGCCGTCGGTCGCCTCGACCTTGTAGCCGGTCAGATCGGTACCGGCCAGGTGGCCCGAGGTCGACTTGTAACTCCACACATGTTCAGTCACGCGGAAACAACTCCTCCGATGGACGGGGGACGGCGGGGATGCCCCGGCCGTCCGTCCTTCTTCGTCTGTCGTGCGGGGGCGTTCGTTCTCCCCGTGAACTCCGCCTGCCCCGCGTCCGGCACCTCATGCGTGCGGACGGAACCCGTCGGTCCGCCGCGGGGAGGACCCGGCGGGACCTTCCCGACATTCCCGACAATCTCGACAGATCAGGCGCTCCGGGAGGCGGCGTCCTGCACGCCGAGATCGGCATCGGGCGGTCGGCCCTGAAGGTGGGCGAGGACGTCTGCGAGGAGCAGCTCCGACCCGCCCGGCCGCCCAGGACTCTATGCTGCGGGAATGATCAAGCCGATTGAACTCGTCATATTCGACTGCGACGGAGTGCTCGTCGACACCGAACGCATCGCGATGCGCGTCCAGGTCGCCCTGGGGGCGGAGCTGGGGTGGCCCCTCACCGAGGGCGACGTGATCGAGCTGTTCATCGGGCGGTCCGACGCCTCCGTGCGGGAGCAGGTCGCGGCCCGGCTCGGCGAGGGCACGGCCGACGTCTGGGCGAAGCGGTTCGAGCAGCTGCACCGCGAGGCGGTGGACGCCGGCCTGGCCCCCGTCGACGGGCTGCCCGAGGCGCTCGACGCGATCACCCTGCCGACCTGCGTCGCCTCCAGCGGCTCGCACGAGAAGATGCGCCACACCCTGGGCCGCACCGGGCTCTACGACCGCTTCGCGGGCCGCATCCACAGCGCCACGGAGGTCGCCCGCGGCAAGCCGGCCCCGGACCTGTTCCTGTACGCGGCGCAGCGCATGGGCGTCGATCCGGCGGCCTGCGTGGTCGTCGAGGACAGCCGGCCGGGTGTCGAGGCGGCCCGCGCCGCCGGGATGCGGTCGTTCGGTTACGCGGGCGGGATGACCCCGGGCGAGCGGCTCGAAGGCCCGGGGACGCGCGTGTTCCACGACATGCGCGACCTGCCCGGGCTCATCGCGGCGGGATGACGCGGAACCAGCCGGCCGAGGGCACCCCGTCCGCACCGCAGGCACGGCCCTTGAGCAGGGCTCCGCGGCCTTTCCTCTAGAGTGCTTTCCGGCCCCCTCTTCGCACCCGCGGCCCGCCCCGCGGCACGAACCGACCTGTCCACGGGGCCCGACCGAGGAGCAATCGTGACCGACCAGGCGTCCATAACACTGCAGCAGGAGATCGCCCGGGACCTCCAGGTGGGCGCGTCCTTCGACGCCCGGCAGGAGATCGAGCGCCGCGTAGCCTTCCTCGCCGACCGGCTGAGCTCCACGGGCCTGCGCTCGCTGGTGCTGGGCATCAGCGGCGGTGTGGACTCCACGACGGCGGGCCGGCTGTGCCAGCTCGCGGTCGAGCGGGTGCGCGCCGCGGGTCAGGAGGCGACGTTCTTCGCGATGCGGCTGCCGTACGGCGTGCAGGCGGACGAGTCGGACGCGCAGCTGGCGCTGGAGTTCATCCGGCCCGACCAGGTCCTGACCGTCGACGTGAAGGCGTCGAGCGACGCCGCGCTGGAGGCGGTGCTGGCCGGCGGCACGGTCTTCCGTGACGCGCACCACCAGGACTTCGTGCACGGCAACATCAAGGCCCGCCAGCGCATGATCGCCCAGTACGCGGTCGCGGGCGCGCACGCGGGTCTCGTGGTGGGCACGGACCACGCCGCCGAGGCGGTGTCGGGCTTCTTCACCAAGTTCGGCGACGGCGCGGCCGATGTGGTTCCGCTCACGGGCCTGACGAAGCGGCGGGTCCGCGCCACGGCGGAGGCTCTGGGCGCGCCGTCCTCGCTGATCTGGAAGACCCCGACCGCGGACCTGGAGACGCTGAAGCCGGGTCTGGCCGACGAGGACGCGCTCGGCGTCACCTACGACGACATCGACGACGTCCTGGAGGGCAAGCCGGTGGACGCGGCCGCCCTCGACGTCATCGTCAACCGCTACCGGGCCACCGAGCACAAGCGACAGCTGCCGATCGCCCCCTGACCCGACCCGGTCCCCGCGCTCCCGGTCCCGCCGTCACGCCGTACCGCTGACGGGGACCGGGGCCACGTCCCGGCCGCCTCGTGACCGGGAACGTACGATGCCGCGCATGCGGCCTTCGCCCTCTCTACTCGGGCCGAGTCCGGCCCTGCTCGGCCAGCGAAAGCGCCAGGCCGTCGGTCAGCCACCGGTGAGCCACCGTCATGTTCAGTACACGGCCCCCGGTGGCGGTGGCGACCAGAGCCCAATACCGTTCCAGGCGGGGGTCGAAGCCGGATGACTTCGACACCAGGCCGTGCAGGTATTCACGGAAGGCGGGCGTGTCCGACTCCCGTCGGGCCCGTGCGTGGGCGGATACGAAAGCGTTGACCGCCTCGCCGGCGCCGGGCGCCAGCCCCTGGGCCAGGGCGGTGACCGTCAGAGCCGCTGCCTGGTCGATCTCGCCGTAGAAGGCGGGGCCGTCCTTCATCTCCTCGCCGTGGTCCTGGGTCCACCGGGTGAAGCTGGGCGTGGAGATGAGCAGATGCATCTCGGCGTAGGCCAGGACCGTGGCGGGCTCCGGGTCCTGCGGAGGATCGGGGGACAGCATGGCGATCATGATGTCGAGTCGGTTCTTGGGCATGGCCGTGCACAGCTCGCGGTACCAGTGGTCGGTGAGAGTACGACGCGCCTGCGGAAGCTGCTGCACACGGGCGAGGATCCCCAGACGCCGGAGCCGCTCCTCACTCCCGCAGTCGTCCAAGGACGCGAGCGTGGCCTGACGCCAGCGCAGTTCGGTCAATCGTTCCTGCACCGCTTCGAGTTCGGTCGCCACCAGTTCGCCGAGGGAGCACTCACCGGTGACCACCTGCGTGATGGTCGCGATCGGCATGTCCAGCGCCCGTAGGTGCCTGATCACACGGATGCGCTCCCAGGCCTCGGGACCGTAGCGCCGATGGCCACCCGTGCTACGACGGGCCACGGGCAGCAGACCGCTGTCCGAGTAATAGCGCAGCGTCTTCACCGGCACCCCCGTGCCGGTGGCGAGTTCACCGATGCTCCAGGTGTCTTGCGTCACAGTCTCTTGAACCTCCAGTGCACGGGAGGTCCTAGCGTATGGAGCACTTGGCGCGCCGGTTCGCACCGCTCCCACGTCCCAGGCTTCGTCAGGGCCTGAGCGGTGTCACGCGGCTCCGCGCCATCCCGCCCCCGATCCGCAACGGTGATGACCCATGTCCCCTGTCAAGACGGCACCGCTTCCCTCCCGACGGGCCGGCCTGCGTGCGCTGCTCCTCCCCTTGCTCTGCACGGTCGCCCTGCTCGCCGCCACCGCCGCGCCGGCGACCGGCGCACCCCGTCCACCACGGTCCGACGGGCCGAGCGATACCGTCGTGCGAACCGATCTCGGCCGGGTCCGTGGCGTGTCCCACGGCTCGTACGCCACCTTCGACGGTCTGCCCTACGCCGCGCCGCCGACCGGAACGCTGCGCTGGCGCGCCCCCGCCCCCAGCACCCGATGGCAAGGCGTCAGGGATGCGACGAAGCCGGCCCAGCGCTGCGTGCAGATGCCTGCACCGGGCGTGAGCGGTGTCGTGGGGTCGGAGGACTGCCTGTACCTCAACGTCACCGTGCCGACGCCGACGCCGAAGCCGTCGGCGAAGCAGCGGCTGCCCGTGCTGGTATGGATGCACGGTGGTGCGTTCCTGGGCGGTTCAGGCGGTGACTACAGTGCCGAACAACTGGCGGTCCGGGGTGAAGCGGTCCTCGTCACGGTCAACTACCGTCTGGGGATCTTTGGCTACTTCGGCCACTCCGGGTTGGGGTCCGCCCCGGCATTCGGCCTGGCCGACCAGCAGGCCGCCCTGCGCTGGGTGCGGGCGAACGCGGAGCATTTCGGCGGTGATCCGCGCAATGTCACGCTGTTCGGTGAGTCCGCAGGCGCCCTCAGCATCTGTGCCCACCTCACCTCGCCCACGGCCGTCGGACTCTTCCAGCGGGCCGTTCTCCAGAGCGGTTCCTGCCGCACGTCCTTCCCGCGCGGCGCTCTCGGGCCCGGGACACCTGCGTACGAGCCCTTCGTCCCACAGGCCGAGGTCCAGACCGCCGGTACGGAAGCAGCCCGGCAACTGGGCTGCACCACGGGCAGTGGAGACGACGTGCTGGCCTGCCTGCGCGGGCAGAGCACGGATCGCCTCGCGACCGCGCAACTGATGCAGTCCTTCAACCGGCCCGCCTTCGGCAATGCGCTGCTTCCCATGGCCCCCGACCAGGCCTTGGCATCCGGACGTTTCCACCGTGTACCGGTCATCCTGGGCACCAACCACGACGAGATGCGGATGTTCGTCGGCCTGTCGCTCGCCGCGTTCCCGATCCGCACCGAGGACGACTACCGCGCCCGCCTGGTGGAGGCCTTCGGGGCCGCCGCACCGGGCGTCGAGGCACAATATCCGGCGGCGCACCACCTCACGCCCGCTCTGGCATGGGCCGCGGTGCTGACCGATCGGTCCTTCACCTGCACCACACTGGCCGTCGGCCGGGACATCGCCGTGCACGCCCCCGGCCTTCCCCTCTACGGCTACGAATTCAGCGACCGGGACGCTCCGGTCCTCACCGGCCTGCCGCCGAACCCTGGCTTCCCGTACGGTGCGGCGCACGGCTTCGAGATGCCCTTCCTCTTCTCCTCGCTCCCCACCGAACGAGGGATGACCGACGCCCAGCGCGCCCTGTCGGACCGGATGGTCGGCTATTGGACGAGCTTCGCGCGGACCGGAAATCCGAACACCCCCGACGCACCACCCTGGCCCCTCCTCCACCCTTCTTCGTCGCCGCACCCGCGGTCGGTGCAGTCGCTGACTCCCCGACCGGGCGCGATCCACGCCGTCGACGCGTACTCCGCGCACCACTGCTCGTTCTGGGACGGCCTACCTCGGTGAGCCCCGGCAGGTGGCGCCGGGGCTCACGCGGAGGAGCGTGTCAGCGGTCCATCAGGACGAACACGCCCCACCCGAGGTATTCGCGCTGGTACCTGGCGTGGCCGGCAGGTCCCGCGGCGAGTTCCGCACGCATGTCGTCGGCGAGCTCGTCGTCGGGGTTGGCATCGAGCCAGCGCCGCATGTTGAGACTGTGCCGCGACGTACCCCGGTCCCAGCTGTCCTGGTCGGCAAGGACCATCTCGACGACATCCCAGCCCAGGTACCTGAACTGTTCAAGCAGTTCGGGCAGCGTGAGCAGGTCGTCCTTGCCGGCCATGTGACAGCCCTCGACGACGGTCCGGTCCTCAGGCTCGCGGCGCCGGTACGGTTCACCGATCAGCATCATGCCGCCGGGAGCGAGACTGCGCCGCAGGAGTTCGAACGGTACCCGCCACGCCGGAGCCGATCCAGGTGGCGCCTACGCAGGCGGCGATGCCGACGGGGATCGTCGGCGACATGGCCCGAGGCGTCCGCGTGCACGAAGCCGACCCGGTCGGCAACGCCCAGCTCCACGGCGCGGCCCCCGGGCGGCGTCGAGGAAGACGGTGCTGATGTCGACCCCGGTGCCGGCGACACCGTGGTCCCGCGCCCAGGTGCACAGCATCTCGCCCTTGTCGCAGGCGAGGTCGAGCATGCGTACCTGGACCGTCATCGAAAGCACCTCTTTGGACGTATGAAGGCTGGGACCGGTCGAAGGAACGGCTGCCGCGATCACCCTGTCCACCCCGTTTCGCGTCCCGCCGGCACGGACGAGGGCGACGGGACGGGGCGTTCACCCTCCGCGCCGGGCCCTGACCACGTGTGTCCCAGGTCCATTTGCGAATACGTGATCTTCGTTTCGTGGCTTTCCGCGCACGCGGTGCACCTCGTACGGTCAGTCGGGTCAGATCCGCTCGTGTTCCAGGAGACAGCGTGCAGGCGCCCCGGGTGACAGTCAGGGCCGAGGCCGACGGCGTGCGGGTGGTCGTCTGTTCCGGCGAGTTCGACCTGGACACCGCGGGACTGCTCGTGGACGCCTGCGACATCGGGCCGGTGCCGGCCGGCCTCCTGGTCGTCGATGTGAGGCAGGTGGCCTTCGGCGACTCCAGCTTCCTCAACGCCCTGATCCGGCTGCGCAACACCCGCCCCCTGGCGCTCCAGGGCCCGCTCCCGAAACAGCTGCACAGAATGATGGAGATGACGGGCGCGCTGCCCCTGTTCGACATCCGAGACACCACCGAACAGGTCGGATGACCGCTGTGTGGCGCGGGGCCGGCATCTCTTGCTGCACGTGGGGAAGCCGAGGAGTATGAGGCCCCGATCCGTCGCACCCAATCCGCCGCCCGGGACGAGTTGTGCGCGGGCGCGGGATTACGCCCGCCGCGTCCTGGCCGAGCAGTACGCGCCCCCGTCCCTGGTCGCCGACGTGCTGACGGTGGTGAGCGAGCTCGTCTCCAACGCCGTGCGGCACGCGGGAGGGGTCACGGGCTTCCGGGTCACCGTTCGGGCCGGCCAGGTCGTCGTCGAGGTGTCGGACCGCTCGGCCCTCCTGCCCCACCTCGGACCGCCCTGCCCGCACACGCCCGGCGGCTTCGGATGGCGGGTCGTCAAGACTCTCGCGCCCAGCACCTTCGTCCGGTCCCACCGCACCGGCAAAACCGTCGTCGCGGCCCTCCCCACCCACACCGGCCGCCCTCCCGCCCCGTAGGCCGGTGTGTTGTCGGTGCCGGCACCGGCCCGGGTCCTGGGCCTCTCCGCACGACCGCCGGGCGCCGAGGACGCCGCAGGCGCGCGTACCTCCGCCTCCGCTGCCGCGGCCCGGTCTCGAACCACGCGGGGCCAGGACCCGGCCGGAGTCCTGGCCCGCGTCGGGCGGTGGATCCTTCCTAGGCTGAGGTGGACAGGATGGTGTCCTCCGGCCTGCGGGCCGTGGGGCGGGTGCTGCCGGCGACGATCAGCGCGAGTAAGACCGCGGCCGCCTCGCTCTGCAGGATCCGGGCGGCCTGCTTCAGCCGGCCCGGATCGGGGACCGGGATGGACAGGGCCACGCATTCCGGGTTGGGGCCGGCGGTGATCGGCACCGCCGCGCACACCGTGCCGAGGGCGTACTCCTGGAGGTCGAGGAGGGGCGTGTTGGGCGGGCGGTCGTCGAGTTGCCGGAAGAGGACCTGCCGGCTGGTGAGGGTGTGGGTGGTGAAGGGGGTGAGCCGGTGGCGCGACAGGTGGTCCCGCCGGTGGTCGTGGTCGAGTTGGGCCAGCAGCGCCTTGCCCACCGCGGAGGCGTGGGCGGCGGCGCGGAAGTCGACCCACTCCTCGACGGCGGGTGCGGCCGGACCGTCCGCGTACTGGGTGATGGCCACCTCGCCGTCGGTGTAGCGGGCGACGTAGACGGCGGCTCCGACGGCGTCCCGCACCCAGGCCAGCGTCTCGCGCAGGTGCCCGCGGCCCTCCGCGCCGTCCGTCTCGCTCAGCAGGAGGGCGTGGCCGGCGACGTAGGCGTCCGGTCCGATCGGCGCGAGGAGATTGGCGCGGATCAGCTGCTCCACGGCCCGGGCGAGGACCAGTTGCGGCAGCTTCGTCTCACGGGCGATCTGTGTCAGGTTCACCCCGCCCGAGTGGCGGTTGACGACTTCCAGGACGCGCAGCGCCTGGTGGACGGATTCGAGCGCTGCCGGGGCCGTCCGTCCCTCGGGGGACGTCCGGGCCGCATGGGTCAACTGCGGCTGCTTCAGCGCTTCGAGTGCCCACCCGTTCGCCTGCTCCGTGAGGTGAAGGGGGTTGAGCCGGGCGTTCTGCGCGACGGCCACGGCGACCTGCGGCCCGGGCGTGAAGACCTCCCCCAGGTCGGGGTGCTCCTTGCGGGGGCGTGCCATGAGCGCCTGCCGCAGTCGTGCCGGGAGCCGTAGCGGCGGCCTGGCGGACCCGCCCGGTCCGCCGGTCAGGGAGGTGAGGTCCTGGGTGGTGATGGGCGGGGACGTCCAGATGACGGAGGCCCCGAGGGCCTCTTCGAGGTCGTGCGGGATCTGCGGCAGGGGCGGCAGGTGTTCGTCGGGCGGCAGGACGTGGGCCTGGCGTTTCCAGTACCGGGCGGTCGCGACCTCGGCGCGCGACAGGTGGTGGAGGTAGAGGCAGCGGGCCGCGGTCTGCGAGCCCGCTCCGGCCGCGTACTGGAACCAGAACTGCGCTCCCTCCGTCCGGTCGGCGAGGTGGAGCAGGCAGCCGAAGAGCAGCGCCGAGTCCATGCCGTGGGGCCAGGAGTCGACGGCCAGGGCGAGTTCGGCGAAGTCCCGGCTCTCCACGAGGCACCAGGTGAGGTCGTCCAGGCCGCGGGCTGCCCGCACGTGGCAGGCGGCGTCGAGGACCAGCTCGTCGGTCTCGGCCGGGGCGGCCCGTCCGCGCGCGGCCGCGGCCGCGCCGGCCGTGGCGGTTCCGGTCGCCGCGCGGGCCCGGTCCGCGGCGATCCGGCGGGCGATGCGGCGCCGGGCCGCGCCCTCGTCGTATCCGGCGTACTCCTCCGCGAGGACCGTCGCGTCCGCCAGGGACGCGTCCAGTTCACACAGCGGCATGTCGCGGTGGCGTGGCATGTCGCTCACTGGTCCTTCTCCTCTCCGGGGATCCAGTCCACCCCGAGTTTGCGGGACAGGGTTCGGCGTGCGCCGCGGATGTGCGATCGGACGGTGGCGGGGGAGATCCCCATCATCCGGGCGACCGTGTCGCAGTCGTTGCCCAGCAGGAAGGCGAGCAGCACCACGTCGTACTGCCGCTCGGACAGGCCCGCGATCGCCGCGTACAGCCCGAGTTTCGACTCCAGCAGCTCCAGCCGTTCCCGGGAGGAGCGGCGCAGTGCGGCGAACCAGGCCGTCTCGACCATGGCCACCTGCCGGCCCAGAACGGCCAGCCGCCGCTCGACGTGTTCGCGCAGTACGGCCCAGGCGAAGCCGTGCAGGCTCGCCTCCTTCAGCGCCTGGCGCCACACCTTCAGCAGGAAGGTGAACACGTCGTCGACGACTTCTTCGGCGTCCTTGGGGTTTCCCAGCTGCAGGTGGGCGTAGCGCAGATAGGCGCGGTGCTGCTGGGAGTGGAAAGCCGTGAACTCCACCGGCAGCACGCCGGCCAGTTCACTGGAGACCGCACGATCTCCTGATGGGTCGAATTCTCCTTCGTTCATACGCTCCCCCACAACTGTTCATCGCCGCCCGTCGGGGTGGCGGAGACTTGACGGTGGCGGGCCGCGGGGACGGTTGGTGGGCGGCCGTCGGATGGCTCGCCGTTTCCTCTCTCCGCCCCGGGGCCCGGCAGGCGCATGCGCGCCCGGAACACATCGATCACGACAACGCTGACCACGGTGGTGACTAACAGCGCGAGGGCGAGCGTCTCGGCGACATTCACGTCGGAGCGAACCTTCCGGTGGGTTGTGCGTAACCGGCCGCCTGCCCCCGCACCAGCGGCCGTGGAGCGCCGGGCGCTCCCAATCACCACCCCATCGGAAAACGAGCCCGATCGTGCAAGCCGGTCCCCGGAAATCCCGGAAACGAAGCGCATTCGCTTCTGCGCGCGCCCCCGGCCCCCCGCGCACGCCCCCGATCGGATGGCTCCCTGACCCGATCCGGTGGGACACGTGCGGACTCTGCCCGCCCCGGGGCCGGTTGCCTGCATGGTGGGTCCGGCATTCGGCGCCGGGCACCCTCCGCCCGCGCGCCCGTCGAGGAGGAAGGGCCGTATCCGCATGGCGTTCGCGAGGACCGTACTGCCCGCCCTGCTCTCCCTGGCCCTGACCGGTGTTCCGGCCGTGCTGCCCGGTGTTCCGGCCGTGCTGCCCGACGCCGCGGCCGCGGCCGCCGTGCCGTACGACGGGCAGGTGCGCCACGAGAGCGCGCTCTTCGATGTGAAGGCCACGGGCCACGCGGCCGCCCAGGAGTTCACGGTGGACGCTGCCCGGCTGTCCCGGGTGAGCGTCTGGCTGGGCAGCGGGGCCGCGACGGGGACGGTGACCGCCCAGGTCCGCCGGGTGCGCTCGGACGCGGGTTCGGCGATCGCCTCGGCCACCCTGGACCTCGCCGCCCTCGGCGGCGCCGGGGCCGGCTGGGTGGAGTTCCCGCTCGGGGACGCCGACGTCACCGCGGGCAGTACCTACTACCTCTTCGTCCAGGCCACGACCGCGGAGAACAAGCCGGTCGCCTGGTACGGCACGCAGCAGGACGTACCCGGCTCGCTCACCAGCTGGAACTACGACCGTGCGTACTGGGGCGGCTGGCACGCCTACGACTCCGGCCGGCTGGCCTTCCACGTCAACCCCACCGGCGGCGAGCGGTGCGGGGAGACCGAGCCGTGCTACGTACCCGCCTGGGCACTCGCGGCCCGTACCGCGGGCCTGCTGAGCAACGCGGTGGCCACCGAGGCGGTCCTGCCGTCCTTCGCGGTCGGAGCCTCGTACGTCGACGGGAGCAACGTGCTCCGACTGCCCTCCGGCCGCTGGCGGTACCTGCCCGACGGGGCCGCGGAGTCGGCCGTGGTCGAGGCGGACGACCCGGGCGCGCTGGCGCAGATCGAGGAGAGCCGCGCCTGGCTGGCCGGGGGCAGTGTGCCGGGGGCCGGCACGGAGCAGCGGGCCGCCGTGGAGCGCTCCCTGCTGTCGATGCGGGCGCTGCTGAAGCCCAACGGGGCCTTCGCCGCGGGGTGGTCGCCGCCCTGGAAGTACTCGTGGCCCCGGGACGGTGCGTTCGCCGCGGCCGCGTTCGCGGTGACCGGGCACGACGAGGAGGCGTACCGGATCCTGGAGTACGACGCGCGCACCCAGCGGGCCGACGGGACCTGGGAGGCCCGCACCACGCTGGACGGCAGCGGACCGCCGGATGCGCGGAAGTGGCAGTTGGACGGCAACGGCTGGGTGCCGTGGGCGACGTGGCAGTGGTACCGGGCCGCGCCGGCCGCCGGACGCGACGAACGGCTGCGCGAGCTCTACCCGATGGTCCGGGCCGCGGCCGACTTCGCCGCGCGCTCGCTCGGCCCGGACGGGCTGCCTCCGGCCTCCCCGGACTACTGGGAGCTGGACACGGCGACCGCGAACATCGGCACCGCCGCTCCCCTGCTGGCCGGGCTGAACGCCTCGGCGGATCTGGCCGCCCGGCTGGGCTCGGGCGGGGACGCGGAGCGCTGGGCGGCCGCGTCGCGGCGGCTCTCCGCCGGGATCGCCGCCTCCTTCGCCCCGTTGGGCTACCAGCGCACCGTCGACGGCAAGCACGGCCGCGACAGCGCGGTGGCGTTCATGGCGCCCCCGTTCAACACCGCCCCGCCCGGCCTCGGGGAGGCGCTGGACTCCACCCACCGGGCGCTGCTGCTGCCCAACGGCGGCGTCTCGCCCGGCAACGACCCGGATTTCAGCTGGGGATCGTACGCCTGGACGGCCAGCACCTCCTTCTTCGCCCTGGCCTGGGCGGGCACGGGTGAGCAGGCGAAGGCGGACCGGGTGCTCGACTGGGTGCTGTCCAAGCGCAACGGGCTCGGCGAGCTCCCCGAAACGGTGAACGGGGCCGGGCTGCCGTCCTCCGTCGCGCCCCTGGGCTGGACGGACGCGCTGGTGGTGCTGACCGCGCAGGCCCTCCAGGGGTCGCCGCAGCCCACTCCCCCGGCGCCCGCGCCGGCACCTGCGGGCCGGTGAACGCATCGGGTACGGCATGGCGGGGGATGCAACAACGTGGTCGGCCTGCGGACGGCCCGACGCGGGGCACGGGCGGTGTCGTTCGGCGGCAGCGACAAGCAGCAGGAAACCGGCAGCAGGCGTTCAGGAGGCGGTTGTGCGGGGCGGAACGGTTGCGGTGATCGGCGGGAGCATCGCGGGCTGCGCGGTCGCCACGGCGGTGGCACGGGCGGGTGCCGGGCAGGTGACGGTCCTGGAGCGTACGCGCGGCCGGCTGGAGGACCGGGGCGTGGGGCTGTGCGTGCACGACGAGCGGGCCGTCGAACTCCGCGCGAGCGGCGCCCTGCCGGCGGGGATCACCGCGCATCCGCTCCAGCGGCGCCGCTGGGTGGTCCGGGACGACGCCGAGGGGGCCGGCGGGCGGCTGATCTGGCAGCAGCCCTTCCCCTTCCACTCCTACCACTGGGGGCTGCTCTGGCGCGGCCTGCGGGAGTCCGTGCCCGACACCGTCGTCTACCGGCAGGGCGAGACGGTGACGGCCGTCGAGGCCGCCGCAACCGGAACCGGGGCCGGAGCCGGTGAAGCTGAGGGTGAGGGTGAGGGTGACCGCGCCCGGGTGCGGCTCGCGAGCGGTTCCGTGGAGCGCTACGACCTGGTCGTCGGCGCGGACGGCTACCGGTCGGTGGTGCGCGCGGCGCTCTGCGCGGACGCGCGACCGCACTACGCGGGGTACGTGTGCTGGCGCGGGAACGTCGACGCGGCGCGCCTCGACGAGCTCGGCGGCCCCGGGGACCCGGTGCCCGAGGCGGTGACCACGGTGTGCTTCCCGGGCGGCAGCTGCGTCGTCTACCGCATCCCCGGTCCCGGCGGCCCCCGGGTGAACTGGGTGCTCTACGCCGCTCCCCCGCGGGACGGACAGCTGCGGCTCGACGATCCCACCAGCTTCCCGCCGGGCGCGCTGACCCCCGGACTGGCGGAGCACCTCGACGCGTTGCTGGAGCGTGAGTTCCCCCCGTACTGGCGGCGGGCGCTCGCGCTGACGGACCCGGCGGACACCTTCGTCCAGCCGATCTACGACCTGGAGGCGGCCCGCACCGCCGGCGGGCGCCTGCTGCTCGCCGGGGACGCCGCCAGCGTCGTACGCCCGCACAACACGAGCGGGGCGGCCAAGGCGCTCCAGGACGCGACCGCCCTCGCGGACGGCTGGCGCCGCTCGGAGTCCTTCGGGGAACTGCTGGACGGCTACCACCGGGCGCGCGGGGCCGCCGGCCGGGAACTGGTCGCGCTGGCCCGCCGACTGGGCCGGGCCCAGGTGGAGCGGACTCCGGCCTGGGCGGCCATGGACGGCGCCGGGATGGCCGCCTGGTGGCAGGGCCAGCTCGACGGGGCCCCCGGGATCGGGGGCCGCGCGATGGCCCCGTAGGCCGTGCGGCTTCCCCATCACCCGGGCACCCCGCTGCCCGACCAACCGACTACCCGCCGAGGGTGGTGTTCCCGGTGATCGTGCCGTCCGTGCCGGACACCGTGACCGCGTGCCGGACGCCGTCGGGGCCGAGGACCACGGCCAGCCAGGCGCCGCCCCCGCCCTCCTGGGCGACCGCGCGCAGGCTCTCCACCTTCCCGTCCGGCACGGCCGCGGCGGCCTTGCCGGCCGCGTCGCCGATGGACAGGGAGGGGAGCGGCGCGGGCGCCTGGCCACCCTTGCCGGAACCCTCGCGCCGCTCGGACCGGCCGGGCGCTCCGGGCAGCCCCGGGGCGTCGGGGTGGCGGAACCGCTCGGGCACCCCGGGACCGTCCTCGCCACGGGGTGCCTTCCGCGCACGCTCGTCGTCGGGCGCCCCGCCCTGCGGCCCCCGCTTGAACCCACCCCCGTGGCCGGGTTCGAAGCGGATCGTGTGCGGACCGCGGTCGGCTCGGTCGTGGTGGTGGTGCTCGGCCACGGCTGCGGCCGCGAGCCCACCGCCCACGACCACCACGACCGCGCCCGCCGCCGCCCAGCGGGTGCGCTTGCTGCGGGGCACCAGCCGGGACAGCGCCACGCGCTTGCGGGCGCCGGTCGCCGGCGCGTTCTCGGGCAGCTGCTCGGGCGGCGGCGGAACGGATTCAGACATACGGCTACTCCTCCGGACAGCCGGACGCGCTGCCCGGCTCGCCCCAGAGCATGCTGAGGGGATGCTGAAGCCCAGCTGAAGCCACCTGAAGACCTCTTCAGCCGGGCACCGCGCGGGCCTGCGATCCTGTTCGGCATGCGCGTACTGGTGGTGGAGGACGAACGGCGGCTCGCCGTGGCCCTGCAGCGGGGCCTGCAGTCCGAGGGGTTCTCGGTGGACGTGGCCCACGACGGGTCCCAGGGCCTGTGGATGGCGACCGAGCACGACTACGACCTGATCGTCCTCGACATCATGCTCCCCGGGCTGAACGGCTACCGGATCTGCGCGAAGCTGCGCGCGGCCGGCAACGAGTCGGGGATCCTGATGCTCACCGCCAAGGACGGCGAGTACGACGAGGCGGAAGCCCTGGACACCGGCGCCGACGACTTCCTGTCCAAGCCGTTCTCCTATCTCGTGCTGGTCGCCCGACTGCGCGCGCTCGGCCGGCGTACGGGTGGCCGGCGGCCGCAGGTGATGCGGTTCGGCGACCTGCTGATCGATCCGGCGCGGCGCACGTGCTCCCGTGGCGGTACGGAGGTCCGGCTGACCGCCAGGGAGTTCGCGATACTCGAGTACCTGGGCCGCCGGTCCGGCGAGGTGGTCTCCAAGCGGGACATCCTGGAACAGGTGTGGGACACCGCCTTCGACGGCGACCCCAACGTCGTGGAGGTCCACGTCAGCGCGGTCCGCCGCAAGGTCGACGCCCCGTTCGGCCGGGCAGCGCTGGAGACCGTACGGGGAGCCGGATACCGGCTGGCGGCCGACGGTGGCTGAACCGGCCGGCCCCTCCCGCGGGCGCGTGGGCGAGGGACTGCGCTCGCTCCGGGGCGCCGTCCTCGGCCGGTGGCCGGCCCTGCGCCGGCTGTGGCCCACCACGGTCCGGGCCCGGGCCACCGTGGGCGCGGGCCTGGTGGTGGCCGCGGCCCTGGCGCTGGCCTCGTTCGCCCTGCTCGGGCTGCTGGAGGCCAATCTGCTGCGCAACGCGGAGAACGACGCGCGGCGGCAGGCCGAGACCGTGGCGCAGCTCGCCGCCACGGGCAAGCTCGGCCGGGCCCGCCCGCCGGGCCGGGCGGTCGAGTTCGTCCAGGTGGTGAGCGCGGACGGGCGGGTGCTGTTCTCCAGTCCGAACCTCATCGGGGTGCCCGCGTTCCCGCCGGCGCCGCTCGGGACGCCGGGGACCCGGATGCACACCTGGCGGGTCCGTCCGGTCGACGGCGACCACCGGCAGCGGGTCGTGCAGGTCGTCACGCAGACCCCGGACGGCCCGGCCACCGTCTACGCCGGTGCCTCGCTGCGGGACGCGGACGCGGCGGACGACACCACCACCGCCGCGCTCGTGATCGGCATGCCGCTGCTCCTGGCCACCGTCGTCCTCGTGACCTGGCGGGTCACCGGGCACGCGCTCCGGCCGGTGGAGGCGATCCGCGCCGAGGTCGCCGGGATCTCCGACCGGGACCTGCACCGCCGGGTGCCGGTCCCCGCCACCCGTGACGAGGTCGCCCGGCTGGCCGAGACCATGAACGCCACGCTGGACCGGCTGGAGGCGTCCGGCATCCGCCAGCGTCAGTTCATCGCCGACGCCTCCCACGAACTGCGCAGCCCCATCACCGTCCTGCGCACGCAGCTGGAGGTGGCGCTGGCCGTCCGGGACCCCGAGCTGTGGCCCGAGCTGATCGGTGGCGCCCTGGAGGACATCGAGCGGCTCCAGCGCCTGGCGGCGGATCTGCTGCTGCTCGCCCGTATCGACGCGGCCCAGCCCGTGACGGCGGTCCCGCTGGACCTGGGCGCCCTGGTCCGCGAGGTGCTGGAGGAACGCCTCGGCGACCGGGTGCCCGTACGGGTGGACCTCGCGGCGGACGTCGAGGTCACCGCCGGGGCGCTGTGGCTCGGCCGTATCGTCACCAACCTCGTCGACAACGCGCAGCGGTACGCCGTGCGCGGCGTGGACGTCACGCTGCGCACCACGGGCGGCGGCGGGGTGCGCACCGCCGTGCTGGAGGTCGTCGACGACGGGCCGGGGATCCCCGGGGCCGAGCGGGAGCGGGTCTTCGAACGGTTCACACGGCTCGACGACTCCCGCAGCCGCGACCACGGCGGAGCCGGCCTGGGCCTCGCCATCGCGCGTGACCTGAGTACGCACCACGGCGGAACGCTGACGGCCGAGGACTGCGCGGGCGGCGCCCGACTGGTCCTCAGACTGCCGCTGACACAGCGGTCCTGACGGGGCATGCCGTTCGGTGTCAGCGGGTGTTGCGGTGGCGGCCGTGCTGGTGCGGGTGGCCGGTCGTCAGCAGGACGAGAGCGAGTCCGAGGGGCAGCAGGACGAGCAGAAGAAGGGTCATGCGGCGCTTGTGCCCACCGTGCTGCCGTCGACACGGCTACCCGGCTGCCACCACCTGGCCGGCCGTGACCTGGGGAGGGTTGGGGAGCAGCGAGGCGAGGTTATCCCGGACGAAGTCCGCAGCCCTCCTGACCGACTCGTCGGCGCCTGCCCGGTCCTCGAAGACGCTGGTGGACACCATCACCGCGTCCCCGGCGTCGACCCAGTAGTAGGCCACGAATCCCGGGACTCGGCGGAGGAGGGTCACGAAGCCCTCGTCCACCAGGCGTCCCGCCTCTGCGGGGTCGGTCACCCCTTCGTAGCGCCGGATCACCGCGTACATGGCCGGTCTCCTCACTTGTCCAGGAACAGGAGCTCGTCGGAGGAACGGGTCATCCGCAGCGTCTTGCCGTCCTCGCTGATCTCGATCAGCCGGTGCAGCCCGGTCTTGGTCCTGCCGTCCGGCAGGTGGCGGTACTCGTCGGCGGCTCCGGCCAGGTAGGCGGCGAAGCCGGCGAGCGAGGTGACGCCCGAACCGGAGTCCAGGTAGTCCTTCAGCCGGCGGAACAGCTTGGGCAGGATCACCACGCCCGTGTCGTCGTCCGTGATCGACCCGATGCCGTCGATCAACGCCCCGCCGGTGGTCTTGTCCTCGGCCCACACCCCCTTGGGCGGTGCGGAATTGCGTGCTTCCCGGGCGGCGTCCCTGAGGAGGTCGCGCAGATAGCCGGGCAGGCCCGGATAGAACATCGGGTAGGCCAGACCGTCCTCGACCAGGCGGTAGTTGGCGCTCCTCTTCATCAGGTCTTCGTCGACCGCGACCTCGTAGCCGCTGTACACGGGCGGTCGGACGCTGCCGTCGAAGGCCAGCGCGATGCAGCGGCCGTAGGCGTCGGCACCACTGGTGAGGATGAAGCCGGGCACCTGGACGGGGACGGTGGTCACGGTCTCGTTCTCGTGCCGGTCGATGCTGGTGAATCCGAGGTGCTTCAGCAGTGCGTCGGCGGCCAGGTGCCCGAGCTTCCTCGGCTGGTGGCGTTCCGGACCGTAGCCCGTCTTCCTGTAGTGCGTCTCCAACGCGTCGACGCCCTCCAGGCGGACGGCGGCGCGGCCGTCCGCCTTGGGCACGACCCTGGCGCGGCCGCCCACGAGCTTCCAGTCCGCCACGTCGTCCGGGACGAACGGGAGGGTGTCGCCGTCCGGTTCGGCACCGCCGTCCACCCGGAACGACCCTTTGATCAGCAGCATGGACATGACGACTCCCGAGAATGAGGACGGACTGTCACTTTCCGTGGTGGATCGTCACGCACAGTACATGCAGTTCTCGGAAAAAATGCGGTGCCCCGCCCCGGTCCGCTCCCTAGACTCTCCGTACGCGCTGCCGAAACGGCACTGCGCGCCTCATGCCGAGTCAGAAGAGAAGGGGAGCAGCAGCCATGCGCACGTACCGCACCGCCGCCTTCGCTCCCCCGTCCCGGTACGACGTGATCCCGGTGTCTCGTGACGCCCGGTGCCGGCTGCGCGGCCGTCACCGTATGCCCGTGACGCACCTTTAGGTCCCGTCCCCCTCCCCCGCCTTCCGTACGCCACCGCCTGCCCGGACCCGTTCCGGGCCACGGGCGGGACGGCCGTCCACGGCTGCCGGGCACGGGTGACGAGAGCCGTCGTCAGGGAATTCGCGCCGCCCTCTTCATCTCTTCACTCGAAAGGCCCCGGGCCATGCGCGCCAACGAACGCCCCCTCACCACCACTTCCCTCACCGCTGTCCGCAATCTGGGCATCCTCGCCCACGTCGACGCCGGCAAGACCACCATCACCGAACGGATCCTGTTCGCGACCGGTGCCATCCACAAGCGCGGCGAGGTGCACCACGGTACGACCGTCACCGACTACGACCCGCAGGAACGCGACCGAGGCATCACCATCTTCGCCGCGGCCGTGAGCTGCACCTGGGGCGGGCACCACGTCAACCTGATCGACACCCCCGGGCACGTCGACTTCTCCGACGAGGTGGAACGTTCCCTGCGGGTGCTCGACGGCGCCGTCGCCGTGTTCGACGCCGTCGCCGGGGTCGAGCCGCAGAGCGAGACCGTGTGGCGGCAGGCGGACCGGCACGGTGTGCCCCGGATCGCGTTCGTCAACAAGCTGGACCGGGCGGGCGCCGACCTCGACACCGCCGTCGCGTCGATCCGCCGGCGCCTGGGCGTCACACCCCTGGTGGTACAGCTGCCCATCGGCCGGGAGGACGACTTCACCGGGGTCGTCGACCTGGTGGCCATGCGTGCGCTGCGCTGGCAGGCCGGCTCCGCCGACTTCGAGTCGGAGCCGGTCCCCGAACCACTGCGGGAGGAAGCCGGCCGGCGGCGCAGGCTGCTGGAGGAGACCGTGGCGGAGCTCCACGCCGAGGCCCTGGAGGAGTTCTGCTCGGACTCCGCGCTGAGCGACGGGACGCTGGCCCGGGCCCTGCGGGAGCTGACGCTGCGGGGCGACGGCGTCGTGGTGCTGTGCGGCTCGGCGTACCGCAACCGCGGGATCGAACCGCTGCTGGACGCCGTCGTCGCGTACCTGCCGGCGCCCGCCGACATGCCGCCGGTACGCGGTACGGCGGACGGCGCGGAGCAGGAGCGCGCACCCGACCCGGCGGAGCCGTTCGCGGCCCTGGCCTTCAAGGTGACGGCCACGGCGACGGGGCGGCTCACCTACCTGCGGGTCTACGCGGGCACCCTGCGCAAGGGCGCGACGGTACTGGACGCGGCCACGGGCCGTACGGAGCGGGTGGGCCGGATCCTGCGGGTACAGGCCGACCGGCACGAGGACAGGGAGGAGGCGGTCGCGGGTGACATCGTCGCCGTGATCGGGCTCAAGTCCGCCCGGGCGGGCACGACCCTGTGCGCGCCCGGGGCGCCTCTGGTGCTCGAACCGCCCACGGTGGCCGAGCCGGTGGTGTCGGTGGCGGTCGAAGCCCGTCGCAACGTCGACACCGGTCGGCTGGCGTCGGCGCTGGCACGGCTGGCGGAGGAGGATCCTTCGCTGGTGGTGCGCTCCGACCCGGAGACCGGGCAGACCGTGCTGTCGGGGCTGGGCGAGCTGCACCTGGAGGTGGCGGTGGAGAAGATCCGCCGCGGCCACGGGGTGGAGGTCGTCGTGGGCCGGCCGCAGGTCTCCTACCGGGAGACCGTCGTGCGCGGCGTGGCCGGCCTGGTCCACCGGCACGTCAAACAGGACGGTGGCGCCGGCCAGTTCGCGCACGTCGTGCTGGACGTCGAGCCGCTGGACGAGCCGGTCTTCGAGTTCCGCTCGACGGTCGTCGGCGGCCGGGTGCCGCACGAGTACGCACGCGCCGTGGAGGTCGGCTGCCGCGACGCCCTCGCCGAGGGCCCGCTGGGCGGGTACCCGGTGACGGGGCTGCGGGTCACGCTCACCGACGGGGCGACCCACTCCAAGGACTCCTCGGAGATGGCGTTCCGGGCGGCGGGCCGGTTCGGGCTGCGCGAAGCGCTGCGGCTCAGCACGGTGGAACTGCTGGAGCCGGTCGTGGAGGTCACGGTGAGCGTCCCGGAGGACGGCGTCGGGGGCGTTCTGGGTGACCTCGCGTCCCGCCGCGGCCGGGTCTCGGGCCAGACCGCCGAAGCCGGCACCGCGGTGATCACGGCGGCCGTGCCGCTGGCCGAGCTGTTCGGGTACGCGTCCCGGCTGCGGGGCCGGACCCAGGGCCGGGGCGTGTTCACCACCCGGCCGGCGGGTCTGGCGCCCGTACCGGCGTCGGTGGCGGCCCCGGTGACGGGCGGCCTGCCGGCCCGGTGACCTGCGGCCGCTCCCGGCCTCGCCCCGCCCCCTGCTTCGGGGGCGGGGCGAGGCCGGGCGAGGGCCGGGTTGCGTGAACGCCCCTGCGCACCGCCTATGCTGCGGATTCGGTCGGTTCGGTCCGGTTGCGGCGGGGCCACACGCAGACAGGCAGGGTGAACATGTTCGAGTCGGTGCAGGAGAATCCGTACCCCGACAGCCACGTCCTCGGCGAGGGTCCGGACCCGCATCCGCTGCTGGCACCCGTGCTACCGCTGCTGGGCCGCTGGCACGGCAGCGGCCGCGGCGAGTATCCGACGCTGGAGAAGGACTTCCGCTACGGGCAGGAGGTCACCTTCAGCCATGACGGCCGCCCCTTCCTGCGCTACGAGGCGCGGGCGTGGCTGGTCGACGACGCCGGTGCACCGCTGCGGCCGGCGGGGCGCGAGGCCGGGTGGTGGCGGGTGACGCCCGACGCCTCCCTGGAGGTCGTGCTCGCCCACCCCACCGGCATCGTCGAGACGTACGTGGGGCGGGCGTCCGGTGCGGAGTTCGACATCGAGACCAAGGACGTGTCGCTGACGCCGCTGGCCAAGGAGGTCACCGGCACGCGCCGCCGGTACACCGTCCGGGACGGGGAGATGACGGTCGTCCACGACATGGCCGCGGTGGGCCAGCCCCTCCAGCACCACCTGACGACGCACCTGCTCCGGCGGCCCTGAGACGGTTCACCCGGCTGCGCGGCACGGGCTGCGGCCGCCACGGTGCGCGCCGTCGCATAGTCGTGGCAGGCCGGTACCGACGCACCGTGCCGTGGCGTGGCGTGCAGTGCAGTGCCGGAGGGAGCGACCGTGGTGGACATCGGACGACGCGCCGCGCTGGCGGCGCTGCTCGCCGCAGGCCTCGTACCGTGCCCGGGCGCCCGGGCCGCGAACGGCGCGACCGTCCCCTCCGGTCCGCGCCCGCCGGCCTCGCTGCTCGGCAGTGAGATCCGCAGGCTGCCCACGTCCCGCAAGGTCGTGGCGCTCACCTTCAACGCCGCGTGGGACGAGGCCGGGATCGACACCGTCCTTGCGGAACTGCGGCGGCGGGGGCTGCCCGCCACCTTCTTCCCGACGGGCGCCTTCGCCGACGCGCACCCGGGGGCGGTGCGCACGATCGGCGCGGCACACGGCCTGGGCAACCACTCGTACAGCCATCCCTACTTCAGGGACCTCAGCACGGCGCAGCGCGTACAGGAGGTACGCCGCGCCGACGCGGCGATCCGGACGGCCTCAGGCACGGAGCCGCTGCCGTTCTTCCGCTTCCCCTACAGCGCCACGACGCGGGCCTCCGTCGCCGACGTCAACGACCTGGGCTACGCGGCGATCGAGTTCACCGCCGACACCAACGGCTACCTCGGCCCGCAGGGCGGCATGAGCGCGGAGGCGGCCGCCGAACGCGCCATCGACGCCCTGACCCCGGGAGCGATCATCCAGATGCACGTCGGCAGCAACGGCGACGGCATCGTCCTCGACGCCGAGGCCCTCCCCCTGATCATCGACGCCGCCGAGTCCGAGGGCTACACGATCGTCGACCTGCGCGATTTCCTGGTGGCGTAGCCCGGGCGGGCGAGCGCACAAACCCGTTCGGCACATCGCCCACCGCCATGGCACGATGCACCGCATGACAACGACCCGAAAGGCCCGTGCCGCGTAGACGGCCGGGACAGGTCCGGGCCGGCACCCCCGGCCGGCGGACTCCAGGAACAAGGCCGCGGCCGAACATCGACGGATTGTCCTCGGCTGCGGCGTCCGAGATCTTCCGCCTCGAGCAGACCCGGAACCATCTGCGTCCGGGCGACGTCGGCGCGGCCGTACGGCTGTGGAAGGACTACGTCCACCGGCCCGGGCGCCTGCTGTGGCAGGACCACGAGCGGAGCGACGTGCACTGGCACTGCTGCGGCGACCCCTTCGAGGCCCGCGCCCTCCTCGACACCGTGATGCGGGCCCTGTCACAGCGCAGTGCCCGCCGGCTCCGGGCGGTCGTCGGCCGGTTCGACGCCGTCTGGGACAGGCCTTGACCTCAAGTGAGGTTCAGGTCGGAGGCTTCTCGTATGCCGCGGCCGAACCGCAGCCCGGCACTTCACACGTTGGGGGAACTCTCATGTCGAGCACCGCAGTTCACAGCCCGGTCCGCCGTTCCGGCTTCGGCTGGTGGAAGGTGCTGGTCGTCGGCGCGGTCGGTGCGGCCGTGGTCAATCTGATCGTTTTCGCCGTCGCCGAGCTGGCCGGCGCCTCGCTCGTCGTCGACGACGGCGGTGAAGAACACCCGATCACGGTCGGGGGCGTCATCGGGTCGTCCGTCGTGCCGCTGGTCGTCGGGGTGGGCGCCGCCCTCCTGTTGGCCCTGTGGAAGCCGGTCTTCCTGCGGATCGCGCAGTACGTGGGCAGCGGGCTGGCCCTGTTGTCGGTCGCCGGCCCGCTGTCGTCCGGCGCCGACGGCGGCACCGTCGCGGCCCTGTCCCTCATGCACATCACCCTCGGCGTGGCGGTCTTCACCACCCTGCAGCTCCACCGCCGCCACCGCTGAGTTGCGTGCGCCGTCCCGGCGGCCGGCGGTCCAGGAGCCCCGGCCGGGGAGGTCTCAGTCGGCGAGATCCGCGGCAAGGTCGGCGCGCCGGCGTACGGACAGGCGCCGGTTCAGAACCGTCTCGGCAGCGGCCGGCAGCGGCAGCAGCAGGAACGCGCGCAGGGCCCCGGCCGCCGAGTCCCGTACGCCAGGCTGCGTGGTCGGCCGCGGTGACCGGCGCCGCATCCGCTCGGCGCCGGGCCGCGTCCAGCAGGCCCCGTGCCGCCCGGGCCTCCGCCGAGAGGATCCTCATCCGCAGGTCCAGGGCCCCGTCGACCGAAAGATCCACCGGCTCGTCCCGGCGGATCCGCTCCCAATACGCGCGAGCCTTCCTCGTCCAGAACCCGCACGCGCGCCTCGGCCTAGTCTCGGCACCGCGCGGAGCAGATGCTCTCACCGCATGCGGTGGGGACGGCCCCCTCAACTACAACGGTGACACGGCCAGGTTCTCCGCGGTCGCACGCGACTGGGAAGAGCGCTTCGGCGCGCGTGTCGTCGGCCTCGGCTCCAGCACCCTCCACCTCAGCGTCGCCGCACCCCCGAAACGGACTCGACGACGCCCTGCCCATTGCCGCCGAACACTTCGCCTTCTGCCCCGACAACGTCTGGCAAGGCGCCCATCCCCCCTTGGCCGCCTACGCCGAGCACCTCATCGATCTGAACTGCTGGGAGTTCTGGTGGGACTGACCCTGGACAACGACCGTTTCCGGCGCCTCATCGACGAAGCCGGGCACTTCGGTCGCGGCACTTCCGCTAGAAGGAGCCGGCGTGGATGTGCTGCGTGAAGTTGTCGAGGATCTCACGCAGCCACGGGCGGCGGACGTCCGGCAGCCGGACCAGGGTGCGCCGGAAGGTGTGCGGGTCGGCTCGGAACAGGTGGCGGGGGCGTGGCGCGGGTGGGTCGAAGTCGTCGCGGAGGACGCCGTCGGGGAGGACGCCCGAGGTGGGGACGGGCAGGTCCGGTTCGGGGAAGGCCAGCCACAGCCACACCCCGAACGGCAGCGGCACCGGGTAGGCCGCCGGATAGGCCGGGGCCCACACCTCCCCGGTCTGTGGATGGACCGGTACAAGGAGGATGTCGGCTTCCCCGTCCGGAGCCGGTCGTCCCGGTCCGGCCAGGACGGCGCGCCGCGCCGGCGGACCCGCCGGCAGCATGGCGTCGAGCGTGCGCCGGAACACCTCTGCGGCCAAACCGTCCGGGACCGTCACGGGCCGGCCCCCCGAGGCGGCCAGCAGATGGGCCAGTGCCCGGCTGGCCGCCGCCTCCCACTGCGGGCTCCACGACCACCAGTAATTCGACCAGTGACCCGCTCCCAGCCGCGACCCCCAGGCGGCGAGCGGCTCGAACGGGGGCGTGCCTTTGCCCTCCGCCATCAGCTCCGCCCAGGAACGCGGGACGGCGTCGGTGCCGTCGACGGGGAGGCGGCGTACGGCACTCGGGGCGAGCCACATCGCCTGCCAGAGCGAGCAGTCGTCGATCCGGCACGCCACGGGCAGGGCACACGCCGCGCAAGCCACGTTGGGCCCGGCGGAGCCGTCGAGTCCGCAGCAGTACCCGCCGCCGCGGTTTTCCGGGATCAGTACGGTGCCGAGGGCGTCGCCGGGTGCGATGACGGTCGCGCCGGGAGCACCGTCGGACAGGGCGTGGACCGGCGCGTAGACACCGCGGGCAGCGGCCTCGTCCGGATGGATCTCCTCCCACTTCCGCCACGGCGGCCCCCAGGGCTCCGATTCCACGGCGAAGGTGCCCGACTCCATGAGCACCGGGAGCTGGGTCCCGTTCCCGTACTTCTGATGGGCGTGGACGGGCAGGACGACCTGGGACAGCGGGACGGTCAGCTCGGCCCCGCACCCCGCACACACAAAAAAGAACAAATACACTCCATCTGAGAAACCGTCGGCCGGCACCGCCACCGCCCCTACGGGAGCTGCCCCCGGGTGTCCAAGGGTGGGATGGGCGCGACCTCGCCGTATCAGGACACCACAGCACTCCTCCACGCCGCACCCGGATATGGCGGGCAGAATCGGCCCGGCACGGCCGGGACCCGCCCCCACGTACCGGGGGCCGGCTCCCCTGCCACGGTGCGCAACGTCGGCCAGCGGACCGGGCCGTGGTCATCGGCCAATGGTCCCGGGGGCGGCCGCAGCCGTCGCGTGGGAATTCTCGCGGCCGCCGCACGTTGCGTGACGCCGGCCCTATGCGCCCGGAGCCCGGTACCCGACCTGCCCCGCCTTGTTCAGGGCCTCCAGGGTTTCCTCGACTGTCAGCAGGACGGTCGTCTCGAACGAGCGGAGCGCGCCACCGCGGCTGATCGCCAGCGCCACTGCGGCCATCGACACGTTGTCCGGGGCCTCCCACAGGTTGTAGCCGTCGTGGGTGCCGAAGGCGTACCAGAAGCCGTGGAGCCGCCCACCGACGGACTCGATGTACGACCGGGCCGCCTCGGCGCGGTCCTCGGGGTGGCTGGTCAGTCGCGCCCAGGTCTCCGGCGTATAGCTGAACCTCGACAGATACAGTGGCATCGCTGTTCCCTTTCGTCCCACCGAAGGGTGCCCGCACCGGGGGCCGAAACCGTCACGGCGCACCGCACATCCCCCTGACGGGCGAGGCGGACGAGCCGAGCTGCGCCGGGCAGCACGCCCCTGTGATCCAATGACCGCGGAGCCAGGAACTCGCGAACGGAGCACGAGGGCATGGCGACGGCCATGCCCATGCCCATGCCCGACAACTGGATTGCTCTGTTCGGCAGTTGGAAAGAGCCCCGGCACGGCCACCACGCCGGGGACGAGGACGAGGTCACCGCCGTACTGCGCCGGCTCGCCCACGGCGACGACGGCAGGGCGTGCCCGCACAGGTGGCGTCCCTACGACGTCCACGTGGACGATGTGCTCGAGCACCTTCCCGTCGGCCTGGAGGTGCTGAACTCCGCCGAACCCGCGAACCTCTCCGGGCCCGAGGTCCTCGACCGCTGGCAATGCCCGCGCACCCGCAGCGGGATTCGCCCGCGCGGACCTCGACTACCTGGGCGCCGGCGCCACCGTCCACTGACGGCGCCGACTCCTCCGGTGCGCGTGGTTGGGCGGTACGTCCGAGTCTCGCCGGGTGGGCAAGGGCCGGGGAATGGTCCGGCGTCGGGACGGTGTTCTCGGGGAGTACGCCTTTCCGCCCTGCCAGTAGGAGGATGTCGTGGCCCTGTCCCGGACCGAGCGTGAGCAGTTCCTCGCCGAACCCCACATTGCCGCCCTCGCCGTGAGCGCAGGCGATGGCCGCGCCCCGCTGACGGTACCGATCTGGTACGACTACTCCCCAGGCGGCGACATCTGGATCATGACCGGCCGCGACTCCCGCAAAGCAGAGCTGATCGCTGCCGCAGGCCGGTTCAGCCTGATGGTCGACCGTGTGGAGCCGACGATCCGGTACGTGTCGGTCGAGGGCCCGGTCGTCTCGGTCGAACCGGCCGCACGCGAGCAACTGGAGTCGATCTCCGCCCGGTACCTGCCGGCCGACAAGGTCGACGGCTACGTCGACGACGCGTGGAAGAACCACGGCGAGCAGGTCGTGATGCACATGCGTCCGGCCCGCTGGGTGAGCTCGGACCTCGGCCGGGTGTGATCCGCCCGGTCCTCGATCCGGTCGGGATCTCGCACCGGCGGACCGACTCCCGCAGCACGGTCAGGGCCGCGCCAGCCACCCAGTGGGCGATTCCGCTGCGCAGGACAGCTCGGCCAACTGCCGTACGACCGAGGTGGGGATCGCCGGGTTCGCGGCCGCGCCCTCGGCGGTGTCCGCGTCGCGGAGCAGTCGGACCAGGGCGGGGACGGGGAGCTGCGGATTCCCGAGGGCTGCTCGGCGCGTCCGCGGGGTGGAGTCGAGCAGGCGCAGGACCGTGGCGGGCGAGAGCCTCGGGTCGGCCGCGGCACGTGCCCGCACGCGCTCGTCCGGGTCGTCGTCCAGACGCTCGGCGAGGCCGGGGGTGGACTCCGGGGATTCGAGGGCCAGTCGGCGCCGCAGCGGGTCCGGATCGTCGGCGAAGCGCAGGAGCGTGTGGCGGGGGAAGTTCGGGTGGTCCAGAGCGAGGAAGCCGCCGTCCCGCCGTAGCGCGACCTCCAGCAGCAGCTCGGCGGGAGCGCCCTCGCAGCAGGAGGCGAGGTTGTACGACACATGGGAGTCCGGGTCGCGGGAGAGGCGGTCCACGACGTCCGGTGGCAGGTGCCGGGCTCGCGCGACGCTGCGCCGGATGCCGATGCTCGCGGACGGTGCCAGGCGGCGCATCGCATCGGGATCGTCGTGGCACTCCTCGACCCAGTCCACAGCCCAGTAGGGGGTGTCCGGGGGCAGTCCCGCGCTGATCGAGGCGCGCAGCTCCTCGGTGACGTCGGCTCGGACGGCCACCGCGGCGCGCACATGGGGGTCTTCGTCGTGGGCCAGCGCGGTGATCAGGTCGGCGTCCAGACGCTCGTTGTCGACCAGGTTCTGCCGCAGTCCGCGCTCCCCGCAACGGACCAGGTGTTCGGCGAAGTCTCGCCCGAGCAGTTGGACGCGTGCCGCGCGCCACTGCTCCGTGGTGGTCAGGGCATCGAACTCCGTCCGTGACATGGGTCGGTCGAAGCCGGTGCGCCGGCGGGCGACTTCCCGGACCCGGGGCGACGGGTCGTCGGCGAGGGCGGACCGTCGGCCCCGGTCCAGATACGGCCAGGCGTATGCGCAGGCTTCCGCGCGCACCTCCGGATCGGGATCGGCGGCCAGGGCCAGTGCCGGCTCCTGCGGAAGGCCACGGAACCACAGGGCCTGCAGACGGGTTTGCGGATCCGGGTCGCGTGCCCAGCGCTCGAACCGGGCCTCTGGCACCTTCGGGCCGCGGCAGGTGGCCAGCCATTGGAAGCGCCCGCGGCGGGTGCCGGTCTCGCTGGCGATCAGTCTCGTCCACTGATCAACGCTCATGCCCCTACGGGTTTCCGCGAGTCGCGAGCGGATCCTTCGGTCGGGGTGGGCGATCACGGCGTCGACCACTTCGGTCGGCAGGTCCAGGATGACGGACGTGTCCAGCAGGCGCACCAGCACGTCCGCCGGCGCGATGTGGCGCAGCCCCATCAGCCATGCCTGCCGCATCGAGGGTTGTGCTGCCAGGGCTTCGATCCCCGCGAAGAGCCCGGCCCAGTCCTTCTCGGTGGCCCCCGCGCCTCGCATCGACATTCGAAGAGGGTAGTCGGGTGGGCGGCCCGGCCACCTCCGGTACGGCGGGCGGATCGAAGAACCGGCGTCCCGAGCCGCCACCGGCCGGATACGCGCAGGACTCCGGCCCCGCAACCGCTGCGGCCTGCGGAGTATGCCGGGAGCCCCGGCCTCCGTCGCTCGTGCGCGATGGCCGGGGCTCTTGGTGTGTTCCGGTCGGACGTCAGTCCTGGGTGAAGTAGCCGAGGAGGTCGGTGATGACGTGGTTGCCGCCGCCCCAGCTGTTCCAGATCGCGATACGGCCGCCCGCGGCGGGCGTGGTGACGTGGTTGGGGACGGTGACACCGGGCCGGGTGTTGAGGCTGCTGGCCTCGGGGCGGGCGGTGCCGTCGGCGTGGGCGGTGAGGAAGCCGGCGCCGGTGGTGTCGGTGGCGGTGATGTTGACGACGGCGCCGAGGGCGTTCGCGGGGATGCCGGCGACCGTGGTGGTGGCGCCGGGGGCGATCTTGCCGGTGGTGCGGGTGTCGGCGAGGCGGGTCGGCACGACCGGGGTGAAGAGGGCCTTGCCGTCCTCGGCGTAGTAGCCGACGGCGTCGAGGATCAGGTCGGTGGCGCCGGTGTTGTTGTAGAGGGTGATGGTCCCGTTCGGGCCGACGGGGACGATGGCCTGGTTGGACTTGTCGACGCCGGGTTCGGGGTTGAGATTCGACGTCGCGGTGCGCTTGGCGGGGTCCGGGTAGGCGATGACGTGGGTGTTCTGGGTGGTGCCGGTGCTGGTGAGGTTGAACGTGACGGCGGTGGCGTCTGCCGGGATGCCGCCCACGCCTGCGACCTTGACCGTACGGGTCTGGCCGCCGCCGAGCTTGCCGCCGTCAGTACGGGTGTCCAGCACACGGGCCGGGTTCTGCGGCGTGAACCGCCGGCCGATGTTCGGCTGGTAGTAGCCGACGAAGTCGACGATGAGAGAGGCCTTGCCCGCGTTGAGCTGGGCGAGGGCCTTCCCGTCGGCGCCGACGGGCACGGTGACGGTGTTGGAGGCGGTGCCGCCGGCCTTGATGTTGACGTTGGACGTGATCGGGCGGGGCTGGCCGGAGGGCCAGACGCTGAGGTGGGTGTCCTGGGTGGCGTCGGTGACGGTCACGTTGAGGACGGCCGCGGCCATGCTGCCCGACAGCGGGTGCTTGGGGACCGCGAGGCCCACGGGCAGGACGATCGACGTCGGGGCACCGGCCTGGAGTGAACCGCCCTCGCGGGTGTCGAGCAGGCGGAACGGCTCGACCGCCGCGTAGCCGGAGGGTGCGTACTCGACGCGGACGTTCCGGGTAACCGTGTTCACGGAGCCGTTCTTGTCCCCGAGGGTGAAGGTCACCTTGTAGTCGCCGGGCCGGTCGTAGGTGTGGGTGTAGGCGCGGTCCATGTGGTCGCTGTGCTCGTACCTGCCGTCGCCGAAGTCCACGGCGACGCGCTGCACCGGCCACGGTGCCGCGGTGGCGGGCCGGGGGTCGAACTCGTAGGTCAGCGGGCGGGTGTAGCCGATCGGGTTGTCGGAGTCCGGCAGGACGGCGCGGGTGGTGAAGCCCGCGGTCAGCGGGCCGGTCGCCGTCACCTTGGTGGTGGTCTCGCCGGTGGCCTTCACACCGACGCCGGTGACCGCGGTCACCTTGACGGTGCACTCGCAGGGCTTCGTGTAGACGTGCGCCGCGGTGCGGTCCTTGGTGATGACCGGGTCCGTTCCGTCACCGAAGTCGTAGGTGTAGGTCAGCCCGCCCCACCTGGTGTCGGTGATGGCCTTGGCCGTGACCGTGGTGCCGACCGGGGCCCAGTTCTCCTCGATCTCGACCGAGGCCCGGGACAGCCAGTCCTGGGTCTCGCGGTTGCCACGGTCGATGTACCCGCCGTCCTTGCCGGTGTTGGGCTGGCGCGGGTCGTCGGCGGTCGGGAAGCCGCGCTCGTCGGTGGGGAGGACGCCAGGAGCCGTCGGGTCCCCGGAGTCGATGATGGGCGAGCCGTCGTTCCCGTCGACCACCATCATCGCGGACGGGACCAGAAGGTCGTGCTCACCCTGGCCGGTCGCCGCCTTGAGCGCGGCGGCGGTCTCGTAGACGGTGCCGGCCCACTTGTAGGCCGTCAGCCAGCTGGTCTCGCCGTCGACCAGCAGGTTGTAGTCGGCGCGGGTTCCGGATGCCGCGGTCGGCGCCACCTCGATGCCGGTGGCCGGGGCTCCGTCCGGGCACGCGGCTGCGGTCCTGTACGCGTAGACCACGTTGTTGAACAGGGCGGATCCTGTGGAGGTCCCGATGACCGAGGCGGATGCGAGGCAGTCGTTGACCAGCCTGTTGTTGGTGATGACGGTGCCGGGCGCGTCCTGCGCGGTGACCGGCGGTCCTTCGTAGCCCACGAGCTCGTTGCGGCCGAGCAGCGTGCGCTGGGAGCCGCCCTCGATCCGGACGTCGCTCGTGTGGCTGCGGGTGAGGCGTACGTCCGTGCTCGCGCCGCCGATGATGACGCCGGGCGCGCGGCTGCTGGAGGTCCGCAGCCGGTCCAGCTCGATGTCGGCGGACCCGGAGACCCTGACGGTGGCGGGCCGGAGACCGCGGACCACCAGGTGCGAGGCA
Organism: Streptomyces erythrochromogenes; assembly: GCF_036170895.1. Classification (NCBI taxonomy): domain Bacteria; kingdom Bacillati; phylum Actinomycetota; class Actinomycetes; order Kitasatosporales; family Streptomycetaceae; genus Streptomyces; species Streptomyces erythrochromogenes. Next base: position 7,894,673 of record NZ_CP108036.1, on the reverse strand, counting down.
CTGGTGATGGTGAGCGACTTGACGGAGGTCGCGGGCATGCGGTCGGCGAGCTCGGCGTCGAAGACGATCGGCTTGCCCGGCGTGCCGGAGCGGTCGAGATTCAGGGCCTCGGGGTAGACGCCCATCCCGATCTTCACCGTCTGCCCCGGCCCGGCGGCCTTGGCGGCCGCCGAGATGGTGCAGTACGGGACCGCCTGCGAACCGGGGCCGGAGTCGGCACAGTTCGACCCCTCCCGGCTGTTCACGTAGAGGGTGGACGGGGTTTCGGCCGCAGTGGCGGCCGGTGTCCCGAGAAGGGTGACGAGACCTGCGGTGAGCAGGACGGTCGCACGAGTGGGGCGCAACAGAAGGCATCCTTGTGAGCAGAAGACGGCATGGGGCGCCACGGGTGGGTGCGGTGCGGTGTGGGTGTGGTGTGGTGCATCACGATCCCGGACGGCGCCAGTTCCCCCCGGCGGCAGTCGGGCGCACGGCCCCGTAGCGCCAGGGATCATCATCCACTTTCGGACAGCCGCTGTCACGTCGATGGCCGAAGTTTTTGAGCGCGTTCAGTACGGCGCAGTCGTCGCCGGACCCGGCCGCACGGGGTTCGCGGAAACCCGGTGCGTGGTGTGGCTTCGGAGCGCGTAAGGTCTCCCTGTCGATCAGGGGGAAGGGACATTGATGCAGGTCAGAACCAGACGCGGATTCCTCGGAACGGCCGCGGCCCTTGTCGTGGCGTCCTCCGTCGGCGCTTGTGAGGCCGGGCGGGGCGGCGGCCCGAAGGGCGAGGGCGACGACCCGCTCGACGTGTCGGCCAGCGCGAACCTGCCCGCGGCGCGGGAGTCCCTGGCCGCGGACGGCACCACGATCGTCATCGGGAACCCTTCCGCTCCCCTCTCGGTACGGGTCTACGAGGACCTGAGCTGCCCGGCCTGCGCCGAGTTCGAGCTGGACGGCAACGGCCCCTACCTGAAGCAGGCGGCCCGGAACGACGCGCTGCAGCTCCAGTTCACCCTGGGGTCCTTCCTCGGCCCGGGGTCGAAGTTCGCCGCGAACGCGCTGCGCGCCGCCGTGGACCACAACAAGTTCACCGAGTACCACGAGCTGCTGTACCGCCACCAGGCGAAGGTGCGCAGGGCCGGCGGATTCACGCGGGACCGGCTGCTGGCCCTGGCCGTCAAGGTGCCGGGCCTGCGCGGCCCGGAGTTCGATGCGGCCGTGCTGGAGACGAAGCACCGGGAGTTCGTGGAGGCCGCGGACGAGGCGATGAGCAATTCGCCGGCCGAGGGGACCCCCACCATGGCGGTCAACGGCGCCCTGGTACCGACCGACAGCCGCGGGCTCTACGACGACCGCGACCGCCTCTACCGCCACCTCCGCAAGGCGGCGGCCCGGGCGTAGGCCGGGCCATGTCGGCCTCCGGGCCCGGAGCGGACGGCGCTGGGCTCGCGGCCCACGGCGGCGGGCAGCGCGAATCGCCGAACGGGCCGGGGCGGCCGCAGACGCGGCCCGGCGGCTCGGCTCGGGCACCGACACCCTGCGGGACCGGCGCGGCGTTCCCCGACCACCCCGGAGGAGCTCGCGGCCGCCCCACTCGTGCAGCGCGAGCACCTGCCCGGCGACCCCCGCCGGTACCGGCCCTCCGGCGGCCTCGGCCTCTGAGCTCCTCGACCGCCGTGCGCCAACTCATATGCGCGCGCGGCCCGTTGGGAGGTCGGTTATCGTCCGATCCCGGACTGGCCTTCTGACACGGGGATGTGACGGGTGAGCGGGAAAGAGTTGCTGGCGCGGAGGTTCGAGGAGCACCGGACCCACCTGCGGGCGGTGGCCTACCGGATGCTGGGCTCGCTCAGCGAGGCGGAGGACGCCGTACAGGAGGCGTGGCTCAAGCTGAACCGCTCCGACGCCGACGCGGTGGAGAACCTGGGCGGCTGGCTGACCACCGTGGTCGGGCGGGTGTGCCTGGACATGCTGCGCTCGCGCACGACCCGGCGCGAGGATCCGCTGCACGACCAAAACGGGCAGGTCCGGCTTCCCGACCCGATCGTCAGCCGGGCGGACGGCCTCGACCCCGAGCAGGAGATCCTCCTGGCCGACTCGGTCGGCATCGCACTGATGGTGGTCTTGGAGACCCTCGCACCCGCCGAGCGCCTGGCCTTCGTACTCCACGACCTGTTCGCGGTGCCCTTCGACGAGATCGCCCCGGTCCTCGGGCGCAGCCCGGCCGCGACACGGCAGCTCGCCAGCCGCGGCCGCCGCCGGGTGCAGGGCGTCGTACCCCCTCCGGATCCGGACCAGGCCCGGCTGCGCGCGGTCGTCGACGCCTTCCTCGCCGCCTCGCGCGGCGGGGACTTCGACGCCCTCGTCGACGTCCTCGACCCCGAGGTCGTGGCCCGCTCGGACGGCGGCACGCTGCGCCCCTCACTGGTACGCCGCGGCGCGGCCGAGGTCGCCTCGCAGGCGATCACCTTCGCCCGCTTCGCCGAGGCCGCGCGTCCGGCCCTGGTCAACGGACTTCCCGGCGTGGTCGCACTGGCGGAGGGCCGGGCGATGTCGGTCATGGCGTTCACCATCCGGGACGGCAGGATCATCGCGCTCGACATCCTCACCGACCCCGAGCGCCTCGCCCGCATCGACCTGGGCGCCGTCGACGACTGATCCCCCGGCCACGTCACGCCACGCCGCCCCGCTCCTGTCTCCTTTCAGGTGCGGGGCGGCTTCGATCCGATCCCGTCGGCCGGCCTCCGGCGGCAACTGGCGGGCTCCGCAAGGGAGCCGACGGGCCGCCGGGTGGTAGCCGGGGCGCCGGCCCTCACCGCTCGTGACGGAGAGAATTCGGCAGGTAGTAATTAGGTGAATTCCTGACTGAATTCCCGTCAATAAGCTTCCGCATCATATCTCGATTTGATAACAACCCGCCTCGAAAGGACTGGACCTTTGGCATGCGACGCGCGTAACTCACCTTTTTTTTCTGCAAGTTGAGTGTTCGTCAAATCATGCCGACAGGTAACGGAATGATTTCCTGGCCCACGCCCCCGTTTGTCCGAATTCTCCGCAGCATTCGTCTGGCAGGCTTCCGCGCACCCACTAGTCCGACAACGATTTGAGGTGCCCATGACAGGACGTCGCAGACGCCGTTCGACCGACCACCGCCGCAAACCCCGGCGGTTGATACTCGCCACCGCCGCCCTGGCAGCCGGAGCGGTGATCGCCGCGGGCGTCGCCTACTCCGGGCTCGGCGACGGTGCCCAGGCCGCCGGATCCGTCGAGGCCGCCGCCTCCGCTCCGGCCGCCGCCCCCGCCCGGGACGAGGAGCCGGAACCCCTCTCCGCGGCGCCCGCCAACGAGAACGCGCGCGGCATGGTCTACGACGGCCTCCAGCCCGCGCCCAAGGGCGACCGCTGCGTCGGTGTCTACCGCACCGGGGACGGACACTGCACCCACGGCCCCGACGCCCCGCCCAAGGGCGTCGACATCACGAAGGACATAGCGCCGGCCGTCAAGGAGAGCGCCCCGGCGGCCGATCCGGCCAAGCCCTCCACCGACGACCCGGCCACCAAGGAAGGCGGCGGGCGTCCTCAGGACGCGCCCGCGGCCGACGCCGCGGCCACCAAGGACAGCGCGCCCCAGCCGGCCGCCGCCGAGGGCGGCCAGGCCGTCGCCGCGGGCCCCGCGGGCCAGACCGTCCAGTGCGACGGCGACGGCAGCACCGGCAACCGCGTGCAGGTCGTGTACGTCCACGCCCCCGGTAAGGACCGCTACTCCGAGTACGTGGCCTCGTTCCGCAAGTGGGCCGCCGACGCCGACCTCATCTACTCGGCGAGCGCCAAGGAGACCGGCGGCGTACGGCACATCCGCTACGTGACCGCCGCCGACTGCACTCCGACCGTGCTCAACATCGAGCTCCCGGCCAACGCCCTCGCCGAGTTCAGCGCGACGAACAACGCGCTCGCCGCCAAGGGCCTCGACCGCCGCGACCGCAAGTACATGATCTTCGCCGACAGCCAGGTCTACTGCGGCATCGGCACCTTCGCGGGCGACGAGCGTCCCGGCCAGGCGAACCAGAGCAACTTCGGCCCGTCCTACGGACGCACGGACTCGGGCTGCTGGGGCGGTCACACCGCCGCGCACGAACTCGGCCACAACCTGGGCGCCGTCAACAACAGCGCCCCGAACACCAGCCGCGGCGCGCACTGCACCGATGAGTACGACGTCATGTGCTACTCGGACACCCCGTACTACCCGCAGATGCGCAACATCTGCACCAACCAGGCGTCCGAGAACATCCTGGACTGCAACCACGACGACTACTTCCACACCAGTCCCAAGCCGGGCAGCTACCTGGCCACGCACTGGAACATCGCCGACAACCAGTTCCTGATGAAGAACAAGGGCGGTGGCGGCGGCACGGACCCCGGTCCCAACCCGACGCCGACGCCCACGAAGAAGCCCAGCCCGACGCCGACCAAGAAGCCCACGGGCGGACCGACCGCGACGGCGGCCCAGATCCAGTCCAACTCCGTCGTGGTGAGCTGGCCCAAGGTCGAGGGCACCGCCTGGTACCAGGTCATGCTGAACGGCAAGCACCTGGCGTGGGTCCAGTCGCAGGTGCTGCGCATCTACAACCTCCAGCCCAACACCGCCTACACCGTGACCGTTTCCGCCCGTGACGGCTCCGGCCGCGACAGCGGTCCCGGCAAGGCCGCGAGCTTCCGTACGACCGGTGCCGGCGGCGGGGCGACCACCCCGGGCAGCCGCTACACGCTCGGCAACGGCAGCACCGGCATGGCGGCCGAGGTGTGGGGCGGCCGCACCGCCGACGGCACCGTGCTCGTCGGCGGCCGCGCCAACGGCTACGCCCAGCAGCAGTGGTACTTCGACGACGCGGGCAGCGGCCAGGTCCGCATCCGGTCCGCGGTCTCCGGCAAGTGCCTCCAGCCGGGCGGCGCACCCGCCCAGGGCATGTGGGTCTCGCAGCAGCCGTGCGACAAGAACAACGGCGCGCAGGCCTGGAAGCTGACGACCCGCGGTGGCGCGGTGACCGTCACGGATCCGAGCGGCGGCTTCGCCCTCACCGTCAGCAACCGCCCCTACTACGGGAACTGGCTGCTCGACCTCCAGCGTGCGGACGGCCGCGCGGCGCAGGCCTGGACCCTCCAGAAGTCCGGCTGAGCACTGCCGCCACGCCCGGACGCCCAGGGGCTCGCACGCCCTGGCCCCGGGACCACCCCGTGACGCCGTGATCCCACCCCCGGCGGACGGCCGCCCCCATGCGGCCGTCCGCCGGTACCCCTCATCTCGACCGGAGCACCCCGACGATGCGCATACGAATCGTTCTCTCGGCCACCCTGACCGCACTCGGTCTCATGTTCCTGATCCCCGCTGCCGCCCATGCCCACGGAGACACCCTGAAGGTGGTGGTGACCGGGCAACGCGCCGGCCACGTCACCACCGACATCACCTGGGAGAACGACGGGGACGCCATCGACGAGAACGTCGCCGCCACCGTGAACGCGGTCAGCGTCGACGGCACCCGCACGATGGGCCCCTGGCGCCTCGTGCGCGACCCGGCGGCAGCGCCCGCCGGCTGGACCACGGCCGAGACGCTGCCGCCCGGTTCGTGGAAGGTCACCGTCGAGGTGGGGTTCCCCGCGCTCGGCAAGGGTGAACTCGAAGTCGGTGTGCCCGTGGTGGATCCGGCCCCGACCACCGGCGCGGGGACCACCGGTGCCACGACCGGCGGCACTCCGGCCGTCTCGGCCCCGACCCCCGACGCCGCTTCTGCGTCTGCTTCCGGTTCCGGTTCCGCCGCAGCGACCTCCGCGGACGCGTCGTCCCCCGCTCCGGCTCCCTCCGGGACGCAGGCGGCGTCCGGCGCCGACGGTGCCGCCGTCTGGTGGACCACGGCGGGTGTGGCGGTGACCGCCCTGGCCGGGGCCGGCGTCGGCCTGCTGCTGCGCCGCCGCCGGATGCGCGGCGCGTGCAGGACGTCGTAGCCGGTCGTAGGCCGGTCGGGCCGGGCGGCACGAGCCCGGCCCCGACCGACAAGGAATCCGCTACGCCTTCGCTTCCCGGGCCGCCACCGCCACGGCCAGGGCGAGCCGGTCCGCTCCCTGCGGGGCGAGTCCGATGAACAGGTTCGGCTCGATGAGCTCCAGTTCCATGACCACCGGCCCCCTCGCCTCGTCCAGTACCAGGTCCACCCGGGCGAACAGCGGCTCGCCCCGGACGGGAGCCGCGGCCAGCGCCGCCCGCGCCGTACGCAGCTCCGCCTCGGTCGGGGTGTGGAGCGCGGCCCCGGGGTGCGCCACGCGGGAGTTGTCCATCTGCCCGGGCTCGGTCAGCAGGGCCTGCTTGCGGATCGCGTGGCTGAAGGTCCCGGCGAAGAAGACCAGGGCTCGTTCGCCCTCCTCCACCAGCGGCAGGTACGGCTGGACCATCGCGGTGCGCCCCTGCTCCAGCAGCATGCGGGCGTGCAGTACGGCGTCAGCCGCGCGGCCCGGCTCGTAGCGCGCGGTGTCCCGCGCGCCCGCGGACACCGAGGGCTTGACCACCACTCCGTGCGGGCCGTCGAAGTCCTCCTCGGCGCACTGTGCGCCCGGGGCGATGCAGCGGGTCGGCACCACGGGAACCCCGCGCCCGGCGAGGTCGAGCAGATAGCGCTTGTCGCTGTTCCAGCGCACCAGCGGTGCCGGATTCCACAGCCGGGTCACGCGGGCCGTGGCTTCGGCCCAGGCCAGGAACTCCCCAAGCCGTCCGACGTAGTCCCAGGTCGAGCGGATGACGGCCAGGTCGAAGCCGCCCCAGCGCCCCGGGTCCGCGTCCCAGGCCACCGGCTCCGCGGACAGACCCTCCGCGCGCAAGGCGTCCAGCAGCAGCGGCAGATCGGTGTCCTGGTCGAGTCCGGTGTCGCTCGTCACGACTGCGACCCTCGCTGACCCCATGCGGCTCTCCCGTCACTCTCGCCCCGGGCCGGCCCCTACGGCCGGGCCCCGCCGGTCACTCTCGCACAGGCAGGTCCGTGCACCTCCGCCACAACATATGCGCCGGTGGCGGGCGGGAACCCCGGCGGCGGATCATGCGTCGTAGCGTGCGACATCGTGCGGCTGCTCACGTCTGCGGGACGGGACGGGGACAGGACGCGGACGGGTACAGGACGCGGGCGGAGGGGCGGGGCTTTGGCCGAGCAGACGGGCAGAGGTGCGGCCGGCGCCGCGGACCGCGGTCTGGCCGGCGGCATGCGCCGCGTCGCCCGGTGGCGGTCGGCCGGGGGCGCGCGCGGACGCGTTCTGGCCGCGCTCGCCCTGCTGACCGCCGCCGTGCTGACCTTCCACTCCGCCGTGCCGAATGCGGTCGGCCGCCTCGGCAGCCTGGTGGAGGCCTTCCTGCCCTGGCTCGGCCTGGTGGTTGCGCTGCTGCTCGTGGCGGCGCTGGTACGCCGGTCGGCCGTGGCCCTGGTGGCCCTGCTGCTGCCCGCCCTCGCGTGGCTGGGCCAGTTCGGCGGGCTGCTCCTCCCATCGGAACGCGGCGCACCCCACCTCACGGTGGTCCAGCACAACGTCAGCGACGAGAACCCGGACCCGGCGGGCACCGCCGCCGCCCTGGCCGCAGCCGCGCCGGAACTCGTCGCTCTGGAGGAAGTGACCCCCTCCGCACTGCCGGCCTACGCGGCGGCCCTGGAGTCGCGGTATCCGCACCACGCGGTCGAGGGCACGGTCGGCCTCTGGTCGAAGTACCCGCTGACGGGCGTACGGCGCCTGGACATCAAACCCGCGGGAATCGGGGAGGGCTGGAGCCGCGGGCTGCGGGCCGGGGTGAGCACCCCGGAGGGGGAGGTCGCCGTGTACGTCGCCCACCTGCCCTCGGTCCGCATCCGGCCGTCCGGCTTCGCCTCGCAGCTGCGGGACGAGAGCGCGCGGCTGCTGGGCGCGGCCGTCGCCGCCGAGCCGGTGGACCGGGTGGTCCTGCTGGGGGACCTGAACGGGACCGTGGACGACCGCGGGCTCGCTCCGTTGACCTCGCGGATGGCGGCGCCCCGGCGGGGCTTCGCCCTCAGCTGGCCCGCGTCCTTCCCGGTGTCGCGGATCGACCAGGTCCTGGCGCGCTCGGCGACCCTCGCCGAGATCCGGACGCTGCCCGCCACCGGCAGTGACCACCTGCCGGTCGTCGCCCGCATCACCTGGGAGCCCGCGGCCGGCTCATAGCCGGATCGCGATCTTGCCGCGTACCTGGCCTCCTCTCAGGTGGCGGATGGCGTCGGGGACCTCGGCCAGCGGGTAGGTGCGGTCGACGACCGGGGTGACGGCTCCGGTCTCGATGAGTTCCGTGAGGGCCTCCAAGTCGCCGTGGTGCTGCTCCATGACGGCGAGCGGGAGCAGCCGCTGGCCGGTGAAGGGCGACAGCAGGAGGGCGCCCAGCTGGCGTTCGTTGCCGCCGATCCACCGGCCGCCGCCCTCCCCGCCGACGATGACGAGGGTTCCGCGGGCGGTGAGGGCGCGGCGGAGCCGGGACAGCGGCCGGTTGCCCGCGATGTCGAGGATGAGGTCGTAGCGGCGGCTGCCGTCGACGGGGTCCTCCCGCGTGTAGTCGACGACCTCGTCGGCGCCGATGGAGCGGACCAGGTCCGTCTTGGCGGTGCTGCAGACCCCGGTGACGTGGGCACCGAAGGCCTTGGCCAGTTGTACGGCGTACGTGCCCACTCCGCCGGAGGCGCCCAGTACGAGGACGCTCTGGCCCGCCTGGACCCGGCCGGACTCGCGCAGTGCCTTGAGGGCGGTGACCGCGGACACGGGCACGGTGGCGGCCTCTTCGAAGCCGAGGCGCGCCGGCTTCGGGGCGAGGGAGTCCTCCTTGGCGCACGCGTACTCGGCGAACGACCCCTTGCAGCTGCCGTACACCTCGTCGCCGGGCCGGACCCGGGTGACGTCGGGCCCGACGGCCTCCACCCGCCCCGCGAGGTCCATGCCGGGTATCCGCACACGGGGCGCCCGCAGGCCGAACACGGGGCGCAGGGCGTACGGCAGGCCCGCCATGAGGTGCCAGACACCCTGGTCGACGGCAGCGGCATGGACCCGTACGAGCACCTCGCCGCGGCCCGGAACGGGCCGGTCCACCTCGTCGACCCGCAGCACCTCCGGGGGGCCGTAGCCGTCCTGGACGATCGCCTTCATGAGTCTTCTCCCTCTGTGGTGGTGACTGTGGCGGAGTACTGGAACACGGAGTCGAGCGGTACGGCGAACACGCGGGCGATCTCGAAGGCCTTCTCCAGGGAGGGCGAGTAGCGGCCCTGTTCGATGGCGATGACGGTCTGCCGGGTGACGCCGATCCGGCGGGCGAGCTCGGCCTGGGTCATCTCGCCGTTGGCGAAGCGCAGGGCCCGGATCCTGTTGGTGACCCTCGTGGGCCTCACCACGGCTGGAAGCCCGTCCGGTAGGCGAAGATCTTCGCCGTGGATCCGAGCAGCGCCGACAGGACGAACGCCAGGTAGATGGCGTTGGCGATCCAGAACCGGTCCGCCTCGGCCATCGCGAGGACGAGCCCGGCCACGCCGCCGACGACGACGAACGACTGGCCGATGTGGTCGCCGAAGTGGTGGATCTCGCGGTCGCGCTGGTCCTTGATCCTGCCTTCCTCGGGCGACAGGAGCGCCACGGTGATGTGCAGCAGGATGGAGGCGGCGATGGCCGAGCCGACCGTCCACAGCAGGGCGGCGGCGTACGGCTCCTCGGCGATCGGGCCGTCCCCGGATCTCCCGAGGACGAGTGCCAGGTACACCGCGTACGACACGACCGTGACCACGATCATGATCCATGCGCGTTTTTCCTCGACTGCCACGACCGCTCCCCATGTAAAGAAAACCTGACACGTGAAGTGTCAAGCAGGGAGGACATCGTGTCAATGTTTCTTTACTTCGCCGCCGCCGGCGGCGCGGGGTCCGCGGGCTCGTCGAGGAGCTCGGGCCCGTTGTTGCGCACGTTGTTGACCGCGGTCGACACGGCGCGGACGTCAAGCCGGCCGCCCCCGGGCGCGGCGAGCAGGGCGCGCAGTTCGTCCGCGTCCTGGTGGGAAGGGTCGAGCCAGGCCTCGTAGTCGGCAGGGGCGAGCGCGAGCGGCATGCGGGGGTGGACGCGGCCCGCCGCGTCGGTCGCTTCGGTGGTGATGATCGTGCAGGTGGCCCACCACGCCGCCGGATCGTCGTCGTCAGTGATGCCGGGGTCGCGCCAGAACTCGTAGAGCCCGGCCATCGCCATCACGTCGCCGCCCTCGGGACGGATGAAGTACGGCTGCTTGTGCGCCTTGACTCCGGCGGAGGCGGGGACGGCCTGCCACTCGTAGAACCCGTCCGCCGGCAGCAGGCAGCGGCGCTTGGCGAAGGCACGCCGGTACGCGGGCTTCTCGTGCACCGTCTCCACCCGCGCGTTGATCATCTTCGCGCCGCCGGACGGGCTCTTCGACCACGACGGCACCAGACCCCACCGCAGGGGCCGCAGTCTGCGCTCCAGCAGCCCGCTCTCCCGGTCGGCGCGCTCCAGCACCGCCCAGACCGCGTCGGTGGGGGCGACGTTCCAGCTGGGTTCCAGCACGTGCCCCGGATCCGGGGGCGCCGCCTGGAAGAGGCCGGAGAGGTCCTCGGGACCACGGGTGGAGACGTAACGGCCACACATGCCGTCCACCCTGCCACCTGCCGGCGCCTTCGGCCGGTTGCGCCGCGAAGCGGGGCCGGGCGTGTGGCGGAACGGGCGTTACGCGGATGGCGTCCTCGGCCCGCCGCACGGCGTCACTGTGCGCCTCGAGGTCCGCGAGGCCTCGTTGAGGTCGACGAATGCGCTGCGGCTCTCGTCGAGCAGGCGGGCGCTGTCGATGGCGATGGCGGCGTGGTGTGCCGGATCGCCGGTAGTCGCGGTGGAGTAGGGGCGGGCCGTCTCCGTGACCAGACCGCCGAGGCCCCTCCCCCATGCCGAGTCCGACCTGCTGGAACGCGGCGGAGACGGAGCCGTCGGTCACCCGCATGTAGGTGTCGCCGGCCTCGTCGTCGATGAGGGACAGGTACGTCACGTCCGTGCCGAGGAGCAGTTTGGCGCGGCGGACGATGGCCTTCAGTACGGCGTCCAGGTCCCTGAGCCGGGGCCAGGTCTCCGGCGGTGTCGAAGAGCGCGGCGAGTTCGGCTTCGCGGCGGCGGTGCTGGCCGAGCGTGCGGCGGATGCGGAGCGCGACCCGGGTGGCCCCCGCGACCACGGCCGCGTCGGGTCCGTCGAGGTGGGGGCCGCGGGCGGATACGGCCGGCGGCGCGAACTGCTCGGCCGCGGCGCCCTGGTCGAGCAGGTCCAGCAGATGGCGCAGGTGCCGCAGCGCGGTCCAGGGCTGCCCGGCGCCGGTACCGGTACCGGTGTCGGCGCCCGTGCCGGGGCTCGCCGTGTTTCCGGTGGTGGGCATCGGGCGCTCTCCGTCGTGGTGGTGGACCGGTCCTGGCCGGGGCACCGGTGACGGAGGTGCCCGACCGGAACCCCTTCCACTTCAGCGGGATCCAGCGAGGAACCCCGGCCTTCAGGCCCAGGAGGACCGAGCCCGTTGCGGCCGTCCGCATGGCCGATTTCCGCGACTGAGAACCCCGGATGGCGGGTCCGCATCAAGGACCAGGGCAGCGCTCCACACCCCCACCTGCACGAGGGGACGGAGTTCATCTGCGAGAACCCTTCTCGTGCAGCTCCTCGCCGTCCAGGCGCAGGACGATCCCACCCCGGGCCCGCAGCTCGGCCTCGGCCGCGGCCACCCAGGGTTCGGCGGTTCCGTCGAAGCGTGCCGATCTCTGGTCACAGGTGTGGGGGCCGTCGTCAACGGTGGCGCGCATGCTGCCCTGACGCGCGCCGGCCCGGCCCCGAGGAACAGGGGCCGGGCCGGTGCGCTCCGAGGGGAGCCGTGGATCTCAGCGCAGGGTGAACGGTGCCACGTGGGTCGTGGTGTCCGCTCCGCTGATGGTGAATTCGAGGTTGTAGTCGCCGTTGGGCAGGTTCTGGGTGCTGACGGGGAGGCTGTATGAGGAGAGGAGGTAGTTGAAGCGGCCTGTGACGGGCCTGGTGACGGGGCCGGTGATGCGGCTGGCGGTGAGCGTGATGTTCGGGTTGGAGAGGTTGTTGCCGTTCGCGTCGCAGATCCGCAGGCTGATCACGACCTGGCCGAGCAGGCGGACCGGGCGGCTCGGGTCGTAGAGCAGGCAGATCCGGTACGCCACGTTGTAGGTGACGCTCCTGGTGGACGGGTTCGTGGCGTTGTCCGTGGCGTTGACCGTGAACGTGCGCTGGCCGAGCGTGGAGGTGTTGATCGGGCTGCCGTTGGGGACCGTGCCCACGCAGCTCGCCACCCCGGAGATGGCGTCCGTGCACGAGTAGGACGCGGTGACCGGCTGGCGGTACAGGTACGTGCCGGCCACCGGACGGACGATGGTGATCGTCGGCCCTGCGGTGTCGAGTCGCACGGTGATCGTCTGCGGTGCGGAGGTGTTGCCCGCGTTGTCGGTGGCGGTGTACGTCACGATGGTCAGGCCGTTCACCGTGATCGGGACTGCGGCACTGGTTCCGGAGACGATGGTGGATGCGATCGGCTGGGCTCCGCTCGCACTGTAGGTGATCTTCTGGACCCCTGAGGCGCAGGCTCCTTCAGAGGCGCTGATGTTGACGGTCGCCGGGCTGGTCGTGTTCCAGCCGGCGCCGTTCGGCGCGGGCGAGACGCTCGCGGAGACGGACGGTGCGGTCGTGTCCGGGTCGTAGGTGAACTGGTCGGCGGCGGTGACCGGGCTGGTGCCGTTGGCGTTGGTCACGGTGACGTCCACCGTGCCCCGTGCCTGCGGGGGTACCTGCGCGGTCAGTTCCTCCGGCCCGATGACGTTCACGTTCGTCGCGGCCACGGAGCCGAAGCTGACGGTGGTGCCGCTCGTGGGGAATTCCGTACCGCGCACGGTCACGGTGTTCACGCACTGGGCCAGTTCGGGTGCGTGGTTCGGGGTGACGCTCGTGACAGTCGGCGGGGACAGCGTGACGCGGTCCATTGCGGTGCCCCAGTCACCGCCGAGGATTCCGGTGTTGGCGATGGCGCCGATCTGCTGGACGGTCCAGACGTCCTTGGGATTGCTGGGGTCGCGCGCGGTGCCGGAGTAGTCGCCCCAGCGCACGTCGGCGCCGCAGTTGCACGAGAAGGCCTGGGTGCCCGCGGCGTAGAAGTCGCCGAAGGTGGTGGCCGGGAAGTTGCCACCCGGCACTGCGATCGCGACGGCAGTGGCGAACATCGTGGCCGAAGACGCGGTGAAGCCCGAGAACAGGTCGTCCTCGTCGTTCAGGGTCAACGAGCCGTAGTAGATGTCTCCGCCCACGAGACCGAGATTGAGGTTGGTCGCCAGGCTCTGGCCACCACCGGTCGCAATCTGGACGTAGCGCTGACAGTTGTGGACCGCTGTGTCGCCGAGAGGGGTGCAGCTGACGTTGAAGACGCCCCACAGGCGGTTGTTCTGCCACGCAACCGAGAGCATCCGGTCGTCGTTCGTCGCGATGGTGGCGTCGCCCCCGGGCGGCTGAGCCGCGCATCCCCTCACGCCGCCACACGTCGGTGGTGCGGGCGCGCTTCCGATGGCGATGGTGTTCTCGGTCTGGCTGACCGCGCTGACGCCGGGCACGCCGGTGAACGTGTGCACCACCACGTTGGCGGGGTCACGCGGGTCGTGCTCCATCGCAAGCTGGTCGTTGATCCCCGACAGCGAGGTGGCCGGGACGACCTGGAACTTGGTGTTGTCCTGGGCGAACGTCGTGAGGTCGACCGTGCCTGCGGCCAGCAGGTCGGCCTTGCTGACGACCACGGTCACCACGCCCAGGAACTCCCGGGGGGTCGTTGTCAGGTCGTAGTTGTTCCAGCTGAGCGTGACCTTGTCGTTGGAGTAGCCGAGTTTCGGCTGGTCCTGCAGGACGTTGGTGGTGTTGCTGCCGGCGATGTAGACGGTCCAGTTCCCGCGGGGGTCGGAGGTGTCGCTGACCGCGACGTCGACTTCGTCGCCGCCGGTGAGGAGTCCCTCGTACGCGGCGAAGAAGCGACCGGAGCCCACGTCGTAGTGCACCCGCGGATCACCGCCGGTGTCCGCGGCGAAGCCGAAGAAGGCACCCAGGTCGAAGGGGGCGCCGACTGCGGTGCCGGCCTTGTCGTAGACCTGGCCGGAGCGGTTCACGAACTGGACGATGTGGGTGGGGCCGACCGCGAGCTGGGTGTCGGACGGACCGGTGGCGTCAACGTTCCCGAGCGTGGGAAACGTTTTCAGCCGCTGGATGACGGCCGTGGACGGCGCTGCCTTCGGGGATGCGCCGGTCTTCGAGGTCAGGGCCGCGGTGGTGACCGGCAGAGTCGGCTGCCTCGTCGGTCCCACCGGCGCCGGCCCCTTCGGAGGGGCGAGGTAGGGCTGCACCTGCGGTTCGGGGACGCGCTTCGGCCGGGGCAGAGTGCGCACGTCCACGCGCCGCTTCACCTTGACCCGCGACAGCTTCCCCTCACCGTCCGCTCGCGACGGGCTGCTGGCCGTGGGGGGAACGCCGGGACGCGGCTCGGCCGCCGCCCCGTCGGCGGGTGCGGTCACCGTGAGCGTCACGGCGAGTGTGAGGAGTAGGGCGCGCGGCCAGCCGCGTACGGTGCGCATCACGCGTCGGTTCACTCGAAGAAGCCGTCTCGACGACACGGGCTCCCCCCTTCAGCCCTGGTCGCAAGTGCGGTGCCGCCGGCGGATCGGCAGCGGTCGGTCATTGTCCTGCAGTAGCCGATGATCACGGGTATGTGTCTAGCGCAAGGACCCACGGCGCCGGTTCCGCTTGTCGTGTGGCGTGCCAACGCGTCCCCCTCACGGACCATGCCGGGCTGGGCAACCACGCCGCCAACCACGGCCAGGAGCCCGTACGCCTACCGCAGCACGCACACCAACAACCGGTCACGGTCCGGGGCCCGCTGTCCGGGTCAGGCCAGTCCTAACGCCCTGTCCATCGAAGAGTTGCGGCGCACGAGCGGACTTTGACCGGTTCCAGCACCCGCAGCCCGGGAAACACACCCGAAGCGCGGGGCGTCAGGTCGGGCCCGAGAGCCCTGCGGACGCACCTGACAGCGCTGACCACCACCGCGGCGAGGAGCAGCGTCCACGCGGCCGGGCCGCGCACCCCGGTCCCCGAGCCGGCGTAGCGGGCGCCGTAGTCCGGAGGGCGGCTGGTGCGCCCGGCCCGCGGCGCTCAACGCGAGACCGAGCGCGGTACCGGCGTAGAACTGCCGCAGGCTCACCACTCCTTCCCCCTTACATCCGGACGGCGCATTCCACCGAGGCCGTATCCGTGCCGACAACGGCCCGCGCCCTTCGCTCACTCGGCGGCAGTGGAGACTGCCCCGACCTGTAACGTGGCGATCTTCGGGCGGCGTGGGCCCCCGGAGTCCCAAAGGTGAATCCCATGACGATCGACGAGCTGCCCATCGCGTGGAGCCTGTCCCCCGAGGAGGTCCAGTCGGGGTGGCGTGCGCTGTGGTGGACGCCAAGGGCGGGCAGGAGTCGAGTCAGCGGTCGACCAGCCGTGGACGCGGGGCCCCGCCCGTGGATTCCGCGTCGGTGTCGTCGGTGCCGACCGGGCCGCGGGGAAGAATCCGGTCCAGCCACTTCGGCAGCCACCAGTTGGTCCGGCCGAGGAGTGTCATGGTCGCCGGTACCAGCACCATGCGTACGACCGTGGCGTCGATGAAGATCGCGGTGGCCAGGCCGAGCCCGAACATTTTGGCGGAGGGATCGTCGGCGACGGCGAAGGACAGGAAGACCGCCACCATGATGAGGGCGGCCGAGGTGATGATCCGGGCGGTGCGCGAGATGCCCTCGACGATCGCCGTGCCGTTGTCTCCGGTGCGCAGGTACTCCTCGCGTACGCGGGAGAGGAGGAACACCTCGTAGTCCATCGACAGGCCGAACAGGATGGCGAAGAGGAACATCGGGATGAACGACACGATCGGAACCGTCGCATCCAGCCCGATGAGTGCGCCTCCCCAGCCCCACTGGAAGACCGCGACCATGATGCCGTAGGCCGCGCCGATGCTCAGCAGGTTCAGCAGCACCGCCTTGAGCGGTACGAGTATCGAGCGGAAGACCAGCATCAGCAGCAGGAACGACATCGCCAGCACGGCGGCGACGAACGCCGGCAGGCGTTGGCTGGTGCGTTGGCCCACATCGGACAGGCTCGCGGCAGCGCCGCCGACGTGGGCCCTGGCCGGGCCGTCCCCGATCGCCGTGGGCAGCACGTCGGTGCGCAGCCGGGCGATGGTGTCGGCCGTGGCCTTGTCCTGAGGGCTGGTGGTCGGGAACACCACGAGGGTCGCGATGCCGGTGTCCCGATCGACGTGCGTCGGCGCGACGGATGCGATGCCCGGATCCGCCGCGACCGCGGCGACGAGACGGTCCAGCACGCCCGGATCACCGGCGGGGTCCGCGGCGATGACGAGGGGACCGTTGGTGCCCGGCCCGAAGCCCTCGGCGACGAGGTCGTACGCGCGGCGCTCGGTACGGCTGTGGGGCAGTGAGCCGTCGTCGGGCAGGCCGACGCGCAGGCCGAGCACGGGCAGCGTCGCGGTCAGCAGCAGCCCCGCCGCGCCGATCGCGTACGGCACCGGGTGCTGGCTGACGTGCCCGATCCAGCGACGCCACCCGGCGGCGTGGGCGGCGCCTGCCGCCGGGTCCCGCCGCCGTGCGAGTCGGCCCGGCTTCCCGGTCTGCAGAGCCCGGCCGACCCGGCCGGCCCGGGCCAGGCGTGGGCCGGCGGCGCCGAGGAAGGCCGGCAGCAGCGTCACCGACGCGAGCACCATGGTCAGAACGACGATCGAGACGGCGAGCCCGCCCACCGTCATGAACGGCACGTTCGCGACCGCCAGGCCGAGGATCGATACGACGACGGTGCCGCCGGCGAAGACCACGGGCCGCCCCGCCGTTGCCACCGCTCGCCCCGCAGCCTCGTGGGGATCGAGCCCGCACGCGAGGTACTCCCGGTGCCTGGCGAGCACGAACAGCGCGTAGTCGATGCCCACTCCGAGCCCGACCATGCTGCCCAGGACGGGGGCGAAGGTCGGGACGTCCGTCACCCCCGCCAGTACCGTCATCGTGGCGACTCCGATGGTCAGCCCGAAGACCGCCATGCCGATCGGCAGCGCGGCGGCGACGAGTGAACCGAACGCCAGGAACAGGATCGCGGCCGCGGCGAGGAGGCCGATCAGCTCGCTCGCGCCGCCGTCGGGGTCGGAGAAGGCGTAGAAGAGGTGCCCGCCCATCTCGATGCGCAGGGGCAGCTCGGCGCGCAGCCGGTCGCCGAGATCGACGAGGGCGTCGAGGTCTTCGGCCGACAGCCGGCTCTGGTCGGGGTACTGCACCCGGACGACCGCGATCCGCCCGTCGGCCGAAACGAGGCCGCCGCGCACGGCGGTGTCCCGGCCGGTGTCGAGCGCCCCCACCGGGTCGCTCGTGCCGAGCACGTGCGGCAACCGCTTCACCTCGGCCCGCAGCCGCGTGAGAGCGGTGCGCGCGCCGTCGTCGTCGAAGAACGTCGCACCGTCGTCGAGGGGTGTGACGACCATTTGGGCGGTCATCCCCTCCTGGCCGGTGCCGGCCCGCTCGATCAGTTCCGCGGCCCGTCCGGAGTCCAGTCCCGGAGCGGTCATCGAGTCCGCGGTACGCCCGCCGAAGGCTACGGCTGCGAGGACGGCGAGCGTGGCGGCGATCAGCCACGCCGCGATCACCCGCCAGGGATGGCGGGCGGCGCTTGCGCCCAGGCGCAACAGGGCTTTCGAGAGCATCGGGTCCTCCAACCACCTCGTCGGCCGTCCTTGTACGGCCGCCGATACCGAGGCTCGTCGCCGCGGCGCTCCGCGGCATCGGCCCGAAGGCCGCGGATCCGTCGGCCCCGGGGCGGAGTGACGACCCGTCCTTTCGGCCGATGCGCGGCACGCCGCGGTCCCTAGGCTGAGAACTGTGCTCCGAGACGACCTGCGAACCCTGTGGACCGAACCCCGGCCGCCCGACCCGCCCGCCCGGGTGCGGCGGGACTGGGCGCTGCTCGCCGCGGGCCTTGCCGGTGTGGCGCTGGAGGCCACCCTGCGCGAGAACGTCGTGTGGCGGCCGGTGGCGGTGGTGGTCGCCGTATGGCTGTGCCTGCTGCCCCTCTGGCGCCGGACCCGCCCGCTGGCGATGGTGACGCTGGCGTTCGGCTCGGTGATCCTGCTTCCGGTGGCCTCGCTCGTCGCCGCACCGCGCGAGCCCGTCGGCCTGTACACCGGCGCGGTCGTGCTCGTGCTGGTGTACGCGCTGCCCCGGTGGGGATCGGGACGCGAGATCGTGCTGGGCGGCGCGGTGATCCTCGCGGCCGGCGCGCTGTGCGTCGTCACGGACGGGACCCCGGTCGTCGAAAAGGTCGTGGGCTTCGTCTTCCTGCTGCTGCCCGGCGTGGTCGGGGCTGCCGTGCGGTTCCGGGTGACCGCTCGCGAGCGGCAGTTGGACCAGGTGCGCTCCCGCGAGCGCGAGCAGCTCGCCCGGGAACTGCACGACACGGTGGCCCACCACGTGTCGGCCATGGTGATCATCGCCCAGGCGGGCCGGGTGCTCGCGGGCACCGACCCGTCAGCCGCCGTCGAGGCGCTGGAGGAGGTCGAGGAGGAAGGGGCGCGCACGCTGGAGGAAATGCGCGCCATGGTCGCCGCGCTGCGCGACCGCGGGGTCGGCGCCGAGCTGGCGCCCCCTGCCGGAGTCGCGGATCTGGAGCGCCTGGTGCGCACCCCGGGGGGTCGCCTCAGGGTCGACCTGGGGCTCGAAGGCGAACTGGACGCGCTGCCCCCGGCCGTGGACGCGGCCGTCTACCGGATCGTGCAGGAGTCGGTGACCAACGCGCTGCGCCATGCGGTCGACGCGACCGAGGTCGTCGTCCGGGTCGCCGCGGAACGGCACACGGTGCGGGTGAGCGTGCGCGACAACGGCCGGCGCACCGGCCGGGGTCGCGACGGATACGGACTTACCGGATTGCGCGAGCGCGCGACGCTGCTCGGCGGCACACTACGAGCCGGCCCTGGTACCGACCGGGGCTGGCATGTCAACGCCGAACTGCCGAGAGCGAGGAGCGAGAGCGGTGTCCATTCGCGTCCTCGTCGCTGACGACCAGACGATCATCCGCAACGGGTTGCGGATCATGCTGAACGCCCAGCCCGGCATCGAGGTGGTCGGCGAGGCCGCCGACGGGCGGGAGGCGGTACGTCTGGCCCGCGAACTGCGCCCCGACGTCTGCCTGTTCGACATCCGCATGCCCGTACTCGACGGGCTCGAAGCCACCCGGCTGGTCGCCGGCCCGGGCGTCGCCGACCCGCTGGCCGTGGTCGTCATCACCACGTTCGACCTCGACGAGTACGTCTACGGCGCGCTGCGTGCCGGCGCCCGCGGATTCCTCCTCAAGGACACGGGACCAGACCTTCTGGCCCAAGCCGTACGGTCGGCGTCCGGCGGTGAGGCGCTCATTGCGCCCAGCGTCACCGTCCGTCTGCTCCAGACATTCGCGGACCTGCCCGCCGGCCGGCCCGTGGCCCAGCCGGTCTCCCCCGTCACCGCCCGCGAGGAGCAGGTGCTCCTGGCCGTCGCTCGCGGGCTGACCAACACCGAGATCGCCGATGCACTGCACATCAGCCTCAGCACGGTGAAGACGCATCTGGCCAGCCTGATGGCCAAACTCGGCGCCCGCAACCGGGTCGAGATCGCGATGTGGGCCTACGAAACGCGCCGTATCCTCCCCGGAACCTGAGCCGGGTGCCGGGCCATGTCCCATGAGTCCCCGCCCGGACATCAGTGCACCGGTCGGCTCGCGTCGGGTTGACATGCGGGGCCGCGGGCGGCGGCCCCGGCGCAGGGTGCGCCGGACATGACCGGCCGGACTGGCCACTGTGCTCCAGGGGCTTCAGGGGCTTCAGGGGCTTCAGGCAACCGCGCTCGGACGATGCCTGCAGGCGCGGGGTCGACGCCGATTCGGTGAGGATGCCGCGGCAGCACGGAGCATGCGCCTTGGGCTGGGCCTCCCGCAGACAGCTGGGCGGACGCGTACGCCGGTGCTGGCTTTCTCGTTGCAGTACTCATCCCTCGGCTCGCAAGCCCAGGTCAACCCGCGTCGACGGCAGGGGGTCGGGCCTTCGGCCTCGAAGGTCACCCCTCGCTTGTGAAGGGACGTAGCACCGGTCGGTGATAGCAATCACCCTGCACCGACCTACGTGCGGAGGGACCGTATGAACCCAAGGTGCTGCGCGGGGTGACGACTCAGGAAGTGCCTGCGTCGGGCCCGGAACGACGACGGAGGAGTCCGCGCAGATTCACCTGTCGAGGACCGTCGCGGCGGGTGCCCGTCCCGTGCCCTGGTCGGCCTGCCGTGGGCGGGGGGGTTCCGCTACTCGGCGGCCTTGGCGCAGGTCACCTTCGCGAACTTCGAGGTGACGGTGTACGTGTCGTTGGGGACGCCGGTGAACTCGAAGAACCCGTCCTGGATGGTTTGGGTGGTGTTCACAACGGCACCGGAGGAGTTCTTCAACGTGACCGTCTCCGCCACCGGGAATCCCCTGCCGGACACGCCGTAGGTCGTGCCCGGGCCCTTGGTCACGGTGCACTTGATCGCGGCCTCCTCGTCCGACACCCACTTCGGGCAGATCGCCGTGGCCCGACGTCCCGCGGCGCTGTAGGTGTCGTTCGGCAGCCCCATGACCTCGAAGAAGCCTCCTGTGATGGCTGTGGTCGTGCGCACCGTGGTGCCCTGTGAGTCCCTTACGGTGACGCGTTCGCCGGGCCTGAACCCTTCGCCCGACACGCCGAACGTGTTGTTGGGGCCTTCCGAGAGGAAGCAGATGGCGCCGGGTGCGGCCCGTTGCGCTGCATCGGCCGTGTTGACAGCGGTCCACCCGCTGAACGCCATAGCAGCTACGGCCGCGGTGGACAGGGTCCTTCTTCTCATGAGATGTCCTTCCCCCGGCTGACGGCAGTCACTTTGCTCAACGAGGGCCCCGACCGCGCACGTCTCCCGTGTCTCACGGAGGAGTGTCGGCGGTGAACATGTCAGCTCAGCGGCAGGCCTCAGAGACGACGGGTAATGCTCAGGGCCCGGTTCCTGCCGGTTGCAGTTGAGGGGACGGCGCCTTCGACCTCGGCGCGAGGGAGCGGAGATGCTGACGACACGTGAAGGTCTGTGGTCATCCACATCCCCAAGGGGCGCCTATCCGTTCCCCACTATTCCACTGGTCGGGACGGGCCGCATGTGGGCGTGGTCGGCAGCGCCGGGAGCGGCCAGAGCCCTGCCGCCGCCCCTCGACCGTCCGCCAATCGAGCGGCCCGGTCCCGTAGTCGGTGGTGGCGAGGGCCGCCTCGGAGCCGACGCCCACCGCTGCGTTCCCGGGGACGGCGGGCGAGGTACCGGGCAGCGCGCGAAATGGCGCTGCAACCGGGCGAGACCGCCGGGGTCCGGGAGGGCGGGGGCAGCACCCGCAGCCTGGCCGGTGAAGCGCTTCTGGGCGGCGCGGCGGACCGCGTCGGAGACGGCCGGCACCAGGCGGTAGGCCATCGCCGTCTGTGCCCGCCTCCCCAGTGATTCGGCGAACGGCTGGGGCAGCGGCGGGTATCCGGCCGGCATCAGCAAGGACTCCCTCAATCGGTCGGGGCGGGTCAGCGGGTACGGGCCGGCGGGGCCGGTCCGGCCGTGGCGGAACGGGGCGCGGACGGGCCGGCACACCGGGTACAGGCCGGGGGCGGCAGGCCACGGCCCGCCGCTCCCCCGGTGCCCGGGCTGCGCGCCGGCAGGACCGTGCCGGCGGTGCGCTGCGGGCCCCCGCCGTACGCGACGTCGGTCCCGCCACCGGCGGGCGGGTGCCGGTCAGGGCGGCGGCCTCACGCAGCAGCACGCCCGCGTCCGCGGCCGCCTCCCTATGCGCCCGGAACTCCTGCGCCGGTGCCAGGCCGCAGCGGCCTCCCACAGCAGTGGCGTGCCGGCCCGGGATGCGGGCCGGTTAGCCCAGGCCCTGAAGCAGGTCGGAGGCGAGGGCGGTATCGCTGGTCGTCCCGGGCCGGGGAGGGTGATGCGGCTGGCCTGCGGGGGTGCGCGGACAGCGCAGTGCGGGTGAAGGCGGCGTAGCCCCCGGGGCCGAGGACGACGGCCAGGCTTGCTGGGGCTGCCCCGCCCACGTGGCCGGCCCACAACACCGACCATGCGGCCCGGGACTCCTCCACGGAGATCACGCGTCGACGGTGCCGGGGCTGCGCGGGACGCCACGGCAGATGGGTGCCCGTCAGGCCCCGAGTTTCAGGGTCATGACCAGCAAGCGGTCGCTGAAGCCCAATGGATTCACGGGCCCAGCAGGGTCCCGCCGGGCAGGGCCGGTCCTCCCGGCCTCCCGGTCGTCCCTCATGTCAAGGAGCACCATCATGACCCGTACCACCCTGCCCCAGCGTCTCGCCCTCCTCGGCGCCTCCGGGGCCCTCGCCGCCGGTGGAGCTCTCCTGCCCACCACCGCCTTCGCCGCACCCGCGGCTCCGCAGGGCACAGGGGTCCAGGCGGTGCACCAGCAGTTGGCGCACACGGGCCGCAACACCACGACTACCAAGACCGAGATGGTGACCACGACACGAAACCTGCCCCACGGCAAGACCATGACCCAGAAGACCAAAACGGTCACCGAGACCACCAGGGACCACCACGGCAACAAGGTCAAGGTCGTCACGACCACCACGGTCACCAAGACCATAAAGAACCGCCTCGGCAAGGTCATCAAGAAGACGGTCACGGTGACCAAGCACCAGCAGAACCTCCCGGCCCCGAACAACAACGATGAGAGGACCACCGGTTACACCGACGGCTACACGGCGGTCAAGGAGAACTGCCAGGCCAGGAAGGGACGGCCCCAGGCAGGAGGCCCCACTGCGCTTTCGGCCTACGACAAGGCCTGGGATGAGGGAGCCTCCGCAGCGGCCGCCAGGTACTGCTGAGAAGACGATCCGGCCGGCGCGCAGGCCCCATAGATCAGCAACAGAATGCGAACGGCATCCCTCGCGGCATATCGTCACGGGCTACCCGGGCCCTAGCCCGGCCGGCGGCCCCGTTCACGAGGGTTGTTGCCCAGTGCCTGACCACCTGACGCGGACAGGTGGTCAGGAACTGGGCACGCCCCCGGGCAGACCCGTGGGGGAACGGATGAAGTTGCCGGGCAGTGTGTGTCGCGGCCGGTACAACGACCGCCCCCGCCAACGGTTCCGCTCCCCCTCCACAACCCAAGTGTTCGTCTACGCCGACATCAACGTCACCGACACGCCGCTCTTCACCGGCGTGAGATGCGCCCAGCCCGCCGGACGCGCCGCCCTCATCACCTGCGGCCCCCTCCCCGCCCGACACGGCAGACGCGAACCGTTCCGCGACGCCATCACCGCCATCCACGACGCCACCGAACGCATCCACTCTGTCCGCCAGAAAGCAGCCCGTCTGAAGGCGACTCTGGTCTGAGTGTGAGTCCGGACAGAGTGATCGGGCACTCTGTGCTGGGCGCCAGTGAGGACCCGCGCATCCGCCGGTGGGCGGTGCCGGGGCGTTGGGGCCTCCCGGTGGTACCGCTTCCCCCAGAGCGCTCTGGGTGCCGGGCCTCACCTGTGTACGCGCTCGGCTTCCGGGGCTGGCGGGACGCAGGTCGGACCTAGCGAGCACGGGACGTCGATTTGCTAACCCTGTGGGCCGAGGAATCCGTACGCATTCGAGCCAAGGCGACAACCAACAGCACAGCCCTCGGCCTAATGCCCAAGGGCGCGTCGGCTGCTGGCGTCGTCGACGGCTCCGGCTCCTACGTGCGCTACTTCGGCGGTGCGCACAACGTGTGCGACAGCAGGGGGTACATCGACTACAACCAGTGGAACAAGGTCACCTACGAGGGCATAACCGGATACGTGCCTGAGCCCTGCATGGTGCCCTTCAAGCCGTAGCCGCCCAAGATCCCGAACGAACGAACCGCGATCGTCCCTGTTGCCAGACGCCCACGGCTGCCCCTGGTCCAGACCGACGCGAGCACGGTAGGGGTACGGCCCAGTCGAGCATTCACGCGGCGAGCCCGTAGCCGGTGAGCCAGATTCGCCACCGGCTGCGGCGCACGGGCAGGCAGGGGCGCAGGCCGGGCGTCGGCTGTGCGACGGGCGTCCCAAACTCGCACTCCGGGCAACAGTCCCTCCCCACCCGTGCGGGGCCGTCCGCCTCCACCGCGCCTGGGTATGAAGGTGGAGAGCGCCAGTACGGCAGTTGAAGCGACGCTTTACGGCGGAAGGGGTCCGGGAGCCCGGTCCCCGGGTGCACCGAGCACGTGGGTCACGGCCGCACAGCTGCGCCCGCTGCCAGGCGTCGGCCTGGGCGGCGGGTTACCACGTGGATCCGGCCTGTCCGCTGCGTCCCCACTGCTGAATACAAGCGCCGTTGGTGGTCCCGGAGTTCTCGACGGAAGGCGAAGACCGTGACGATGGTCGCGATCCGCGTTTCGGTGACGGTGTGCAGGCCCGCCCCGTCGGCGAGGCGGGCCACTCGCGGCGGGGCATGAAGTGCCAGGCCCCGGGGCCCGAAGGTGGCAGTGTCGGCCCGGTCGCGCAGGTGCTCCACCAGGATGAGCGTGCCGCCGGGACGCAGGGTGCGGGTGATCTCCGCGAACAGCGCCTCCCGGTCGGCCGCCCGGCGCCGTTCGTGGGCCGCGAAGATTGCGAACACGGTGTCCTGCGATCCGGTGGCCACGGGCAGCCGGGAAGCGCGGCCGGGCAATGTCCCGGGACGTGGAGGAACGCGTCGGCAGGCACGGCGGATCACATCAAATGCGCTCCAGTGGGTCCCTTGTTGCTGCAGTTGCTGCAACTGCCCATTCCTACTCGACCATGGCTCACCGAAGGGCTTGCCATCAGGATGATTGGTATGATTTTACCTGAGTCTCGCGCGTTCAGCGTCGCGCTTCACCCGTACAAC